>AWOE01000012.1 GCA_000494145.1 Candidatus Calditenuaceae archaeon JGI OTU-1 | reverse complement strand
AGCTGTCGGAGCTGGGCAAGGTAGACGTGGTCACCGGAAGGCCGGCCGAGGAGAGGGAGCGCGTGGTCCTGTGGCTGAGGAAGCACGGGATAGGCTACGAGAGGCTCGTGGTCGGTGCGACCGACAAGGTCCGCCTCGGTTACGAGGTCTACATCGACGACTCGCCGGTCGTAGCGGTCCAGGGCTCGAACTCTGGAAGGTTGGTGCTGCTGAGGGACCAGCCGTGGAACAGGGAAGTCAGGTCCAACTTCTACATCAGGCGGATCAGGAGCCTCGAGGAGGCGATAAGGGTCCTGTCCGGAGAGCTCTGAGCCGAAGACCGCCGACGTCGCTCCCGTTGATCGCAATCTCGCCCAGCAAGCCATCGAACGGGTCATGGGAGGCTGACGAGGACGACGCCTATGGTCGTGAGCAGCGCGCCGAGGACCGTGTACGAGTCGACGTGCTCCGATCCCTTGTAGGCGGTGAGGGAGAGGACGACGGTGAAGACGGGAAAGGTCTGCGAAGCCGGGACCACCACCGGAACAGGCGCTAGGGAGAGCGCTCCCCAGTAGGAGAAGCTGGCGAGGGAGTTGAAGAGGCCTCCGAGGGCAGCGTGGCCGTTCCTCAAAGCGGCCGAGAAGCCTCCACTCCTCAGCAGGAATGGCGAGGAGACGAGGAGCGCGGCGAGGGAGCTCAGGGTGTAGGTCGCGGTCGGAGAGCCTGTCTCGAAGTTGGCTAGCCTCGCAAAGGAGGAGCCGAAGGCGAAGACGAAGGCCGCAGCCACAGAAGCTCCGAGGCCCACGACCTTCCTTCCTCTGCCATGCTCTCCTCTGTTTCCCATCGATCTGTAGATGAGCCAGACGCCCAGGACGACGAGGGCCGATCCCAGAAGCGTGAGCGGNCCGAACCCCTCCTTGGTGACCGTGATCGAGGCGAGAGGCGCGACGAGGGCCTCGACGGCCACTACCGAGTTGGACCTCGACGCTCCCACCTCGTTGATGGCGAGGTACCACAGGAAGCGGCCTAGGGCGAAGACGAGGACGCCCGCGACCGCGGCGTAAATCGTGCCCTCCGACCCCAGCGAAAGGTACCTCGTCCAAGAACCGTCGAGCAGGGACGCAGTTATCCCCATCGCGACGCCTATCGCGGAGGTCAGGGCCGTGACCGAGATGGCCGAGAGCCTGACCATGGCCTTCCGCATCTCCAACGAGGTGGCTCCCCAGAGCAGCGCCGTCAGGAGCGCCAGCGAGATGCCCAGCTGCTGCAACGCCTTTCGACCGAGGACCTCGACGATCGCCCGATTAAATGGTTAAAGCGTTCAGGGGTAGCCAAATCGCAAAGATGCTGACCGGATCGGTAAGGACGGTGCTTCTGGACTCGACGCTCAGGGAGGGAGAGCTTTTCAGGGTCCTTCCTCTCAGGAAGAAGCTGCGGGTCGCTGAGATCCTCGCGGAGCTNGGNTTGAGGAGGGTCGAGGTGACGGTCGATTACCCGCCGAAGACCAACGAGTCGGAGATCAGACCTGTTGTCCAGTACCTGAACGACAGGGGTGTGGAGGTGGTGATGCACGGAAGGGCCCACAGGTCGGACGTCGAGGCCTTCGCGAAGTACGAGCTCCACGGCGTCGCGGTCTACCTGGCGGTATCGAGGATCCACAGGGAGCACAAGCTGAGGGGGATGACGGAGGAGGAGATGAGGGCGCGTCTGCTCGAGGCGGCCGAGCTCTGCAGGTCCCAGGGCTACCGTTACGTCAGGGTGACGCTCGAGGACGTATCGAGGCTCTTCGTGGACGGGAGCAGGGAGGAGCTCGACGAATTGCTGAGGTTCACGGAGGAGCTGAGGAGAGCGGGGGCGACGATGGTGAGCCTACCCGACACCAGCGGCCTCCTGACTCCCTCCCAGGCCTCGAGGTTCATCAGGTACTGCAGGGAAAGGTCGGCCCTCCCGATAGCGTGCCACTATCACAACGACTACGGCTTCGCATCGGCCAACACCGTCGTCTCGGTGCTGGAGGGCGTCGAGGAGGCCCACGCGACGTTGATGGGGATAGGTGACCGGAACGGCATAGCGGACCTTTACGAGGTGGTGGCGCCNCTNGCCGACGTCCACGGGNTCGACCTCGGGATCAAAAGGGAGAGGCTNGCNTGGGCCTACGCCGAGTTCTCCAAGCTGACAGGAATNAGGCTGCCGTGGAGGCANCCCCTCTCGNGCGATTCGAGGACCGTCAGGGCCGGCGTCCACCAGGCTATGGTTCTGAAGAGGCCGGAGGGNTACGTCCCGGCAGGGAAGCTGAGGCACGACTTCAGCGACCTGACGCTGGCNCCTTCACCGCTGATGAGCCACAAGGTCTTCGTCGAGCTCGCAAGGAGGGCCGGCAGGGAGATCTCCGAGGAGGAGGCGAGGANGGCNGCGGAGCACGTCTCACAGCTCTATCTGCTTCACGGCGGCCGGGTGAGGAGCTCGGAGCTGAGGGAGGTCCTGAGGTCTGTGCTGGGGTTCGACGTTCCGGAGGAGGTCGTCCGTTCCTACTTCGGCTTCGAGAGGGCCTACGTCCTGCTGAAGCTGAAGCCTCAGGCAGACGTCGCGTCCGTCCTCGAGGACGTCGTCAACTGGCCCGAGGTCGAAGCGGTCGACGAGGTCTACGGCGACGCTGACCTGATAATCGTCGGAAAGGTAGCGATGGGCCCGGACAACCTGGTGGAGAGGCTGAGGAGGCGGTACCAGGGCGTCGTGGAGGAGATGAAGGTGCTGATCACCGACTGATAGCACTGCTGACCCTCAACACCCGAGACGCCGAGCAGCTAAAGCTCGATGGTGCTCCCGTCCGGCATGCCCACGATGACCNTGTAGCCCCTNTTCGGGCAGATGCCGACCTCGACGACGCCGGGCATCAGCTTCACCCGCGCCTCGAGGNCCGCNGGGTCGTCCACCACATCCGGGTTCAGGTCGATCACCAGGTTGCCGTTCTCNGTNACGACAGGCCCCACCTTCCCCTGACCGGCATGCCTCAGCGAGGGCCTCATCCCCATCTCGTTGAAGGCCCGGAGGAGGAAGTCGACCGCGAAGGGCAGCACCTCGACCGGAACAGGCCCGCTCAGGCGCTCCCTCAATTTCAGGTGGTCGCCGATCAAAACGACCTTCCTCGACGCGGCCATCAGGACCTTCTCCCTCGCGTGGGCCGCACCCCCTCCCTTCACCGAGTTCCCCGCCCTGTCGACCTGATCGAACGAGTCGACGTAGACGTCGGGCTCCGGGAAGTCGCCCAGCGAAGCTACTTTGAGACCTGCCCTCCTCGCGAGCTCCTCCGACTGCCTCGAGGTGGGGACCACGGCCTCGAAGCTCTTCGTCGCGCCCTCCTCCACCAACAGGTCGACGAACGTCACCACCGTGGTTCCGGTTCCCAGGCCGAGGACCATCCTCCCCTCCGATGAGACCAACTCGAGCGCCCTCTTCGCGGCAGCCCTCCTGGCCGCCAGCACCTCAGCCCGCACTCCCTCCGTCACCGCGCCNCAGCTCCTCCTCGACCTTCGCCCTCANCTCCTTAAGCCTCGTGGCCCTCGGNTCCTCCTGCCTGAACCCNGATANGGCCCTCACCAGCTCCTCGACCGTTGCCCTGTCCGGCTCGATCCTCCTCTCCCCCATCGAGAGGAGCGACCTGATCCTGTTCAGGAGGCCCATCAGGTCACCGCTAAACCTACGGCGCTAAAATGGCTTCACGGGCTGGAAGACCGGCATATCGTCCTGGGGATCTCGGGCCCTCGGGACCGAAACGGATGCGCATATTACGTCCGAGGGAGGAGGAAGGACGCGGAGGATGCTGAGGCCGACGGGAAGGCCGGCTGTGACGATCGACGTCTCCTCGAGGAGGTACCTGCTGGTGGCAGACCTCCACATCGGTTACGAGCTGGAGCTCTCCTCCAAGGGCATAAGGGTCCCCCCGCACGAGGAGAGGGTGGCTCGGGAGGTCGTGAGGCTCGGAGAGGAGACGGGGTCNCAGGTCCTGGTGCTGCTGGGCGACGTGAAGCACCGGGTCGCCGGTTACAGCTGGAGGGACGCGATCGGNGTCAGGAGGTTCGTNGGCATGGTCNGGTCCTCCTTCGAGGAGGTCGTCGTGCTGCCCGGCAACCACGACGGTGGCATCTCCGAGCTCCTTGCAGGTCTTGCGAAGATCGAGGACAGCAGGGGCATCAGGATCGGCGATTACTGGGTAATGCACGGCCACACATGGCCGCATCCCGATTGCCTCTCGGCGAGGACCATCGTGATAGGCCACACCCATCCCACCTTGAGGGTGAGGTCGGAGGACGGAGCCGTGAGGACGCGGGTCCACCTTCTGTTGGAGGGGACGAGGTCGAGGCTGGCGAGGGAGNTGGCATCGAGGCCCGGTTACGGCCAGCTCGTCGAGGGGCAGAGGAGACGCGGGAGGATCAGGCTTGTNGTCCTGGCCCACTTCAGCCCCCTCGCCCCTGGCGTCGACGTCCTCGAGCTGAGGGCTTCACCGGGGACGAGCCCTCTCCTGAGGTCAAGCGCCTTCGACCTGTTGCGTGGAGAGGTCCTCACGCTGGACGCGCAACCGATTGGGAAGGTGGGAGCGATCGATGCAGAGGCAACGGAAGGTTGACGCCGAGGTCGCGGCGAGGCAGCTGGTCTCGGAAGGGAAGGTTAAGTTGTACGTCTTCAGGCCGAGCGGCCGGTCGGTCTGGATCGTGGTAGGGAGGCACAGGGACTACCTCGTGATGCCGAGCGTGCCCTACTGCACCTGCGACGACTTCTTCTTCAGGGTCCTCAACAACGAGAAGCCCCACTGCTACCACCTGCTGGCGGTGCGCATGGCTTCCGAGTCGGGAGCATACGAGGTGATCGAGGAGAGCGACGACTGGTACTGGCAGCTGATATGGGAGTGGCTCGACTGGTCGAGGAAGTGAGCACCAGCATTCATCACTACCTCCCTTCGGCCGACCGGCCTCACGCGCCAGACCCAGACGAAGCTCGTCAGGAGGTTCACGCCGAAGGCCACGACGACCGCTAGGAAGTAGGCCAGCAGGTGGTTGACGAGGAGGACCTTGTTCAGCGCGTAGAAGACGGCCAGGTTCACCGCGATGCTGAGGGCCCTGGAGACGTGGTACTTGAGGAGCCGGTGGGGCAGGGGGTTGCCTTTTTTGCCGTCGGAGCCGAAGACGAAGACATCGTTCAAGGCGAAGTTGGCCAGCAACGTCACCTCGGTCACCGCGACCGCCGAAACGAAGGGGTCGAACCCGAGCAGGTCAACCGACAAGAAGAGGAGGGCCTCTGCGAGGAGGAGGGTCGATACGCCGGCGGCGACGAACTTGTAGGTCCTGACGTCTCTGATCATCCAAAGGACGAACCGGATGATGCCCCTCAGAGGGTCCCCCATCTCGCTCACACTTTCTGGTAAAGTGACCTCAGCACGCTCAGGTCGTACGAGTAGTCGCCCTCCTCGTCCTCGGGTGTCTCGATGATCATCGGGAGCTCCCTCAGATGGCGGTGGTTGATTATGCGCCTGAAGCCCTCCCGGCCTATGTGACCGTGGCCGATGTGCTCGTGCCTGTCGAGCCCGCTGCCGAGCCCGCCCTTCGAGTCGTTCAGGTGCAGGACCTTCAGCCTCCCGAGCCCCACGTTCTCGTCGAAGGACCTGAGCGTCTCCTCCAGGCCAGCCTCGCTCCTGATGTCGTATCCTGCGGCGTAGAGGTGACAGGTGTCGAGGCAGACCCCGACCCTCTCGGGCTGCTCTATCCTCGCGAAGATCTCCTTCATCTCCTCGAACCGGGACCCGACGCTCCCCTTCTGCCCGGCCATGTTCTCGAGGAGCAGGACGCATCTCGTCTCGACCTTGCTCAGGGCCTCGTTCACGGCCTTGGCGACCCTCTCTATCCCCACCTGCACGCCCTTCCCGAGGTGGCTTCCGAGATGGCAGACGAGGTAGTCGATCCCCAGCGCCTCACACCTCCTCAATTCCTCGATCAGCACGCTCACCGACTTCCTCCAGCTCTCCTGCTTGGGCGAGGCTATGTTCGGGAGGTAGGGCATGTGGGCCACGACGACCCTGTACCCCTCTTCCTCCCTCCTCTTCCTGAACTCCTCGACCTCGCTCTCCTTGAGCTTCTGGGCCCTCCAGCCCCGGGGGTTCCTCGTGAAGATCTGGAAGGTCGTGCACCCGAGCTCCTTAGCCCTGTCGACCGATTTGGCGATGGACCCCGAGATCGAGACGTGGGCGCCTAGCAGCATCTTCCTTCGACTCCAAGACCACGACGCAGTATATTTGCACACTCATGGACCGAACGGGGTGCGACCGCACCGCTGAGGCTTCCGCTGCCTCGTCCCGATGACAGGGGAGGCGGAGGGTTATCAGGTGCCTTTGGATTACGCAGTCGGCATGCGCGAGGCCCTCGAAGCGGTCAGGATCGTCGACAGGGCCCTCGACGAGCTTGGTGTGGAGGTCGATTCGCTGATCAGGGATCTGGAGGAGCAGGTCAGGCGGAAGCTCTCGGAGCTCAGGGGCCGCATCTCTTCCATCGTCGAGTCCGAGCGCCTCAGGTTGATGGAGCAGATGGAGAGGGAGGTGGCGGCCCATTCCGAGAAACTCAGGTCCCAGTCAACCGCCAGGATCAGGGCCCTCAACGAGGCGTTCGAGCGGGAGTCCGAGAGGATCGTCGAGGAGCTCATGAGGTTGCTTCTGGGCTGAGGGACATGGACTCCGGGTACGTCTACGCCCTCTCGTTCTCGACCAAGGGGAAGCTGCTCTCGAGGAGGGAGCTGGAGGAGCTGGCCTCGTCGAGGAGCCTGGAGGACTTCGTCGCAGCGCTCAGGGCAACCCACTACTTCGAGGCGCTCACCAACCTCCCTCCCAGGCCGAACGCCCGCTCCGTCGAGAGGGCCCTCTGGGGCCACCTCTATCGCTACCACCGGCGTCTGCTGAGGACCACCGTCTGGAGCCCTGTGCTCTGGGCCCTTTACGAGAGGCACCTGTTCAGGTCGATGAAGGCGCTGGTCAGAGGTATGGCATCGAGGCTCTCGCAGGAGGAGCTGATGCGGGAGGTCGACCTGACGGCGGCCGAGCTCGTCGGCGAGCGCGACGTCTTCGCCCGGGTTATGGCCTCGAAGGACTTCACCGAGCTCCTAGCGTCGCTGGGCGGCACGCGGTTCGAGGGGCCGGTCGGGAGGGCGCTCTCCGTCTACGAGAGGACCGGCGATCCGGCTGCGATAGACCTGGAGATGGACAAGGAGTCGATGAGGAGCGTCGCGAAGGCCATCGAACGGCTGGGCAGGTGGGAGAGGAGGTGGCTGATGTGGGCGTTGGAGTGGTACCTCAACTCGACCGTCCTCGAGGCCCTGCTGAGGGGGAAGCAGTGGGGCTTCGAGCCGGGAGAGCTGAGGAGGGCCGTGGAGGGCATCCCGTGCACCGTCCCCGAACCGGTCCTCGGGGTGATGGTGGAGTCGAGGGAGGTCGAGGAGGTCGCGAGGGCTCTCCAGCTGATCGAGGGGAGATCGGTCCCGAGGNTGAGCTCCCACGAAGGGCTTCCGGAGATGGCCTCCGAGCTGAGGGAGAAGGGATGGAGGGGCGCGGTCACGAGGTTCAGGAAGCTTTTCCTCACCTCAANTTCNCACANGGTGCTNGCCGTCGCGTCCCTGTTCCTGCTCGAGGAGGAGGTCAGGAAGCTCGTCGGGATCTCCGCCGGGATCGAGCTGGGCCTGCCGAAGAGCAAGGTCCTCGAGGCGCTGGTCTTCTGACCATCCCTCACGATCCGAAACTGGATATCCGTTCCAAATCCCTTCGACCTCAGGAGTTCCGCAAATGGGCGCAGAGAAGCTTCGGGTTTTGCCCTAGACCTCGATCTTCGCTGCTGGAAGCAAAGTTGCCCTGCGTTGGGATCACGCGGCTCACTACTTGGAACCTGAAGCGCCCTTTGCGGCCATCAGCACCCTNTCCGGCCAGAGGGGCATGTCGATGTGCTTCACGCCGAGGTGGGCCAGAGCGTCGATCACCGCGTTCACGACGGCAGGCGTCGATGCGATCGTTCCGGCCTCGCCGATCCCCTTCACGCCGAGCGGGTTGTGGGGAGAGGGCGTCACGGTGTGGTCGGTGACGATGTCGGGGACCTCGCATGCGGTCGGGACGAGGTAGTCGTTGAGAGTGGACGTCAGGAGGTTGCCGTTCTCGTCGTAGACCGCCCACTCGTAAAGGGCCTGTGCGAGGCCCTGCGCTATGCCGCCGTGTATCTGGCCCTCGACGATCATCGGGTTGATCTGGTTGCCGCAGTCGTCCACAGCCACATACCTCAGCACCTTGACGACCCCGCTCTCAGGATCGACCTCTACCACGGCGACGTGCGTCCCGAAGGGGAAGGTGAAGTTCGGAGGGTCGTAGAAGACGGTGGCCTCCAGCCCCGGCTCGAGCCCGGGCGGCACCTCGTTCGCTCCTGCACCGTAGGCCGCGAACGCGACCTCCTGAATCGTCTTCTGCTTCTCGGGCGCCTCCCTGACGTAGAACCTGCCGCNTTCGAAGACCACGTCCTCCTCCCTGACCTCCAGCATGTGCGCGGCTATCTTACGGGCCTTCTCGACGATCCTGTCGCAGGCGAGAGCGATCGCGCCCCCTGCAACCGGTGTGGTCCTGCTGCCGTAGGTCCCCATGCCGAAGGGTATGGCGTCGGTGTCTCCGTGGACGACCTCCACGTCCTCGAGCGGGACGCCGAGCTTGTCGGCTACGACCTGGGCGAAAGTCGTCTCCTCACCCTGACCGTGCGGGTGGCCGCCTATGTACACCGAAACCTTCCCCGAGGGGTGGACCCTCACGACCGTGCTCTCCCACAGGCCGAGGCCGAACCCGGTGGCCCTCGCGACCGCCGACGGGCCCAAACCGCAGATCTCGACGTAGCTCGATATGCCGATCCCGATCAACCTGCCCCTCTTCCTCGCAACCTCCTGCTCCTCCCTCCACTTCCTGTACTCCGCCAGCTCCAGCGCCTTCCTGAAGGCCGTGATGTAATCGCCGCTGTCGTAGGTGATCCCTATCGGTTTGGCCTGGTACGGGAACTTCTCCTTCGGTACGAAGTTCACCTCCCTAACGTCGGCCGGGTCCTTTCCGATCTCCCTTGCGACGAGGTCCATAACGCGCTCGAGGATATACGTCGCCTCCGGTCTGCCCGCGCCCCTGTAGGCGTCNACCGGTGCCGTGTTCGTCAGGGCGCCTATCACCTCGACCGATACCGCACCTATCTCGTAAGGTCCGCTCAGCATCGGGCCGAAGAGGATCGTCGGTATNCCGGGTGCGGCGGTGGAGAGGTAGGCTCCCATGTTGGCGTAGGACTTCACCTTAAGGCCGAGGACCTTGCCGGACCTCATCGCCGCGGCCTCGACGTACTGGACGTGGTCCCTTCCGTGGATGGTGGAGAGGAAGTTCTCCTCCCTCGTCTCGACCCACTTGATCGGGACCTCGAGCTTCCGTGCGAGGTGCAGGACAACCGCCTCTGGCCCGTAGACGTGGATCTTCGACCCGAAACCTCCGCCGACGTCGGCCGATACGACCCTCAGCTTGTGCTCAGGGATGCCCGTGATCAGGCTGAGCAGGAGCCTGTGGACGTGNGGGTTCTGGCTGGTGAGGTACAGCGTGAACCTGTCGGAGTACCTGTCGTACGTGGCCACCGCTGCCCTAGTCTCCATCGCCGTCGGCTGGAGCCTCGTGTTCANCATCCTCTGCCTGACCACGACCTCCGCCTTCGAGAAGGCCTCGTCGACGTCTCCGCCNGAGGCCTTCCAGACGAAGGCCGTGTTGTTCGGCACCTCGTCGTAGAGCTGCGGGGCTCCGGGCTGTACCGCCTTCTCCGGGTCGACCACTGCGGGGAGTGGCTCGATCTCGGCCCTCACCAGCTCCGCCGCATCGGCCGCAGCGTAAGGAGACCTTGCGACGACGACCGCGTAGGGGTCACCGACGTACCTGACCTTGTCGACGGCAACGGGCCGGTAGGGGGTCGTCTTCAGGTCGGCGCCCGGGATCGGCCACGCGGTCGGTATCGTGCCGAGACCGTCCATGAGGTCGGCACCGGTCAAAACCGCCACCACACCCTCCACCTTCAGCGCCCTCGAGACGTCGACCGATTTGATGCGGCCGTGGGCGATCCGGCTCCTGACGAAGTGGACGTAAAGCGTCCCAGGAAGGTTCAAATTGGCCGTGAACCTGCCCTTTCCTGTTATCAGCCTCGGGTCCTCCTTCCTCTTTACCCTTGCACCGAAGAGCTTGGTTACGGCCACGTCACCGTTACCATCTGTCCAATAGATATTGTTTGCTTTGACTGCCTGTTCGGCGGGGATAGAGGGCACCCCGACGCGGCCCCTAGCCAGTACCTGTTGTTGGGGTTTAGGGTAAAATGCTCGGAGGGATCACGACGGACGGCCCCGGTCGTATAGCCAGGTCAAGTATACCGGCCTTTCGAGCCGGGGACCCGGGTTCAAATCCCGGCCGGGGCAACGTGCTCTGCACGGCTGAGATTTCCGTGCTCGTTCAGTTACAGTTTTGCTGCGCGCTCCATCAATTCTAGTGACGATCGTGATTGCAAAAAGTCCCAGGATTTCGCCCAAGCCAACATGCACTACCTGACAGCGACGGAGCTCTGCTATCTGGATTAACAGCAAAACTGAGGGCTCTGCTGCGCGCTCCATCAATTCTAGTGACGATCGTGATTGCAAAAAGTCCCAGGATTTCGCCCAAGCCAACAGGCACTACCTGACAGCGACGGAGCTCTGCTATCTGGATTAACAGCAAAACTGCAGGCCGCGGGTGGGAATCGAACCCACGACCACCGGGTCTCTGCTCCGTCTACAGGCCCACAGCCCGGGGTGCTACCGCTACACCACCGCGGCCGACCCAGCCGAGCCGACGAAGTCCTGCTACGTATTTAACGATGAGGGGGATTTCATGGTGCTCGCAAAGCGACCAGGTCGGCGGACGAGGACGCCTTATCACTTCGTCGACAGATGAGGNAGCAGATAACAGAAAGTCCGTTGTCGGAAAACTGAAGTCGCATGAGGGAATTCTGGTGGAGGAACGGGGACGTCAGGCTCCACGCTGTCGTATCGGGCAGAGGTAGGGCGCTGATCCTCCTCCACGGCTGGCCCGGCTTCTGGAGGGACTGGGAGAGGGTTGTAGGACCGCTCTCATCATCGGCGATGCTCGTCCTTCCGGACCTGAGGGGCTTCGGGTTCTCCGACAAGCCGGAACGCGTCGAGGAATACTCGCTGGACAAGTACGCAGGTGACCTGGAGGCCCTGATGGAGGCCCTAGGGCTGAGGAGGGCGGTGATAGGCGGCTTTGACGTCGGCTCGATAGTCTCCGCTTACTTCGCGAGGACCAGGCCCGAGCTCGTGGAAGGGCTCGTCCTGCTGAACCCGTCGTACCCCGGTTTAGGAGCCAAGAGGTTGCAGCTCGAGCAGGCGAGGGAGAGCTGGTACCAGTACTTCCACCTGCTGGAAGTGGCTGAGAGGTTGGTCGGGTATAACAGGGAGACGGTCAGGATCTACNTATCGCACTTCTTCGAACACTGGTCCTACGTCAAGGACGCCTTCACCGAANACGACGTAGAGGCCTACGTCGATGTCTTCTACGGGCACGGTGCCCTCCGCGGAGGCTTCAACTGGTACAGGTCCAGAATAGCGACCCGGTACGGCGACTGGCTCGGCGGGCCTGTTCCTCACAGGACGTTGATCGTGTGGTCCGACCGGGATCCGATTTTCCCTCTAGAGTGGAGCGAGGGAGCAAAAACGTACTTCCCCAATTCCGAGCTGAAGGTCTTGAAGGATTGCGGTCACTTCATTCCGAGAGANAAACCNCGGGAGCTGGCTCAAATCATTTTAGATTTCCTCAGTCGACTTTAGACCTTGACGCCCTTCATCAGAATTGCGAGAACCCTCTCCAACGGGTCATCGATCGAGGACTGCCACGAGGGCCTTGAGACCGTAGTGGCGACCGTCACTGGCCTGCTCTGGACGACGAACACCCCCTCGTCACCGCCTAATCCGGTTCCGACCACCCACTCCACGTCCTGAGGGTGACCGAAATACGCCTCGAGCGATTTCCCCATTCTCGCCAGCTCTAGCGCCTCCTCCCTTTCCAAGCTCAGCTCCCCAGACCTCTCGTTCGTCTCGACCCTGACGACCAGTCCGTCATCGAGGGGAACGTACCTGACGTGCTTGCTCGGCGAGAGGTCGACCCTCAGCACCTCCAGCGTGACCTTGTTGATCAGGTACCTGTCCGGAATCACCTCGCCCTTGACCACGGCCTCTCCTAGCCCCCAGCTGCTCTCGATGGCGATCACCGAGGGGTCCCCGTTGACCGGGTTGACGGTGAACATGACGCCTGCTGACCGGGCCCTGACCAGTCCTTGGACGACCACCGCCATCTGGATGTCGTCCTGCGGCAACCCCATNNTGTGCCTGTACGCGACCGCCCGATCGTTGTAGAGGCTGGCATAACATCCCTTGACCGATTGGAGGAACTCGTCCTCCCTCCTGACACCGAGGTACGTCTCGAACTGACCTGCGAAGCTAGCGACGACGGCGTCCTCACGCGTTGCGCTTGACCTGACGGCCACCGATCCCCATCTGTTCACGAGTTCCGAGAAAGCTCGGAGGAGCTCGCTCTCGAGGCGTTGGGGGAAACTGCCGGAAAGGATGAAGGACCTGATCTCCTCAGCAACCGCCTGTACCTCCTGTAGGTCGCGAGTCTTTCCGATTTTCTCGACCAGCGGTCTTAAACCGTTGTACTCGATGAATTCGTCGTAAGCCTTTGAGGAGAGCGCGAAGAAAGGTGGAACCTTAGCTCCCGCCCTTACGAGCTCGCCCAGCGAAGAGGCCTTGCCTCCTACGAGGTCCTGCCGCTCTCTCCCACAATGCTCCGGCAGAAGGATTAGCAAGCCCCTCTCAGTCAAGGATCTCTACCACTCCAGAGTTTCCGTCGACCCTGATCCGCTGACCGTCCCTGATCAGCTTCGTGGCGAAGCCCGTCCCCACAACGGCCGGCAAACCGTACTCCCTACAGACGATAGCGGTGTGCGACATGATCCCTCCTATGTCCGTCACGGTCGCCTTCACCTTGAGGAACACCGGGTTCCACGACGGTGCGGTGATGGGTGCCACGAGGATCTCGCCTTCCTTGACCTTCACTATCTCTTCGGCAGAGAGGACAACCCTTGCAGGCCCCTCGGCGACGCCGGGCGATGCGGGAAGGCCCATCAGCCGCTTGGCTCCCTCCCCTGTCGCACCGGACAGCCACTGTTCTACCCTTTCTTTCGTTATTCCCCAGAGCATGATCGTGAACGGCTCCGTGATGACCTCCGGCGGCTTGCCTAGAGCGGGTGGAGGCCTGTTCCTCTTCAACACATCAATAATCTTCTTCCGCCTTTCTATCCTGGACTGGAGCTCGAAGGCTGCAGCCGGTTTGATACCAACTGCCCAGTTGGCACAGAGGTCATAGAGGACTTGGGAGACCTCGTACCAATTCAGATAGAATATGTCGTCGACATCCTTGATCAGCCCGTGTTTCACAAGTATCCTCGCCAACTCCCTCACCTTTCTGTACCATATCGTGTGACCCCAATGCTCGACGTAGAAGTTGTGGTCCTCGACGTATGGGAAGACGGTCCTCGCGAGGGCGAGGTTCTCCTCGAAGGTCTTCACGTCGGCAGGGTCCTTCAGAAGCGCCTTGTACTGCGCAGCGAGCTCCTCCCGCTCCCTCCTTAGCCTCTCCGTGGGCAGCTCTATCTCCTCGCCCCTGACCAACTTGGTGACGTAATCGGAGATGAAAGACATCGGTATGTCCATGTTGTCTATCCACCTCGGCTCCGTGTGAAAGAAGCCGGGGCCTGTGGCGTAATAGAACCACGGGTACTTAGCCTTCTCCAACTCCTCGAGCCACTTGCGCCCGTTCTCCGTCTTCTTCAGTTCCTCGACGGTCTTCTCGTAGCCTAACCTCTTGAGGAAGACCTCCTGGAGGCCCAACTGAACGGCGAGCCTTGCGAGTCTCCTGCACTCCTGATCCGGTCTGAAGAGTATGCTCTCGATGCCCGCGACCATCCTCGCGATGTGCTGGTCCGGAATCTCCGGGAACTTCTCCTTGCAGAAGAGGTAGAACGTCAGATACGCAGCATAGCCCAGGTTCAGCATCTCGAAGTGCTTTTGCCATAGCTTGAAGTGCAGTAATACGAGTNTGTGGAAGTTCTCGTAAAGCTGGAAGCTGCTNTTCGAGTAGCCTAGGTGCTTGAAGACCACCTCGTCGTCTTCGAACTCGGGAAGGTCGTTGAACTCGATGGATTCCATCTCTTTGACGATCTTCTCGGCATTGACCTTCCACTCCTCGAAGATCTTGTTCCAGTTCTGGTAATAGTAGCCGGCGCGTTTCATGAAGAACTGCGCTCTCCGCTGGACCTCATTCGGATCGGTGACAGGAATAGGCGTGATGTAGAGGTATCCGTTCAGGACCCTGTGCGCTATGCCGAGTGCCGGAGGGACGACGAACGTCCTCGAGTTGTAGGAGGAGAGGGCCCACTGCCAAGCCATCGAGTGTATGGCGTCGAGGGGATAGAGCGGTTCACCGTGGTGCATGCCGTCCTGGAACCAGAAGAACTGGGACTCCAGGTCCCTCCTCGGCCCTGGCTCCCTCTCGAACTTGTAGTAGTATGGATACATCTCCTCCCAGCCCTCAGCACCCTCGGGCGTCGGCACCTCGTACGCGTATGGGAACCTGGCATCACCACGCGACCCCGAACTCATAGTTCTTCAATTGTGAAGGCTTTGTGCAACCAGTTATAACCTTTGATATCAACTAAAAATAATGACGTACTCTCCGTGGGAAAAGGTCACTCGGCAACGACCGGGTTCCTGAGGATTCCGATACGCTCCACTTCAGCCTCCACGACGTCGCCGGGCTTGAGGTATGATTTCCCGGATGCGGCGGCGACCCCTGCGGGAGTTCCAGTGGCTATGATGTCTCCTGGCTCGAGCGTGATGCCGTCAGAGACGTACTCGATCAGGGCGTCGATCTTGTGGAACATATCTGTTGTTACACCGTCCTGCCTGACCTCGCCGTTAACCCTGAGCGTCAGCCTCAGGGGATAGGGTGACCCCAGCTCGTCCGCTGTGACGATGAAGGGGCCGCACGGAGCCGCGGCGTCCAAGCTCTTACCCAGGACCCAGTTCTGCCCGTAAGGATTCAGCTGCTTGGGCCATCCGGGCGGGAACTGCTTGTCCCTGAAGCTGATGTCGTTGAAGACCGTGTACCCGAAGACGCAGTCCATCGCCTCCCTTCTGCTGACGTATTTGCACCTCCTTCCTATGATGACTGCCAGCTCCACCTCGTAATCGATCATGTTGGAGGTGCGCGGAGCGACGATCGGAGAGTTGTGCCCGGTTAAGGTGTTCGGGAGCTTGACGAAGAAGTAGGGCTTCTCAGGAATCTTGATCTCCAGCTCCTTACCGTGCGAGACGTAATTGGCAGCGACGCACAGCACCTTCCTCGGATCAGGAACCGGAGGCAAAAACTCGACTTCCTCCTGCTTGAGGAATACAGCCTCGCCCTCCTCGATACCTCTGGCCTTGGAGACGAGTCTGCTGAGGAACTCCATCCCCTCTGCCCCTGAGGAGATCAAGCTCCGCATGCTGTGGAGCCAGTGAGGCGCCCTATCGTCTCCATAGATCCTCTTGTAGGCCGCAACGGTGTCGAGCACGAACCCGTCGACCAAAACCCCTATCCTCGTCTCGTCGTAACGTCTGAAGCTGAGGACCCTCATCTCGGATTTGGTAGCATCAGACTGATAATTTATATGAAGTTTCGCCCAAATTTGTGAGGCCCTCAGACGCTCTGGAAAGCTCAGGGAACGCGATACTCCACTTTTGTCGGGACTCGACGCCTTACTCTCAGCCTCGCCACCACCCTCGCAGGAGTCACCTCCGATCCGCGGAGCCTCATCGGGAACGCGTACAGCGTCACGATCCTACCTGCGATGGGCGACATGTCATCGAGGTTCTCGAGGATGAGCACGTCGTTGGAAAGGAGCTTCTTATGAACGTATCTGTCAGGCCTCCGCTCCGGATTCGGCATGTCAACTCCTATCATCTTCACCCTGCGCTCTACCAGCCAATCGGCGAGTTCGGGACTGATCTCCGGGTGCTCATAGTATTCGTCGCTACCCCTCTTCCTGGCCCATCCGGTATAGAACAGCACGATCATTCTGGGTGGGAGGTAGTGCCTCACGAGGGATTCCTTGACGTTCTCGACCGTAATGGTCTCGAGCTTACTGACGTCCACGACGACCGCCTTTCCGATGAACCAGTCGAGCGGATACTGATCTATCGTCTTGCCACCTGCGAAGAACAGTGAGGGAGTGTCGAAGTGCGTGAAGACCTTTCTCGGCCTGCTCTCAACCTCGCGCAGGTTGGAGAGGTTTGTGGGTGCAACGTCTTCAGGGTTCAGGGGAACGGTCAGGTCGAAGTACGCGGTGCTCCTTCCCATCGCGACAGCAGACTGGTCACCCTTCGACGTTATCTCCGCTATTCTCTTCTTCAGCTCGTCGACCGAGAGGCCTTTCTCCAGCACCTCCGTCAGAAGCTCCATCTGAGCCCGTGGATCCCGGACCTTCATGAGATGGATGAGCTGCGAAAGCCCGACTTTCCTATCCGTAGGAATCGATTTGAGGCGTTCTTTCACCGGGTCGGGCAATTTAAGGAGCTCCACCCTGTTGTACACGTATTTCGGATGGAGGCCGAGCATCCTCGCGATCTCGTCGTAGGTCTTACCGGTCCTGACCTTCAAAAGGTGAAAAAGCTCGCCCTCCTCCAGCGGGTTCCTGTCCTCCCTGTGGAGGTTCTCGACGACGCACTGTCTCAGGACCTCCTCGTCGTCCATGTCCTCTACGATGCACGTGACCCTTTCGATGCCCGCCAACTTGGCAGCCTCCAGCCTCCTCTTTCCCCAGATTAGCTCATAGCTTCCGTCCGGTGTCGGTCTCACCTTCAGCGGCACGTCCACATCTCCCTTGGCTGCGATCGATTTGGCGAGCGACACCAGATCGCCCAGCTGCTCGCGGTAAGGTAGCCAGGGAATCGCCCTGACCTTTGAAACCTCGATCCTTTTGAGCGTCTTAGTCAACCCTGCCTGAGTACTCGTATAGGCTAAAAACGTTTGAGGGAGAACCTGAAACGGTGAACTTCCCTTTTATCAATAACTGGCAAATGCGCCATTCCGTGCAACTCGGCGTCAAGGGACTCCTGCTGGACGTTCAGGGCACACTGGTCAAGAGGGGTGAGGGTGGAAGGAACGTCCTAATAGGAGGCAAGAGACTCCTGCAAGTTGCAAGGTCGAAGGGAATAGCGATCAGGGTGCTGACCAACGCCAGCAGAAGCAACTCGGCGGTCCTCAGGGAGCTGGTCGAGCTGGGGCTTGAGTTGAGGGAGGGTGAGGTCATCTCGGCCGCCGAGCTCACAGCGGCATACCTCCGCGAGAGGATGGGCAGCGCAAGGGTCTGGGTCTTGGGGGAGCCTGAGCTGGTCGAGGTCCTCAAATCTTACGGGCACGAGGTTATCGAGGAGCGGCCCGATGCAGTCGTGGTCGGACTCGACAGGACGTTGACCTACGACAAGCTGAACAGGGCTCTCCAGCTACTGCGTCAGGGAGCGTTGTTGGTGGGCTGTCACGCCTCCAGAAGGATCCCCGGGTCAGGAGGGGAGACGCTATCCGTGGGACCTATTGTCAAGGCACTCGAGTACGCGTCGGAGACGAAGGCGATCGTCATCGGGAAACCATCCAAGATCATGTTCAGGGCGGCCCTCAGGGATATGGGCCTTAAAGCTATGGAGGTGGCGATGGTGAGCGACGAACTGAGGAGCGACCTGGGGCCGGCGAAGAGTCTGGGCATGAAGGCCGTGTTGACGCTGACTGGCGTCTCCAGCAGGGAGGACGTCCATAGGCTCGGCATAGTCCCCGACTTGATAGTGGAGAACGTCGACGACCTGGCCGATCACCTATGACCAGTTTTGGAGAAAAGAAAGGGGATATTTTGCGACATCACGGAGCGGCGATTGACATGGCTAAGATTGTGGGAGGCGCTGCAGGTCCCCATTCTCCGGTGGTATACAAGCTGCCGTGGCCCGAGAGCCCGGAGTACGTGTCGAACATGGAGAGGCTGAGACAGTGCTACGTCGAGGTCGGGAGGAGAATGAGAGAGCTGGGAGCGGACACTTTGCTGGTCTTCGGTGCGGATCACGTTCAGACTTTCTGGTTCGGCAGCTTCCCGCAGATGATGCTCTTCACGGGCGAAGAGGCCGATTACGCCGTAGGAGGGAACAAGCTGATGAGGTTGAAGGCGAATCCCGAGCTGGCCGAGGAGCTGCTCTTCGGGCTGGTCGACGAGGGCTTCGACGTGGGCTTCTCGCAGGAGATCGAGTTCTTCGACCACCCGTTCACAGTCCCCGTGTACTGGATTCTGAAAGGCGTCGGAGATGCGGACGTGAGGGTCGTTCCTTTCCACGTCAACACCAACGTCCACCCCCGCGTGAAGCCGAAGAGGTGCTACGAGCTGGGGAGAGCCGTGAGGGGGGTATTGGAGAGAAGCAAGAGAGCGGACCGCGTTTTCGTGATAGGCACAGGAGGCCTCTCCCATTATCCGGGCACGCCTTACTACGGCACCATCGACGAGGAGGCCGACCGGTACATTCTGGAGATGATGAAGCAGGGCAAGTTCTCTGAGCTCTCAGACGTCGGCTACGATTGGCTCGACGCCACCGGAAACCACGAGCTCGGGAGCTGGCTGGCTGCGGCAGGTGCGGTAGACGCGAGGTCCGTCGAGGTGATGATTTACTGGCCGGCTTGGAATAACGGCTACTCGGTGGTGTGGTTCGTGAGGTGATCGAGGTGCCCGTGGTGTTCAGGTATCCGCCTCTCAAACACATCAGGATCCACAAGCTCGGCTACATGGTCTTCAGGGATCCGAAGTTCAGGGAAGCCTTCATGCAAGACCCTAAGAAGGTGATGGACGAGCTCGGACTGACGAAGGAGGAACAGGATCTGGTTCTCTCGAGGGACGGTGTGAGGATGTACGACCTCGGCGTCCAGCCTTACATCATCTTCGCACTGGTCTGGCAGGCCTTCGGCGAGTGGCCCTCGAGGGAACAGATAGCCAAGCTCGGCTACGGCAGGAGGATCACCGAAAAGAGTTGACGCAACTGATATAAACTGTGGGTCCACAGAACTAGCGATGGTAGAACTCCCCAAGGAGGAGATCGAGAAAATCGACAGGATGACGCCGGCAGAGTTCGTCGAGTACTTCAAATCGATTAACAAACCCCACTTCGACAGGCACTACAGGTACGGCTATGAATGGATCACCAAGGCCGACAGAGGTGCGATAATCTCTTGGCTCAGGCAGGGGACATGGAACGAATGGGCAGCTGCGGCGGTTGTGGCTAAGCTTGTGAAGGAATATGCGGAATACGTGGATCCCGAGTTCTATCCCATCTTCGCGAGGCAGGTAGCTGATGAGGCCAGACACTGGCTGCTGAGGCACAGGCTCCTCAAGAGGTACGGTGGGAGCATGGAAGGATTCACCCCAATTGAGGAATGGGTCAGGGTCTTCGAGCTTCCACTGAAGTTAGCCCTCGAGAGGCCCGATTTCTTCCAGCTGCGTTTCACGTCCGCACTGCAGGTGGTGGAGTGGACGAGCGTCAGCCATCACAGGGGCGTCGAGGATGGAGCCGGAGATAGGTACCCTGAGATCAGGGCGCTCTTCAGAGAGCTCCTCGACGACGAGCTCTTCCACTGGTCAATTGCGGAGCGGACCTGGTTGAAGATGTGCAACACGCTTGAGGCGAAGCTTGACGTGATCAGGATCACACAGGAGTACACCCTTGCGACGATCGACGCCGCGAGGAAGAAGAGGGTAGAGCTCTCGATGGAGCATAAGATCTGAAGCACCGGTGAGCCCGATGGTCTCCGCGACGCCCGAGGTAAGGCTGCTGGAGCTGAGGGCCTTCGACTTCGAGCCGGCGATGTGGTATTCGTCCGTCTCTTTGTTGAGGAGCGGCTCTAGGGGGTGGCTGGAGGTCTATGCGAGAAAGCTTCTCTCACTCCTCGACCTGTCGATCTACGGGCTGAACAGGGTCGCATCGGATTCGGAGGAAATCGCGTCCGATCCGTATCTCTACCAGACGCTGGGCTTCGTCCTGACAAGCCTGACGAGGCACAGACGCATGCTCCTCAATTACATCCAGAGCCTGACCGGTTCAAGGCCGACGATCGATAAGGAAGCATTGACTACGTATAGGAACATGGTCGAGGTCTCATCGGGCTGGGCCGACTTCATAGCAGGGTGCAAGCTCGCGTTGAGGCTTCTGATCACAGCAGCCCGAGCCGGCGTCTTCTACGCCAACGACAGGAACCTGAGGATGGTGCTAACCGCCCTTATCGAGAGGGATTACGAGTACAACACCTACATCGACGATTTCCTGGGAAGGTACGCGCCAGAGCCGGACGCCTTCCAACCCTCAGAAGCCGTTGTCAGCACGGTCCTCTCGCTTGCCATGAGTCACTTCCCACAGGAGCCGGTAGCCGAGCAGCCCCCGTTGAGGTGGGTCGAGGTATGCGGAGAGGATGAGATACCGGCACAGTCTGGGACGAAGATGGCCGTCATGGATGGCTGGCTCGAGGTGTTGATCGTGCGGTCCGGGAAGGAGTTCTACGCTGTCGAGAACGTCTGCACCCATGAGGGCGGTTGGTTGAGCGATGGGTTGCTCTATCCCCCCCATATGGTATCCTGCATCGATCACCTGGCCAAGTTCGACGTCAGGACAGGCGAGGTGCTCGCGCAACCTCACCACGGTCTCGCAAGACCCTTGGCAACATTCCCCGTGAAGGTAGAGGGAGGGAAGGTTTTCGTGGGACTGCACTTCACCTGAGCGCCGGTGATGCTCGGAGACCATCGTCTTTTTCTCTTCGATGTCGACGGCGTTTTCATAACGGGCGTCTTGGAGTGGGAGACAAGGGTCCTCGGAGGTTACAGAGCGCTCGCAAAGCTAAGGCAGATGGGGAAGGCAATCGCATTGCTCGGCAGCGGATCCAACTGGAGCACGTGGGAGATCTGGTCCTCGCTCAGACGCCTCGGGTTCCTGCTCGATTTCGATGAGGTGTGGGTAGCCTCAAGGGTAGCTTCCCGTCACTTGGCCGGGGTGATGGGGCCGTCCAGGTGCTACGTGATAGGTGAGGAGGGACTGAAGCGCGAGCTGAGGAGGCACGGGCACAAGGTGGTGCGCGACTGGAGAGAGGCTGATGCTGTGGTGGTGGGGCACGACCGCTTCTTCTCTTTCAGGAAGATGAACGATGCGTTAAGGGCGCTGAACAACGACGCCTACTTCCTCGCGGTCAACAAGGTCAGGTGGTACTATTCGCCCACGCAGGGGCCGATCTACTCGCCTGGAGCAATAGTGGCGGCACTGGAGTACCAGACCGGAAGGGAGGCGGTGGTGGCGGGGAAGCCGAGCCTCATACATTTCACGACGGTCCTTTCCCATTTCGGGGTCGATCCGGAGGACGCGGTGATGATAGGAGACACGGTAGAGTCGGACCTCGTCCCTGCCAAATCGCTAGGGATGACAACTGTGCTGGTCAAACAGTTGGACAGGAGGGACCGGGTGAGGCAGAGGACTGACGTGGTGGACCTGACGATCGGTGACGTAGACGAGCTAATCCGTTACCTGTAACCTCCAATCTAGGAGCTTTTCTACGGAGTCCTGACCCTGAGCCACCATCGAAGGGAGCAAGTAGCTTTTCAGTGGAAACCTCAACCAGAGGGAGTTGTGCAGNACGTAGAGCGGNAGGACGAATAGCAGGTTGAAGGTCAGCGCATCAACGCCCAAACCCCTAAGGAAAAAGGTCCACGGGAGAGCTGCTGCGACCGCGAGCGCCAACGTGATCAGTCCCCTTTGAGGCTGCCTCTTCCTCAAACCCAGCGGGTAGAGCAGCCCCCACGAGAGGACCACCAACCACAGCAAAAGGGCCGATAACGCATCCGTCAAGAACGTTATGCCCCCATCGCCGAGTGGCAGCCCAACGCCGATTAGCTGCGAGAAGGTTAGGCCGAGGAAGAGGCCGGTCAGCAAGACACCGAGACCGATGCGGGGCTGTCGCCACAATCTGTAGTAAGGGTATCCTTGGAAGCAGAGCGTCGGAGAGAAGACAAAGGTGGTGGTCAGCAGGGTCATTAACGTGATGAGCAGAAGGCTTCGCGATACGCAGGCTGCGACCGACGAGAGGGCAACCGCCATACCTGCCGCCGCAGGGATTGCTGTCGCCGTCGCGTTCTTAGGATTCAGGTGCATAAGCGGCCACGCCTCGAAGGCCATCCCCCAAACTGCCGAGACCGCTATCAGCAGGGAGCCGAAGATGAAGGCGTCAAAGCCCGCCATCGCAGTGACCGCGTAGGATAAGGCCGAACCCGATAGCAGGATGAACGTCATGAGCGCAGCCGATCTTAGGAGACCGAACTTGGGCGCTCCGAGCGGATAAGAAAGGGGCCATCCGCCACAGACGGTAACCGAAAGGATCAGCCAGCCTGTGAAGACGGCGAGGAAGCCCTTCAGGACTGGATCGAGGAGCGTCCTAGCTGCTAGCAGACCTGTGAAGACGTAAGCTGAGAGCAACACCAATGTCTCCAGCCTGTACTTCCTTTCGACCCTCACGCGATCACCTCGATTCGGTGACCGCCTACTTCACCACCGCGAGATCACGACCTTCTTGTCGGTGAAGAAGTCAACCGAGTCGATCTGCCCGTGGAGGACGCCGAAGAAGGATTCCCGCCTCCCAGCGAACGGGAAGTAAGCTGCCGGTGCGGCTACGCCAATGTTGATGCCGACGTTTCCCACGTTGACGCGCCTCGCGAACTCTCGAGCATGTCTCCCTGACTGGGTGAAGATGCAGGCCATGTTGCCGTAGTTCGTCTTCGAGTTGATCATCTCAATCGCCTCGTCGAGATTAGACGCGCTTATGACCGATGCTACAGGCCCGAATATCTCCTCTTTTGCGATCGTCATCTCGGGGCTCACATCGACGAAGACGGTGGGACCGAAGTAGAAACCATTCGGAAATTCTTCCACAGAGATTTCCCTGCCGTCGAGCACGAGCCTCGCACCTTCATCTATGCCCTTCTCTACGTAACTCCTGACCCTCTGCCTAGCTGCCTCCGTCACCATAGGACCCATCTCCGTCGACGGTGAAAGGCCGTGGCCTATTCTGAGAGAGGACGCCGCCCTGACGAAAGACCGCACGAACTCCCTCCCCTGATCGCTCTCCACCACCACGAGGTTGCTCCCCGCCAAGCATCTCTGGCCGCAGTTGCCGAAGAACGACCCGATACTCGCCGGCACAGCCACCTTCTGGTCCGCGTCCGGCATGACGACGATGAAGTTCTTCGCCCCGCCTTGGGCTATGCACCTCTTGCCGTGTTCGCCAGCGAGCCGGTAGATGTTCTTGGCCGCGTTAGTGGAGCCTACGAATGCGACCCCTGCGGTCTCCCGATGCCTCACCAGCTCCTCGGCCACCTCCCTTCCTCCGTGGACCAAGTTTACGACGCCCTGAGGAAGACGGACCTCTTCGTGGAAAATCTCCATCACCCGGTTCATGGGGGCCGGCGTTATCTCGCTAGGTTTCAGGACGACCGTGTTCCCCAGAACGACGGCATAAGGGATGAACCAGAACGGTATCATGATCGGGAAGTTGAAGGGCGTTATGACCGCGAAGACTCCGAGCGGCTCCCTGTAAGAGTACTCGTCTATCCCCGGCGAGATCTCCTGAAGGGCCTCCCCTTTCGAGAGCGCATATGCTGCGGCTATAGCGGCGTCGACGTTCTCTATTGCCCTCTTGAGGTCGCCCCTGCTCTCCTCGAGGGTCTTGCCGTGGTTCAAGGTGTTGATCGTGGCGAGCTCCTCGAAGTGCCTCTCCAGAGCCTCCTTCATCCTGAAGAGGTAACGGACCCTCTCGGTGATGGGGAGCCTGCTCCAGCGGTCGAAGGTCCTCGACGCAGCCTCGACAGCAGCATCGGTTTCCTCCCTCGTCGCGAAGGGGACCACTGCCATCACCTCACCGCTTCCCGGATCGTAAACCGGCCTGACCTCCTCCGACCTCGACGGCACCCAGCCTCCGTCGATGTAGTGGCGGAGCGTTCCCAAGGTCTTAGCCATCGCCTCCCCGTCGTTACCACCGAGATTAAGGATGACGTCTCAACCAACTTCGGTGAAACGACATCGAATAAAGACGCCTAACGGCCTCGGATCTTAGTCGAGGTGCGTGCGACCCCCTTCCCAGGAATGGTGGTGTCCCAACAGATGGGTCCGCCGATTCACCCGCCCTTCTCCGCCATCAACGCAACGGTATGAGAGGAAACCGGTGTGCAATGGGATCTCAGGCCTGTTATTTATTGGTGTACTCTACCCACTCCGCGTACCCTAACAAATTCTAATACGGTGGCCACGAGATAACGGGGCGGTGGTGGGTCGTGGCGACTGAGGCGGCGAGGTTCTCCTTGGCTAAGTTGAGGGTCACAATGGTGGGAGTCTGGTTCGCGGTGGTGGGGTTGGCTACGCTGATCCTGACGGCCATAATGCTCTATCTCGGCCTCCCGTCTTGGTACATCTACCTGACCTTCGCGTTGGTGGTGGCGATCAACGTCCTCCAGTGGCTTTTCGGGCCCCATCTCATCAACGCCGTCTACCGCGCTAGGCCTGCTGACCCGGTCAGCGAGGCTTGGCTACACGAATCGGTGCGGGAGCTGGCGAGGAGGAGCGGGCTGAGCAGGGAGCCGAAGGTGATGGTGGCCGAGATCGAGCTGCCGAACGCGTTCGCCTACGGAAGCCCGTTGACGGGCCCGATGGTCGCGGTGACGAGGGGACTGCTGCGGAGGATGCCGAGGGACGAGCTGGAGGCGGTGCTGGCCCACGAGGTCGGGCACCTGAAGCACAGGGACGTCGTGGTGATGCTGATGATCAGCCTGATCCCTGCGGTGTTATACTACATCGGTTACTCCCTTTACCTCTCCGGCCTGTTCGGAGGTGTCAGGAGGAACGGCGGCGCTGCCTACGGTGTCTTGATCGGCATAGCACTGATGGTCCTGAGCTTCGTCTTCAACATCTTCGTCTTCCTGATGAGCAGGCTGAGGGAGTACTACGCTGACTCCCACGCTGCCCTGACCGTCCCGGACGGAGCGAGGAAGCTCCAGCGGGCCCTCGTAAGGATCATGGCCCTCAGCGGCAGGCTCCCGCAATCGGAGAGGGTGAGGCACGAGACGCTGAAGATGTTCTTCATCTCCGATCCCGAGGCTGCAATCGACCCGTCGGTCGATCTGGACAGGGCCGTTGAGAGCTTCAGGAGGATGAAGGTCAGCGCGCTGGCCGACCTCTTCAGCACCCATCCGCACCCCGCGAAGAGGATCAGGCACCTCGACAGGTTCATCGCGCCCTACACCATCTACTGACGCATCAGTCACGGAAATATACGACGGCCCTTTAGCTGACGGTGGACGAAAATGGGGCTGAGGGAGTTCGCGCAATCGGTCGTAGTGCTCTTCAGGGTCGCGAGGAAGCCGACTTGGGAGGAGTACTCGGTGCTCGGCCGGATAGTCCTGATAGGCATCGCTGTCCTGGGCCTGATCTCGATGATCGTGAGGTTCGTCTTCCTGGCCGTGCTCGGCTGACCAAGGTTACCCCTTCGGCCCCCTCCGGGCCAGGGTCAAGTGGGTTTTAAAATCCGGAACGAGCGGTGACATCACGGATGGGGAGGCTCTTCGCCCTCAGGACAACGGCCGGCTACGAGAAGAACGTGGTGAACGTGATCGAGGGCAGGATCCCGCAGGGCTCGAGGGACGTTTACGCTTTACTGGTGCTTCCGACGCTGAAGGGCTTTGTCTTCGTCGAGGGCAGGGACCGGGAGACAGTCGCTGAATTGGTGAGGGAGCTCAGGCACGTCAAGTCCAAGTCACCTGTCCAGGTCGACCTCTCGGACGTCTCGAAGCACCTGGTGGAGAGGCCGCTGATAGACGTGATATCGGAGGGCATGACGGTCGAGGTGATAGCCGGGCCCTTCAAGGGCTTCACGGGAAAGGTGACCAGGGTCGACAGGATCAGGAAGGAGGTGACGCTGGAGCTCCTGGAGAGCGCCTATCCCTTCCCGATCTCGGTGCCGGTCAACCAGGTCAGGCCGACGGGGTGAGGGCATGGACCTCCTCTCCTACCTGAACCTCGAGGAGGGGATGAGGGTCGTCCAGTTCGGGTTCGAAGGCGCCGACGTCCCTCTCAGAGTCCTCTCCTCGATCGGAGAAGGTGGCAGACTCCTGATACTCCTGAACTCGGAGCGGAAGGCCGAGGCGGCGAGGAGGGCCCTCGCTGGCAGAGGGAACGCGGAGGTCCTTTACTCGCCCGTCATCGAGCACAACCCCTCACTCGCACCCTCGACCTTCGACGCTGCCCTCATACTGAACGCGCTCGGCGAGGTGCTCGGGAAAAAGGAGCTGCTGAACGAGGCTTACAGGCTCCTCAGGCCGGGAGGAAGGTGCGTCGTTCACCAGAAGCTGGGCCCGCTCTCAATAGGTCTCCGAAGGAAGCTCAGGAAAGCCCTCACCGAGCGGATGCCTTTCAGGGTGCTGGAGCTGAGGATGGGGCTGCTGGGAGTCTTCGCGTCGCTCGAGAAGGCATGACCGGTCCCGGTGCCCTCGAGGTCCTCGCGCTGCTCTTGCTCTCGACGGTCCTGATAGCCCTCGGCTTCCTGCTGGTCCTTCTTGGAGCAGCGGCCTCGCAGAACGAGGGAACCGTCAAGTCCAAGGGCCTCGTCGTTCTGCTTCTCGGCCCGATACCGCTCGTGTTGAGGGGCAGCGCGAGAATCGCCCTGCTGGCCTTCGCCTTGGTTGCCGCGCTCCTTCTCCTCTTCCTTTTCCTCGCCTTCTGAGCTGGGAGGGTTTGGAGCCCCCCGGTCTGCTGGAGAACCTCACCTCCTCCGCGAACCCGGCGAGGGGATGCGGGCATCTGAACGGGGTCCTCGAGGGAGCCGGGTCCTTGAGGGCATGCCGTATATGGCAGGCCTCCACCGGCATGGATGGGGATGAGGCCTAACGTCTTGACATTGCTTGGGATCGCGATGATCGCTTTAGGGTTGATCGCCCTGACGGTTCTCATCGTGACCCTGGGCGGAGAGGTCAGGGGCATCGGGTTCATCCTGATAGGACCGATACCGATCATAGTCACGGACGGATCATCCCTTCCGCTGGTGATGCTGCTCATGCTGGCGCTCTTCCTCGTGCTCGTCTTCCTCGTCCTGAGGCCTTTTCTCCGCGGAGTTGCCGTCCGGTAGGCGTCGAGAACCTGTAGACCTTCGCCCTCTGCATCCCCTTGATGTAGGGGTAAGGAGTCGCTCTGGGATAGTTCTCAAATGACAGCCACTTCAACAGGATTAAATCGGGGAGCGAACGATGGGTGGCGTGAGCGCCGAGTCAGAGCTGGTAAAGGAGTTCGAGGCTCTGGTCCGACACGTCGACCAAAGGATAAGGGAAATCAGGGAAACGCTCGAGAGGAAGGCCGAGGAGCTGAAGAAGTCGGCCTTTCAAGGTAGCGAGAGGTAGACGCCGAGCACAGCCATAAGGACAGCGTTCCGTGCAACGAGGTCGAGCTTTTTGCAACCCCTCGCCTCCATCTCATCTACTATCCGCCCCGTTATAGAAAAAGGATCCAACCCCTCTGATTTGAGGGCCCGTACCTTTTCGATCCATCTCTCGAGCAACCGTATCTCCTCCTCTCCGCCGTCATCGGGTGAGATGATGGGCCCGTAGTGGGAGAGCAAGAGCAGGCGAGGACGGTGCTCGAATATCCGCCTGACGCTCCTCACGGCGTCCTCGTAGCTGAACTGGGGTGGTGCCGTGTCGGGAATGGGTTCAGGATATCGCGGGCCCCTGCTGGCCAGGGCATCCCCGGTCACCACGTACCGGTAGGGCTCGATGAGCACGGAGATGTGATGGGGCGCATGACCAGGCGTCTCGAAGAGCCTGAGCGTGATGCCAGGAAGGACGACCTCGGCGTCGTCCTCGGCCACCTTTACCCTGTCCTCAGGGACCGCCTCCATCCCGCCCATCTTCCGCAACGCCTCGTCGCCGAAGATCGAACGGGCCGAGTCGAGCAACTTCTCGGGGGAGATGAGGTGCCTCTGCCCTCTCCGGTGCACCAGCACCGCTGCCCTCGGGTACCTCTCGAGGACCTCCGCGACTGCCCCGCAGTGGTCGAGGTGGACGTGCGTCAGGACGATCCACCTCAGCTCTTCAACCCCCAAACCGATGCTGTCCAGGGCCCTGAGGAGCTGCTTGGAGGTGGACCTGTAGCCGACGTCGATCAGAACGGCCTCTCCCTCTCCCCTGACGAGGTAAGAGGCTATGGCCCTCGGCAGGACGTCCGGCGCCGTATCGATCAGGTAGACTCCACGGGCTACGCGGGTGAAGCTCATCCTCCCTTCCCGGTCCTTTCTTCCAACCTCCTCTTCAGCTCCGCCCTCTCGCGCTCGTCCATCCTCCAGTAACGTCCCTCGTCGGGGAAGGCACCGTTCCTGACGTCGGAGACGTACCGGCTGATCGCGTCGAGGACGACTGACCTCAGGTCCGCGTACTTCTTCGCGAAGGGTGGTGAGTTCTCGTAGAGGCCGAGGACGTCGTGGAGGACAAGGACCTGACCGTCGCAGTGCGGCCCGGCACCGACGCCGATCACCGGTATCTCGAGCGTCCGGGAGAGGTACTCGGCGACCTCAGCGGTCGTGAACTCCAACACTATCGAGAAGGCACCTGCCCTCGCGACCTCCTCCGCATCCCTTATGATCCTCTCGGCCTCGTCCGCCGACTTGCCTCGGAGCCGGAAACCTGTGCTGGAAGCGGCAGACTGGGGCGTCATGCCGACGTGGCCCATGACCGGGATGCCGGCCCTCACGATGGCCCTGATGACCTCGGCGTAGTCCGCCCCGCCCTCCAGCTTGACCGCGTCGACTCCACCCTCCCTCACCATACGGCCCGCGTTTGCTACTGCCTGCTCCGTCGAGACCTGGTAGCTCATGAAGGGCATGTCGCCCACGACGAGGGCCCTCCTGACGGCGCTGCTGACCGCCCTGCAGAAGACGAGCATCTCCTCCATCCCGATGAACCGCGTGTCCCTCATACCGAGGACCACCATCGCCGCCGAGTCGCCTACCAAGACCACGTCCACGCCTGCCTCGTCGACCAGCCTCGCCGTCGGATAGTCGTAGGCGGTTACCATAGCGATCCTTTCGCCCTTCGCCTTCTTCCTCACGATGTCCCATGCGGTGAGCTTCTCGGCCATCCTCTCGCACCTCAGTCGGAGAGGGGCTCCTCGTAACCGGAGAGCCTCGCGAGCCTCTTGGCGATGAGGGCCAACGATTCCCTGAGGTTTTGTTCGTTGTCGAAACCTTTCACGATCGACTCGAGCTCCGACCTCGTCTGGCCCTTGAGCGCTGCTATCTCGTCGGCGAGGAGAGGTATGCACCTCGTAACGTTGTCGACGATCGTGATGGTCGCAGCCTTCGCGGTCCTCGAGAGCGGGTTGAGGTCCACCGCTATCACCCTCTTCCCTAACGCCACCAGCTTCTCGGTCCTGTCGCCGTCCTCCAACATGACGAGGACCGTGTCGGCCGAGTAGATGCCCTTGCGGCTGACGATCCGGCGCTCGCTCTCCAGACCCGGTACCTCCGCCACGTCTTCAACCGGGGTCAGAACCTCTTCGGCACCAAGCGACAGCAGGTGGTCCCTGATCCTCCTCACCCGTTCGACGGACCGGTAGAAGAGGTTGACCTCGAGCGGTGCGCCGAGCGTCCTCGACAACCTGACGAGCTCCTCGCCGACCAGCGCTGCGGCGTTGCCGTTCACAGAGATCACGGGCCTCTCCGAGGTCAGGAGGAGCGCGGCTGCTGCGCGGGTCGCCTTTCTGGCTACAGGCGTGGTCTCCTCGCCGAGAAGGTAATCTAGGGCCTCGCCCCTTCCGTGGGCCAGCAGGCCCTCCGGGACCACGATGCCCATCGCCAGGCCCTTCACGATCCTCTCCCGCTCGATCAGCGAGCGATAGCGCGGATGGCTTCGAGGTATCTCAACCATCCCCCATCACACACCCTGTGGACGTGGACCTCGCCGAACTCGGCCCGGAGGTGCGACGAGACGGCATGGAGCTCCTCTTCCCTGACCACCGCGAAGAGGACGCGCTTCTTGACCGAGTAGCCCAACAACATATCACGGACTGGCCTCACCCGTTCCTCGACGTCCTGCGTGAGGAAGCCCACACCTTTCGCGAACTCCCTCACGTTCTCGAGGAAGCTCTCCAGCGTCGGGTCCCTGAGGAAGCGGTTGAAGGCCTCGATGCCGTGCTGCCGTATCCTGTCGGCGTACCTCCTCAACATCTCGGTCGTCGACATGCTGCCCAGAACAGCGGTAACGACCGCCATCCCCTGGGGGGTCTCGATCGCCTCGACCTCGCCGATTCCAGGTGCTCCTGGCTTGAGGCGCACGGCCAGACCGCGTCCGGCATAGAGTGCCAAGACGTCACCGAGCCCCGTCATGGCCCTGACCTCTGCTACGTGGGCCCTCCTGAAGGCCGAGAGGAGATCGGGTTCCGCGTTCTCGAGCTCGGCAGCGACAGAGCAGGCAAGGGCTAAGGAGGCGCTCATCGCGTAGCCTGCACCGAGGGGGAGCTCCGACCTGACCTCGACCCGGGTCGTCGCAGGTAGCAGTTCGTTAAGCACCTCGGACCGGACCTCGGAGCCGTTCAACGAGAGGCCTTTCAGGCTCGCCCGATCGACCTCGAACTCGATCCCCGGTTCCAGCACGAGCCCTGCGCCGATCGAGCCCGTCTCCAGCGGATCCCCTGCCCACCTCGGCACGAAGAAACCGGTGATGTGGGAGGGAATGCGGATCGGCTTCTCCGTTCCTACGTTCAACCCCTTCAGGTATATAGTGGTACGTATTTAAGCGTTCAATCCTTAAATATCTTACGTAAGTTACGTAAGGGACATCCCGCGAGACCCTTTATAATCTGAACCACGAAAATTTGGATCCGTTGAAACTCAGGGACCTGGGCGAGCGGGCGATATTGGACTACCTGATACCGCGGCTCTCGAGGGCAGGCGGGTACCTCGGACCCGGTGACGACGGCATCGACTACCTTCCGAGGGGCAGGATCGTGGTAACCGGCGACATGCTGGTCGAGAGCACCGACGTTCCGGCGGGGGCTCCGCTGGAGAGCGTAGGGTGGAAGGCGTTGACCGCGTCGATGAGCGACTTGGCTGCGAAGGGCGCGAGGCCGCTGCTCGCATACGTCGAGATGGGGCTTCCACCCGAGATGGATTTCGAGGGGTTGGAGGCGATCTGGAGGGGCATAGAGAGGGCGAGGGAGAGGTACTCTGTGCTCGTGGTCGGAGGGGACACGAACGCGTCCAGGGAGCTCGTGCTCGGCGTCTTCGCACTCGGTGAGGCCGGGAGGCCGGTTCCCCGGGGCGGGTCGAGGCCCGGTGACCTGATAGGCGTGACCGGGCCCTTCGGAAGGGCTGCCGCAGGACTCCACTCCGTCCTGACGGGTGACACCGATCCGACGTGGGAACCGCTCAGGAAGTCCTTCCTCTGGCCCGAGGCCCGGGTCGAGGCGGGGTTGGTGTCGTCCAAGTACGCCACCGGGATGATAGACTCGAGCGACGGCCTCGCGAAATCGCTGTACGACATGTCCAGGCTCAGCGGCCTCGGGTACGTCATCGAGGTTCTGCCCCTTGACGATGACGTGAAACGCTACGCGGTCTCGCACGGACTCGACCCAGAAAGGCTGGTTCTCGGAGGTGGCGAGGAGTACGAGCTGATCATCACCTTCGATCCGGAGAACGAGGGGGCTCTGAGGGAGGAGCTCCAATCCGTCGGCTGCCGTCTCCAGGTGATCGGAAGGGTGATCGATAGGAGGGGCGTGTGGCTTTTGAGAAACGGCGAATTGATAGAAGTTCCTGAGCTGGGCTGGTTCCACTTCGGTGCGTAAGCCGTGCGGTAGCCTAACGGGTCTTCGCGGCGTGTGCCCTGGCGAGGGTCTCGGACAGCAGGCCCACGACCTCCGAGGCGCGGGCCCTCAACCTCCTCAGACCCTCCGCAAGCACATCCACCACGTCCTTCCCCTCCTTCACCCTCAGGACAAACCTCAGCTTCGGGAAAAGGGGGTGGATGACCGAAGTCCCAGCGTACTCGACCTCATCCATCTCGTTCAAGACCTCCTGGAGCGAATCGAGGACGCTGAAGTCGAACCCCTCGACCTCCAGCACGAGGTGCTGCTGCGACCTCTCGACGACCGTGGCCCTCCTCTTCAACTCAGGACCCCCTCATCGCCCATGCCTCCAACGGGACGTTTTTAAGGAATTCAGGCCTCTGGTAGTGGACCGAGATCTTCTTCCTGTAGGCCCGACGGCACTGCCTGCACTCGAGGTGGTTCAGCTTCAGCGTCAAAGGCCTGCCGCATATGTCGCAGAAGCCCTGAACCAGTCCCAGCTCCTTGCCCTCGACGGAGAGCGTGTAGATCCCGCTGAGCTCGTCGACGACCTTCGCGAGGTAGATGTCGCCTGGAACGTAGTCAAGGCCCTGGCCCTTCCGGAGGAGGGCACCGCTGTAGGAGGTGGTGAGCTTGGACCCGAGGATGACCAGGACGTCCGACCAGATCACCTTCTCCTGGATCTCCCTGACCCTCGCCAGAACGGTGTCCCCCACGACGGGCTTCCTCACGGCCCTCAGAGGCCTCACCGAGACGATGTGGTTCCTTCTGTCGTACTCCGCATACCCTCCGTACGCGGCCACGAGGTGACCCGACTTCAGCGCCTTCACGCCCGTGCCGGGAAGGTACTCCTCGATCACGCCGAGCCGCTCGCCGGGCAGCACAAGCCTCCCGAACCTGATGGTCGTCATGGGCGTCTGTCGGTGAACGACGGTTGATATCCATAAACCATGCGCTCAAGGAGTCTGGGCGTTGAGGGGTGGGGGGAAGGTCCTGGAACGGGGGTACCTGATCGCGGTCGAGGGGATCGACGGAGCCGGCAAGACGGTCAACTCGATGTGGCTGGTCAGGAGGCTCAGGAAGTCGGGTTACAGGGCGGCTTACACCAAGGAGCCGACGGAGGGGCCGATCGGCAAGGTCCTGAGAAGGTCGCTGGCGAGAAGGGGTTCGAATCCGGAGATCGACGCTCTCCTGTTCGCCGCTGACAGGCTGCATCACATCAGGACGTTCATCGAGCCGAGGCTGAGGCAGGGGTTCGTCGTCGTCACGGACAGGTACCTCTACTCCTCGATCGCCTATCAGGGAGCTCTGACCGGCGACAGGAGGTGGGTCGAGCTGGTCAACCGGTACTGCGTCCATCCCGACCTCGCAGTTTACCTCGACGT
>AWOE01000011.1 GCA_000494145.1 Candidatus Calditenuaceae archaeon JGI OTU-1 | reverse complement strand
GAACCTCTATCCGGCCGATCCTCCCTGTCCGCTGGAGCTCCCTCAGGTCGAGGTCGGAGCTGAAGATGCCCTCCGTCTGCCCGAAGATCGCTCCGCGACGCCGGCAGCCCTCATCAGCCCGTAGCCGTCGAGGCCGTCGACTATGTACGCGTTCTCGAACCCAGGGACCCTACCGATAACGGGGTACCCGTCGGGCGTGATGCTGCACGGGCCTGACCATCCCCCGTTGACCCTGAAGTCCTCGGGGTTGAAGACCCTCTCGGCCAGCAGCTCGGCTATGTGCTGCACGTACTCCTTCTCGAGCCCGTCCATCGCGTCCTCCGGAACCTCGACGACCTTAGCGTATCCGTTTCCGACGACGGAGGTCCCTTCCATATCGGGCCTCATGTAAAGGTGCTCGCCCATCGTGTAGAGCGGCACGTATGCGTCTACTCCATCCCCCTTGACCCTCACGACCTGGCATTTGTATATTGTGAGGAACGATGCTCGAACACCGATCTCTTTTAGGACGACCTTATTCCACGGTCCAGCAGCCAGAACGTAGCTCCTCCCCCTCAGCTCAGTCCCGCCGTTGACCGAGACGCTCCTGATCCTCGTCCCGTCGAGGGATATGGACGTACTGCCGTTCCACTCGTAGACGTCAACACCGAAGTCGCTCAGCACAGCGCCGAAGGCCCTTCCCATCTTCGAGGCGTCGACGGTCATGTCGTCGAGCGTAAGTATCCCCACCTCGTGGTCGTAGACCCTCAGGAACGGGACGTGTCCCTCTATTTCGTAGGCCTTCAGCACCGTGTAGGTCGTTCCGTTGGCTCTGAGCGGTTCCAGCGACTCATCGAGGAGCCTTTCAGGCAGCACCGTGAGGAACCCGGTCCTCCTGTAGAAGGGTACGCCGGTTAAGTCGCTCACCTCCCTGAAGACCTCGATCGTCCTCTTCGCCATCGCTACGTCCTCCGGTATGCTCAGCTGGACGGTTACGATCCCCGCGCTCCTACCCGTGGCGCCGCTGCAGAGGTGCCTGCTCTCGATGACCGCCACCTCGTATCCCCGCTTCGCTCCGAGGTACGCCAGTGAGAGTCCGACCGCACCACCTCCGATGATCACTACGTCGTACATCGCCATGTTCTCACCGTTGTTTGGTGAATGGCCTCACAATATAATTGTGATTTGTTATATAGCTACGTAGCATAACATTCTGCCAACATAAAAGTGCAGATCGTTATGATGTGAATGCCGGTAATAGGAGATCGTCCATCAGATATGCCTTTCTGGATCCGGTTGATCTTCCTTGTTAAGTATGCGGAGTAGCTTTTTTACGACGTCGACAGCATTCTCGCCAAATATGGTTATCATGGGTTCTTTTCCGAAGTCTCCCAGGTGGTAGACTATGTCCGTCACTTTACCGGCCTGGTTAAATGCCTCCCGAACACCCCACCTGATGGTCATACCCTCCACGTTCTTGATCTCAGGAGGTTCTTTGGACCTGTCGTAGCTCGAGACGCTCATGCCGAGCCTCGACGCGGACTCCAGTATCCGCTCATCGTACCTGACGTTCATCGCAGCCCTGATCCTCCAGTCGAGGGAATGGGCGACGAGGACAGCCGAGGCCACGTGCTTCGAGCCTCCCGGCCTGGGACACGACGAGGGCCTCAACCTGCCTCCGACGTTCGCTATTCTCCCCGGTATGCTGACGACGTCGCCGATCGAGGAGCCGAAGGGCACCACCTCCGCTATGTTGATCATCGACTCGGGGCAGATCCAGCCGATCCCCTCAACCCGCTCGAGGATCTCGGTCGCAACGCTGACGTTCTCCATCGCCTCGTAAAGCCACGCCTTCCTCAGCGCTCCCCACACCGGATTGACCGGCCCTGCTCCCTTCCCCAGGTCGAGCCCGTACCTTATCGCGTCTGTTACGAACTCCTTTGCCCTCCTTACCGCCTCCACGACCTCCCTTCCGTGGGCGAGGTGTGCAGCTATCGCCGAGGCGAAGGTGCAACCGGTGCCGTGGGTGTTCTTCGTCTGTATTCTCTCCGACTCGAGAACTACATACTCTCCGTTGAAGTAGAGAACGTCTCGGACCACAGGGCCGTCAACGTGACCTCCCTTTACGATTACAGCCCTTGCGCCCAGCTCGGCGATCTCCTTCGCAGCCTTCTTCTGGTCCTCAAGTCCCTTCACAGGTATGCCGGTCAACCTCTCGGCCTCCCTCGCGTTCGGCGTCACCACATCTGCAATCGGTATCAGCTCCTCAACCAAGGTTCTGATGGCGTCGTCCCTGAGAAGAGGCGCACCGCTCTTCGCTACCATCACAGGGTCTACTACCTTCGGTGCAACGACCTTTTTGAGCTCGTCCGCAACGGCCCTGATGATCTCCGTCGTGTGAAGCATCCCGGTCTTGACCGCGTCGACGCCGATGTCCTCGACGCAGACCCTGATCTGCTCCACCACCATCTCGGGGTCGAGGTCCACAACCCTCGTGACCGAGTGAGTGTTCTGAGCTGTGATCGATGTGATCGCCGACATGCCGTGGACGCCGAGGGCTGCGAAGGTCTTCAGGTCCGCCTGGATTCCTGCACCCCCTCCTGAGTCAGAACCTGCTACCGTGAGGGCCCTCGGTATCCTCACCTGCCCCACCTCCGCCGGTTCCAATCCCATCTCGACGGACAATAAACGGTTCCCTCAGCACCAGCACGTTGTCGACCCTCCCCTTGAGCTCGGCCAGCCTCTTCCTCTCTATTTCCGTGATCCCGGAGCCCCTGTCGTCGCTCAGGAGCCTCCCCTCGTAACAGGTCGCAACGAACGTCTCCGCAGCCTCCATGACCCTCCCCAGCAACGACGGATCGCCGGCGTGGAGGTAGACCGTGACGTCGTTGACCAGGAGGACACGGGTGGGCCTCTTGAGGTACTCGTTCAGGAGAGGACCGATGAGCGATGCGTTGCGCTCCGCGAGCCTCAGGACCTCGGCTGCGTTCCTGCCGAGAAGCCTCGGTGGCGCTATCCCGTCATCGGTCAGGTACCTGACACGACCCACAGAGTCCGTCAGGTCCCTCAGCTTCCCGCCGATCCCCGAGAACCTGAAAGGCGCCATGTCTATCAGGGTGATCTCTTTTGGATCGAGGACCTCCACCATCTTCTCGAGGATCCGGGCGAGGAGGTGGGACTTCCCGGTGCCCGCCTCGCCGACGATCAGGGTCTTCTTCCCCAACAGCCGATCGACCTCGAGGTCCAGCGTCGCCACGTCCATCACTTCTGCCTCCCTGGTCCCGGAAAGAGGTCGGGGAGGGCCCTGCTCAGGACCATCGTTACGACGTAGCCTATCGAGGCGCCGATGACGGAGCTCACCGCCCATCCGGCCCAGAAGGTGAGCAGGGCCGCGATGACGGTCTCCCCTGAGAGGAGGTCGACGATCGAGGGCACGTTCAGCAGCGGCCCGATGATGAGGAGCGAGAGCGTGCCACCGATCAGGACGGTCCCTATCGGCTCCGCGAAGGCCGAGAGGTACCTGACCCTGTGGTCCCTGAACCTGCCGGTGACGAACCTCTGGAAGAGGCCCACCATGATCGTCCCGGGTATGCCGCCCGGATACGCGAAGACCGTTCCTATCCCGAGCATCAGCCTCACCGTCCCGACGATGACAGGCACCGGTATCGACCTGACAGGCCCGAGCAGTATGCCGGCGAGGACGTTGACGAGGTGCTGACCCGGGAAGGCCCTCGTGCCCAGGAACGGGAACCAGAAGAAAGGCGCCAGCACCAGACCGAGGACTGAGAGGACGACGATCAGCGCGACGGTCCTTGCCGGTTCTCTGCCGGAGAGCATCCCGTAGCTGCCGGCGGGTCCTCCCATTTTACCAATTTCATAAGTCGGTTATCGGTTCGAGGTGAGCAGGCCCTCTACCGTCCTTACTAGGTCCTCCAGCTGATGAGGCAGCGAGTAGACCCTTCCTGCGATGATCGCGTGGGTCCCCCTCTTCAACCTGTGAAGGAGCGAGAGAACGAGACCCTTCGGGCTCATCGCGTGGACCAGCTCGATCTGGAGGTCGGGGAAGAACCTGACCAACTCGGCGACCGCCTCAGCGGCCGCGGCGACCTGAGCCCTGATCTCCTCCGGGTACTCGGAGAGCTGCGACTCGATGGTCCTGAGGCCGGCGACCCCCGCGGGGTCACAGACCGCCTTGCACCTCGTCGAGAAGACCGTCGGGAAGAGTCCCACGATCGAGACCTTCAGCGCCAAGCCCGTTCGACTTCACCTCGGCTGAAGATTAGATTTACCCGACCACGCCCGCCGAGCCGCTCCTCCGCATCCTGGGCGGGTCTAGAGCCTCACCTGGTTAACCGGACCAGCTTCTCACGACCGGCCTTCTGCCTCACCACGACGCCTTCCCTCTCGAGGACCTTGAGGATCGTGCTGACCGTCGACTTCGAGAGCCCGCTCTCCCTCACGATCGTCGACTGGGTGACCACGCCTCCGTGCCTCCTGATGACCTCGAGGACCTTCCCGACGTCGTCCGAGGCGTACGCGAAACTCCTCTTGTTCCTGCTGCGGGCCAAGACTACAGCACCGATCGCGACGCCGGCGGCTGCTGCCGCGAAGAACGCTAAGATTAGCGGGTCAAACAACTGGGACGGAGCTGAAGTGGACGGTGAAGGTGCGGTTAGCGGGCCCTGTTGGGATGGATGGCCTGCAGCGAGGACGATCCGGGGCTCTCCGTCCCTGAAGACCTTCCTCCCGGACCATTCCACGAATCCAGGCCCGGACGTGTCCGGTCTCGGGGAGACCTCCACTACCGAGAGCTGCTCGGGGAAGAGGAACCTCAGGGATTCTCCTTCGAGGAGCACGAGCCCTCCGATGAAGACGTCTCCCACCTCCAGCCTCCCGTCGCCGAGCTGGAGGGCGAACCCCTTCCAGACGAAACCGATCCTGATTACGCCGACGCTCCCCGTCAACGTCTCGGCGACCTTCGCGGTCACGGTCAGGTTCTCGACCGACATGGGCCTCCCGAGCTGGGTCGATATCCTGCCTATCACCGACTGAAGCCTGCTCCTGTAACCATCGGCCAGGTCGTCGAGGCTCCTGCTGGCCTGATCGAAGAGCTCCGATGAGGTCTTCTCACCGAGCGGATACCTGTGTTCTATGGTCCAAAGGGCCGACCCGTCGGTCCTCAGCTGGACCTGATAGACGGTGAACGGCGCTCCTTGACCCGCGACCACCAACGCAAGAAGCATCAGTGTCAGGGGCGTCATGCGCTGCAAGGCCCGGCGGTCTGCGTCATATATAGCCTGTGTGTCAGAAAAAATCTCATCGCGAACAGCTGAACGTCGCGATCCGCAAAGTCTTGATCGGGGCCCGAGCCGCGCCGCTCAACCTCCTCGTCCACGCCCTCGTCCTCGATCGCGCTCCTCACCGGAAAGGGTATTGGTTGCGGTGGTGGTCGTTGTCGGGCCCCGCTCGTCGCTGTGCCCCCTGCCTTGACCGCGACCTTCGTCCCTGCCTTCACCGTGTCGCTCGGCGGTCGTAGTTGTAGTCGTCGTAGCCGACTCGCGATCTAGGCCGTCTCGGTCCTGTCGCTCGGTCGTCGTCCTTCCGCTCCCGGCATTTTCCCTGCCCCTTCCCCTATGTCCGGTCCGAGTCTGGTCGGCGGGTTGACCTCTCTCATCGGTCGCCTCCTCACGCTCATCCCCCCTCTCTCGGGCCCTCTCCCTCATCTCCTCGCCTATCCTCCTCGCCTCCTCCGCGACCCTCCTGCCGAACTCCCTGTTGACCTCCCTCAGCCGCTCGACCTTCTCCTCTACCGCCTCCCTGAGCTCCTTCGTCAGCTCCTGCATGAGGTGCCCGAGCTTCTCCGAGGTCTTGCTCAGCGCCTTCAGCTCGTCCTTGAGGGCCCTCAGCGCCACGAGGTATTCCCCTTTCGTGATGTTCCCTGACTCGTAGAGCTCCCTCAGCCTCTCCATCTCCTTCCTGATGGCATCGGTCCTGTTGAGCCGCTCCTCGAGGAACTGCCTGATCAGCTCGGCCCTCCGCTCGGTTACGTTCTCGAGCTTGAGCCTGAACTCGAGGATGATCGAACCGACCGCCTCCTTGTGCTCCTCGATTATCGCCCTCAGCTCCGAGGTCAGTTCGAGGCCCAGCGGAAGGGTCGGCTCCTCCGAGCTCCCGGTGCCCTCTTGGGCTAGGACATGCGGCACGATCCCGGCGACCAGCAAAGCGACGATTGTGGCGCCCACCAGGCCCTTCGCGAGGCCCATCGTTCACCTCAGCTCGCGGCCCGCTGATAAGCCGATCTGAATTAGAATCCGCCAAATTCCTGCTCCAAAAGGTTCCCAACGGTTCAAACGATCGGGTGCCCCGGAGATTTTCGGCGTCTTGGTGCCGGGCGGTTCAATTATTTTAATAACGTACGGGGGTTGACTCTGATCAAAGGGGTAAGTCATGACGAGTCAGCCCAGCTCGACGAAGTACGTGATCGAGGCGCGGATAGAGGTGGACGGGTTGGTGGACAAGAACGACGTCGTCGGAGCGATCTTCGGGCAGACGGAGGGCATCTTCAGCTCCGACCTCGACCTGAGGGAGCTCCAGCGGACAGGGAGGATCGGCCGGATAGAGGTTCAGGTCCACGCCCACGGAGACAAGGTCGTGGGGAAGATAACGATACCCACGAGCATGGACAGGTTCCACACGGCGCTGGTCGCGGCGTTGGTCGAGAGCGTCGACAAGGTCGGACCCTATTCGGCGAGGGTCGTCGTCGAGAAGATCGAGGACGTAAGGGCCGAGAAGCGGAAGAGGATCATCGATAGGGCGAGGGCGATCCTGCTCGAGTGGGAGAAGAAGAGGGTTCCTGAGGTCGACGAGGCCCTCAGGGAGCTGGAGGAGTCGGTCGTTAGGGCCAGGGTCGTGAACGTCGGCCCCGACAACCTGCCTGCCGGTCCGGACGTTCTGACCTCCGAGGAGGTCATCCTCGTCGAGGGCAGGGCGGACGTGATCAACCTCCTGAGGTACGGCTACACCAACGTCATCGGCATAGAGGGTGTCAAGATCCCCTATTCCCTTGAGGAGCTGCTGGCGAGGAAAAAGAAGGTGATCGCCTTCCTCGACGGAGACCGTGCAGGCGACATGATACTCAGGGAGCTGGCCCGGAGGGTGAGGATAGACCTCGTGGCGAGGGCCCCTCAGGGGAAGGAGGTCGAGGAGCTGAGCATGAAGGAGGTGGTCGAGGCGCTGGAGAACGCAGTACCTCTTCAGGACGCTCTGAGGAGGATAGGTGCCCACGCGGAGAGGGAGCACCCGCCGATAGCCGAGGCCCCGAGGGAGGTGATCGGGAAGGTCGTCGAAGAGGTCGAGGGGAACCTCATCGCCGTCGGCCTGAGGGACGACATGACGGAGGCCTTCAGGGTCCCTGTCAGCGAGCTTTACCAGAGACTCTCGGCCGGGAACGACGTAAAGTACGTCGTCTTCGACGGCGTCGTGACCCAGAGGCTCCTGGACCTCTTCAGGGAGAGGGTGGGGACCTACTATCTGATCGGCGCGAGGACGTCCGACCAGCTCGACGTGCCTCCGAACGTGAAGGTCTCAACTTTCGAGGTCATCAAGAGGGTAGCCTGACGTACGTCGCCTGTCAGCGTCAGGGACCGTCTTCCTTTCTTTTGTCGCCCTCAAGGCGTGGCCGATCCGCTGCCTGCATGGACCCGGTGCGAGTGATCTGCTTATCCGTGGGCACGAAGGACGATACGTTGTGAGAGCGAGACCGGACGTGATAGCGCTCGACATAGAGGCGACCTCGCTCCACGCCGACACGGGTCACCTCGTCTGCGCCGTCGTGGGAGACTTCTGGACCTCGAAGCTCAGGTCCTACGTCGTCAGGAGGCCAGAGCAGGAGAAGGTGGTGCTCGATCAGCTCCTGAAGAGGGTCGGGAGGTCGCACGTGCTCCTGACGTGGAGGGGCTCCTCGTTCGATTTGCCGTGGATCGTGACCAGATGCCTGAGGCTCTCGGTCGACCCTGCGCCGCTCTACGCACCCCGTCACATCGATCTGGCAACGGTTGTGGAGAAGGAACTGAGGTTGAGCAACACCTCGCTCTGGAACGTGGTCAGGTTCCTCGGCCTCAGGAGGGTCGAGGAGACGACGGGCGCCGACGTCCCGATGCTGTACGAGGATGCTCTGCTCGGAAGGAGGGGCGGTCTCTCGAAGATCCTGAGGCACTGCAGGGAGGACGTCCAGCTGACCATCGCGGTCGCCAGAGCCCTCAGGCCCGTTCTCGCTCAGGTCTTCAGGGACCTTCCTCCTCTATCTTGATCCCGTGCCTCTCGAGGGCCTTCCGGATCAGCCTCACCTCGCGCTTCAGCTCCGCCACCTCCTTCAGCAGAATTTCGATGTCCGAGGGCATCACGGGAGACGGGCCCCTGAGCCTCCTTATCAGGGGGTCCTCGTACGGGTTGACCACGCGGTTACTTCCCCTGGTCCGGTATATCTCTCCATAGCTTTGGACCAGGAACGTGCTTGAACCCGGTCCTAGGATTCCGGCGTCGCGGGGTATGTAAGGTGTATTTATCAGGGAGCTTGAGGACGTCCGTCCGTGGAGCCCATTCCCCCAGACGGTCTGACCGATGCGGAGATCAGGGAGATCCTGTCCCTGAAGAGGGTCGCGGTCGTCGGGATGTCCAGGGATCCAGCAAAGCCGGCACACTACGTCCCGAAGTATCTGCTGGAGAGGGGCTACGAGGTCATCCCGGTCAACCCGACGGCCGACGAGATACTGGGGTTGAGGGTCTACAAGAGCCTGAGGGAGGTGCCGGGGCCGGTGGACATCGTCGACGTGTTCAGGCCCTCCGATGCGGTCCCCGAGGTCGTGAGGGAGGCTGTAGCCGTGAGACCCAAGGTCATCTGGCTCCAGGAGGGGATCTACCACCCGGAGGCCGTCGAGGTCGCGAGGGCGAACGGCATCAAGATCGTCTGGAACAGGTGCATGATGAAGGAGCACAGGAGGCTTTTCGGGTGAAGGTCGGTCGGCGAGCCTTCAGGCCCAAAGTCCGAGGGGCCCCAGCTCCAGCTCCATCGCCGCCACCGGCATCTCGAGATCGAAGGACTCCAGCACCCTGGGATGCACTTCGCCTGCGAACCCGACCTCCCTTCCTCCGTACGTCAGGGCGACCGACCTCCCGGGGACCATGAAGGGGTAGTCGCGTTCGACCGGAACGATTTCCCTCTTGACGTACCTCGAGAACTCCTCATAGACCGACTTGATCACCGAGTAGGAGGCGGTGGCGTGGGAGACGACGCAGGCGGCCTTCACGACCCTCCTCGTCATCTCCGGCCTCTCCGGATCGTATAACACGGCGTCACCGACCTCGAAGAACCTCTGCGGGTAGGGGTTGTGCCGGTTGACGGCCAGAGTCGTCAGAAGCCCTGGAAGCAGCATCGTCCTCAGTATGTCGTACTCGGCCGAGACGGGGTTCAGGATCCTGACGGGCTCCGGCCCGCTGACGGAGAGGAGCTCGTAGTCCCTCCTGTAGTTGCTCAGGATCGTGTTGAAGGCCTCCGTGAAGCCGAGGCCGATGAAGGCGGCCTTGACCGCGTCGAGGGCCCTCGTCTCAGGCAGAAGCCCTCCGAAGGTCATCGTGCCCGGGAACTCGGGGACAACCCTTTCCTGCAGCGCGATGAAGACGTCCTCGGCGAAGTCGATCGGGTGGAGGACGTCGACCCTGTACGGAGGCACTTGGACCTCTATCGATCCTTTGCCCCTCATCCTCGCGTCGAGCCTCATCATCCTCAGGGCCCTCACGATCTCCCTCTCCGGCAGGTCAACGCCGAGCGCACGCCTCACCGTCTCAGGGTAGACCCTCCACCTCTCCGGCCTCAGGTCAGGGGTCCTGAAGCGCCTCCTTCCGTCGACGACCGTCACCGAGTAGATCCTCCCACCCATCTCGTGGAGCGCGTAGACGAGGATGTTCAGGGCCTTCGAGACGGCCTCGAGGTCCGTGCCCGTCACGTCGATGAAGACCTCCGTGGTAGAGGTGGTGACCTCGGTGAGCGAAGAGTTGATCACAGGCGGGAAGGAGAGGACGTCTCCCTTGGCGTCGACCAGAAGGGGAGCGACACCGTAGGGCCTCACGAGCCTCCCGTACCTCCTGCCGGTCTCGAGCTTCTCGAGGATCTCCTCGCCAGTCATCGGGAAGGACTCGTGGAGCGGCACGAACCTCACCTCGTTGAGGGGCCTGGCCAGGTACCTGATCGGGGGCCTGACCTTTGAGGCGTCGTGGAGCCCGATCGCAACCTTCCTCCTGTCCCTCCCGAGGACCCAGTGGAGGTCCTCCTGCATCGCTATCAGCTCGAGTATGTCCTCCTCCTCAAGCCCCAGGCCCCTCACGAGGGCTGCGACGACGAAGGGCCTCACCGCCTTCACGCTCTCGTCCACGATGACCCTCCAGCCTGAGGGCCTGCAGCTGACCCTAGGTGCCCCGAACTCCAGCCCGAGTACGCCTTTCAGGGCCCTGGCGATCCCGGCGTGCGACGAGAAGTCCGGCCTGTTGGGGTTGTACTCCGCCTTGATTCCCCCGGGAGTCACCTCGTCGACGGATATGCCGAGCCTCGCGAGCAGCTCCGCAAGCTCCTCCGCCCCGACCTCCCGGCCGAGGAACCTCGAGATCCTCTCGGGCCTCACGAGGATCGCCGGCACACTCCCTCACCTCAGGTCGATCGGGACGACGGTGCGGATCCAGCTGAGGTCGTTCCGGTACAGCTCCCTGATGTCCTCGACACCGTAAATTATGATCGCCAACCTCTCGAGGCCGAGCCCCCACGCCAGCACCGGATGCTCGACGCCGAGGGGCCTGGTGACCTCGGGCCTGAAGACGCCCATGCCACCGAGCTCGACCCACCTCCCCAATTCCTTCAGGTAGACGTCCACCTCTGCTGAGGGCTCCGTGTAAGGGAAGTAGCTCGGCCTGAACCGCACCTCCCTCAACCCGAGCCTCGCGTAGAACTCCTTGATCACGCCCATCAGGTGCTTCAACCCCACCCCTCTATCCATCAGTATCCCCTCGATCTGGTGGAACTCGGCGAGCCTCTTCCAGTTCACCTTCTCGTTCCGGAAGATCCTGTCGACCGAGAAGACCTTCACGGGCGGCTCCCTGTGCTCGGCGAGGTACCTGATGGTCGTCGCTGTCGTGTGGGTCCTCAGGATCAGCCTGCTCGCCTCCTCGACGCTCCACCTGTACCTCCACCCCTTCGACCCCGTGCCTCCTCCGTTCTCGTGGGCGGCCCTCACCCTCTCCGCCATCCCTTCAGGAACCCTTCCCCTATCGGGCCACGCTAGGTAGAAGGTGTCGTGCATCTCCCTCGCCGGATGGTCCTGAGGCTGGAAGAGGGCATCGAAGTTCCAGAACGCCAGCTCCACCAGCGGCCCCTTCACCTCCTGGAAGCCCAGCTCGACGAAGGCCTCCCTCACCTTCCTTATCAGGGACGTCAGTGGGTGCTCCCTCGCCGCGAAGACCGGTTTGACGGGCGCGTAAACGTCGTACCTCGAGAGTTCCACCGAGCGCCACCTCCCGGTCTTGATCAGCTCCGGCGTCAGCTGGCTTACCTCCTCCAGCGTCTCGACCTGAACGGCCAGGTTCATGCCCTCCTCGGTCGGCGTCACGACGTGCTCCCTCACCTCCTTGATCGCCACGAGGCCCGCCCTCCTCGCGAGGCGCTCGCAGGCCGAGACCAACGCCCCCAGCTCCCCCATCCTTCTCGGTCCCTCCGCTAACAGCCTCAGGACCTGCTCCTCCTCGGTGGGCTCATCCGGGTACCTCACCAGCTTCAGGAGCGTCCTTCCGTCGGACCTGGCGATCTCTATCCAGCCGTTCCTCTTCGCCCAGATGATGCCGATCTCGACCGTTCTAGCCCCGATGACCCCCTTCAGCTCCTCCAGCTCCGCGCTCCCTCCCCTCGCCCTCAGCTCCTCGACCAACCTCCTCTCCGGGAGGCCTCGGGCCGCATACTCCATCCCCTCCTCGCTCAGACTCGCTATCCTGTCGACGACGACCTCCTCGACCCTCGCGAGGCCCTTCATCTGGAGCCTCTCGGCCGCCTTCGCCACCGCATCGACCTTCATCCCCAGCTCCTCCGCCAGCTCCCTGAACGTAGCCCGCCGTCTCCCAGCCGCTGACCTCAGAACGGTCCTCTCCATCGGGTGAAGGGTCACCCTCTGCGCGTCGGAGCGGCCCGCCATTCCTCGCCTGCACCGATCTCAGGACGTTAAAGAGCTTCAGGGCTTGGCTCGAGGTGGTCGCGGAATGGGGAGCGGCTGCGCTCTCGGCCTCAGATGACCCCCTTGGCCTCACCGCTCGGACGGGTGATCCCTCATCATCGGCCCGGTCGGAGATGTCCGTCGCGGAAATTTGGATCTTAACCGGAACTCGCTGCACAGGAGAGCGGGGGAGACAGTGGAAAAGGGGAGAACGAGACGCGCTCGCCAGGCTGTCCACGTTTCCATGTCAAAGCCCCCTAAGGAGAAGGTCGCGGAGCCGTCGGATAGGTTCTAGTTCAGGGTTTGAAGCCGTTAGTTTCTGGATGACGTCCACTAACCTCTTTTCGTCTTCAAGGTCTTTCGCTTTGATGTTTTTTTGAATTCCGGCGTTTCTCACAACTTTTTCCACCCATTCCTCGAGTCTGGGACATAAAACCACAATAAGGTTGCCCTTATACTTGCCTACCTTGATGTCGTTCCCCACATCCTGTAGCTGGATGTCCCGCAGCTTCGGTGGTTGAGAGCTACTGGGGTCCTCGTCAATTAACCCCACACATTGACTCCGTTTCTCAAGCGTCTTTAAGACATTCGTCTTGTTCCCCGCATGGATTATTTTTTCTTTGTACTTCCCGTTCATGAGTTCGTTAACGAACGCCACATCGTTATTGCATTCTACCACATAGTAATCGTAGACCATTCTGCTTCTAAACCTCTTGGCTCAACCCTTCAATGAATTTATCGAAGTTGAAGAAGACATCCAAATACATATCGAGGATTTCCTCCTTCTGCTCATCAGTTAATAGCTTGACCTTTGTTTTATGATTCTCAAGGAAAGTTACAAAGACGTTAACATCTTCTTTTGGAGCCTTTTCAAGAAGAGAAATGAGGAAGTAGGGGTTATGTGTTGAAATGAAGTATTGATTGCCTTTTTCGTCCCGAGCGATTTTCTCCGCCAGATATTTGACGTAGTAGGGAGATGTGTGAGCTTCGGGTTCCTCGAGAGCAATGACCATCTTCTCGTTGCCCTGTACGATTGCAAGGTTGAAGACTATTCTTTTCAACGAGTCTGAGAGAATTGAGTACGGTAAATTGGCTACAATGGGAATCTCCTCTTCATAGATTGTTTGCTGTATTTTCATCAATTTTAGGGGATACTCTATAACTAAATCAATTCCATACTTGCTAAATAGACGACTAAGCTCAACTATCAATTCCCTCCCCTTAACGCGGATGACTTCTAGCAAATTAGGGGCATCAGGAGGAACGACGAATCTACTCTCTCTGGACGGGAATCTCGATATAATGCGGAAACGATAAAATCCAAACCTTACGATGCCGTCTTTTTCAGGATTAAGATCATAGTCGAGCTCGATAGGGTTTAGAGCTGTTATCTCATTGTCACCGTACAATACGTCGATCCACTTAATAAACTCATTATACTGAAGTTTCACTCGGATGATATGCATATCATCAACAATCGCTTCTACTGATATCGCTTGCGACAAATCACTCCAAGGGAACAGTTGGTTCCATTTCGAAATTCTGAAAATGAATGAGAGATCCGATTTAGTGTACTTTTTATAACGATCGACGAATAAATGCATCAGCGCGATAGTCTCGAGTATGTTGGACTTCCCTGTATTAGGTTCCCCGATGATAACATTTATTCTGCTACACTTCAGGTTAACATCCTTCACTGACTTAAAGTTCCTAATATACAGGTCCGTTATCATCCGTTCATCCACTAACTACTCCCTTAATCAGCAGTATAAATAGACTGCTTATATATGACGGGCAAAGCATCGTTCCGTACACCGGTTCTGCGTCCACGGCCAAACTCATTCAGTTCCAAGAGCGTTTCGCAAGACTACGTATAATATCCGCTGCGAAGCTCTCCGGGGCGTGAAGCTCAACAACGTCGACCTCGAGAAGGTCAGCAGGACCGTCGAGGAGATCAAGTCTGACCCGAGCAAGGCGATCAGGACAGTCCAGATCGAGGGGTACTGGATGACTGAGGACAGGAGCTGCGGTCCCGTCGAGTACCAGTTCGTCGCTACCTGTAAAACCGAGAAGGGCGCCTTCAACCTCGAGGTCGACTCGCCGGGCTTCATGGGAGGCGGAGGGAACAGGCCCGGGCCGATGCACTACTGCCTCGTGGGCATGGCTTCCTGCTTTCTGGCTACGCTGGTCGGCGTGGCGTCGGAGAAGGGGATCAGGCTCAGCAGGGCCGACTTGACGGCCTCCTGCGAGCTCGACTTCAGGAAGCCCCTCGGCCTTGCCGATCACCCCATCGTGAGGAACGTCAGGTTCGACCTGCGAATCGAGGCCGATATCGACAGGAGTGAGATCGAGAAGTTGGTCGAGGAGGCGAAGGAGCGCTGCCCCGCCATCTACAGCCTTAGGACACCCATAGAACCGATCCTGAACCTGCTTTAAACCAACGTCATTGGAGGTTCGGCAGACAGCTAATCGCTATACTTATGCCACTCCAACTTGATTTTTATAGCAGGGATGACCCTGCCGGCGATCCTGATGTCGCTGATCTCCGATGACCGGTACCAGCCGAGGAAGGGCGCGAAGCCGAGCTACGGCGCGATCGAGGCCGTCCGTGCTCTCCTCTTGATCAGAAGGGACGGGATCGTCAGCAGGGCGCAGCTCAGCGAGGAGCTCGGCATAGGGGAGGGAGCGGTGAGGTCGCTCGTCCGGAGGCTCACCCTCATGGGGCTCGTCGAGGTCATCAGGTCCGGTTGCAGGCTCACGAACTCAGGTCAGGAGTTGGTCTCGGCCTTCTCCGAGCACGTCACCGGGCCCGTCGGGCTGGACCTCACCGACGTCTGGAACCACGCGTGCAGCGTAGGACTCTCCGTAAGGGAGGGGGCGCGGATCGTGGGACGCGGGCTCGAGGAGAGGGACGAGGCGGTGAGGCACGGCGCCGAGGCTGCGATGGTCCTGGTCTACAGGTCCGGCAGGATCCTGATGCCTGAGCTGGAGGACATCACGTCCCGTTACCCTCACATCTCCGAGAGGATCACCTCGTCCATAAGGCCCGTCGAGAACGACTGCATCATCATCGCCGGCGCATCCTACTGCATGAGGGCCGAGTCCGGGGCGCTGGGGGCAGCGCTGAGCCTCCTCAGGAAGCTCTGGTCAAGGCAAATCACTTGACAGGTATCCTGTAACCCGAACGCCTTTTCTTCACCCTCACCTCAAGGACGCCGTTCCTGTACGTGCTGGATGCCGAGTCGACGTCGACAGGCTCCGGCAGATCAAGGTGGAGCCTGTAGCAGGTCGCACCCCGCGTGTAGCTCCTGCTCACCCTCACGCCGTAGCTGATGGGAGCGTAGAGCGAGAGGTAGTCCTCCGACAGCCTTAGGTCGATGTCCTCCTTCCTCGCTCCTGGGAGGTCTATCGTCACCACGATCTCCTCGTCGGTCTCCCTCACGTCGTACAACGGCTGGAGGCACTGGCCTGCGAGCTCGTCGTGCTTCAGCTCCATCAGGAAGTACTCGATCTCCCGCTCCATCTCCTGTTCCAACTCCCTCATCAGGTCGAGGATCGACCTACGTCTCCTGAACATCCGCAGTGACCATCACCCGGCCGGTGATAATCCTTATCGTCGGTTCCCCTTCACTCCATCTCCGTGCTCCCTGACCGGATACAATTTTTAACTCGGGCCAGGGACGAGTTGGCGAAATGGATCTCCCCAAATACGCGGGGCTCCTGAGGGGCAGGCATTTCCTGAACACAAACGACTTCACACGGGAGGAGATCGAGCAGGTCCTGGAGGCCGCGAGGGACCTCAGGAGCAAGTTCAGGGCGAGGATCCCGACGCCGTACCTGCAGGGCAAGACGCTCTTCATGCTCTTCTACAATAGAAGCCTAAGGACGAGGAACTCCTTCGAGGCGGGGATCTTCCAGCTAGGCGGCCACGCCCACTTCCTCAGCCCTCAGGACGTCTACACGCCGACCTTGCCGGAGGACATGATACCATACCAGACCGAGTCGATTGCGGACGTCGCGAGGGTCCTGAGCAGGTACGGCGACGCGATCGCCATCAGGATCTACGGTGACGCGGCCAAGTGGCACATCGGCCGCGGCCACAGGGTGATCCAGGAGTTCGCCAGGTGGAGCACGGTCCCGGTCCTGAACATGGAGGACGACATCTACCATCCGTTCCAGGCGCTGGCCGACATCATGGCGATAACCGATGTGACCCCTAACCCAAAGGGGAAGAAGTTCGTCGTCTCCTACGCCTACTCCGGAGGGCTGAAGCCCCTCGCGGTGCCGCAGTCGTGCGTCCTGATCGGGACGATGTTCGGGATGGACGTCGTCCTCGCCCACCCGCCGGGCTTCGAGCTCGAGGACCACGTGATAAGGGCGGCCAGAGAGAACGCCGACAGGTACGGGGGAAGCTTCGAGATCGTTCACGACATGAAGGAGGCCTTCGAGGGCGCGGACTTCGTCTACCCGAAGGCCTGGTCGCCCAAGGGCTTCTTCCCACCGTACAACAGCAAGGTCGACAAGGAGGGAGCGGTCGAGTACCAGAACAAGTTCAAGCACTGGATATGCACGCAGGAGCTGATGGACCTGACCAACAACGGGAAGTACATGCACTGCGGTCCCGCTGACAGGGGGCAGGAGGTCACCGACGACGTCATCGACAACCCGAGGTACTCGCTCTACTTCGAGCAGGCCGAGAACAGGCTCCACGTCCAGAAGGCCGTGATGGTGATGACGATGGGCTAGGGGCCGCCAGGCCTTACGCCCATCATCAGCATGCCTATCGTCTCGATCTCCGCCCGCTCCTTCTCCAGCACCGCGAGCAGTTCGCCCTTGTACATCACGCCTATCCTGTCGCTGAGCGCTATCAGCTCCTCGAGGTCGTCCGAGAGGAGGATGACCCCAGCGCCCGAGTCCCTCACGCCGAGTATCAGCCTCCTCACGTAGTCGGTGGCGGCCACGTCGAGGCCTTTAGTGGGGTGCGATGCGAGCAGCAGGACCGGGAGCCGACGGCTAGGGTTCGCGAAGAGCTCCCGAGCGATGATGAGGCGTTGGAGGTTCCCGCCGGAGAGGGTGGAGGCCCTGGCGGTGACGGACCTCGTGACGATCTTGAGCTGCTCGACCAGCTCCTTCGCCGACTCCTCCATCAGCTTCCTCTTCAGGATGCCCCACCTCGAGAAGGGCTCGTAACGGTAGCACTTCAGCAGGAGGTTCTCGGCGACCGTGAGGCCGAGACCGACCCCCTTCACCGCCTCTGGCACGATCATCGCCACACCCTGCTTCACCAGCTCCCACGTCGGGAGGTTCGTGACGTCCCTTCCGTTGAGATAGACTTTGCCAGAGACCGCCTTCCTGAGGCCGTAAATTGCCTCGAGGAGCTCGTCCTGCCCGTTCCCGGAGACCCCCGCAATCCCGAAGACCTCTCCCTTCATGACGTGGAAGCTCACGTCCTTGACCGCCACGGCCCCCCTGTCGTCGAGGACCCTCAGGTTCCTCACCTCGAGGACCCTCTCATCCCGTGGTCGAACGGTGACGCGGTACGTCTGGTCTATGCTCCGGCCTACCATCAGCGTCACCAGCTCCTCCGCGTTCAGCTCCTCCCTCCTCCTCACCGCAACGACCCTTCCTCTTCTCATCACCGTCACCCTGTCGCAGACCCGCATCACCTCCTCGAGCTTGTGCGTGACCAGGACGACCCCCATTCCCTGCGCGGCCATCGACCGGATGCTCTCGAAGAGCTGCGTAGTCTCCTGCGGCGTCAGGATAGACGTCGGCTCGTCCAGTATCAGCACCCGCGCCTTCCTCACGAGGAGCTTCAGGATCTCGACCTGCTGCTTCTGGGAGGCCGTCAGCTGCCATACGTACGCGTCCGGGTCGAGGTTCCAGCCGTACTCCCTGATGGTCGAGACGAGCATCTCCCTGAGGCTCCTGTAGTTGAGGACGAAGCCGGCCTCCCTCAGGCCGAGGACGACGTTCTCGAGGACCGTGTGGCGCGGGATGAGCTTGAACTGCTGGTGGACCATGCCTATCCCGAGCCTGATCGCGTCCTTCGGAGACCTGATCTCGACCCTTTTCCCGTCGACGTAGACCTCCCCCTCGTCCTTGGTGTACAGCCCGTACAGTATGTTCATCAGCGTCGTCTTACCCGCTCCGTTCTCTCCGAGAAGCGCGTGGACCTCCCCCGGATACAGGTCGAAGTCGACGTGATCGTTCGCGATCACCCCGCCCGGGAACCTCTTGGTTATCCCCCTCATCGATATGAGCGGTCTTCGGGGAGGTTCCATGCCCACTGATTTTGTTTCAATCCGCAACTAATAAAAATGGATCGCACTGGTTGGTTTCTGATTCCTGCTCAGACCACGACGGCCGTCTCGGTCCTCTCGACGCCGTCGATCGTGTGGACCTTCTGGAGTATCAGGTCTCCGAGACCCTTTAGGTCCTCTGCCTCGAGGAGGGCGATCACGTCGTACCTCCCTGTCACCGCGCAGACCGATCTGCATCCTGCGATCTTGGCTATCGCTTCGGCAACGTTCCTCGCCTTCCCCGGATGGGTCCTGATCAGGACGTAGGCTTGAATCGGCATTCGGCAAATCGATCCTTCGGGGGGATAAATCGTTTCCGGACCCATCGGCAACCCCTGAACCAGTTCCGGATCATGCTTATTTTGTTACGACTCGCACTATATCATGTGACGTCGATCCCCAGGCTCGGTCTCTACCTTCAGGACATGCACGTGAGGGACATGGTGAGGTACGCTCAGCTGGCGGAGCGTCACGGTTTCGAGTCCGCCTGGGTCGCCGAGTCGAGGCTCTCGAGGGACGCGATCGTCCCCATGACCGCGATTGCGACGGTCACCGAGAGGATCAAGGTCGGGGCCGGGGTCATCAACACATGGACGAGGAACGCGGCGCTGATCGCCCAGACCTTCGCCACGCTCGACGAGCTGGCCGACAACAGGGTGATGCTGGGGCTGGGAGCGTGGTGGGACCCGCTGGCGTGGAAGGTGGGCATAGAGAGGAAGGAGCCGCTGCAGTGCATGAGGGAGTACGTGGAGGTGATCAGGAGGCTCCTCAGGATGGAGGAGGTCAACTTCGAGGGGAAGTTCGTGAAGGCCAGGGGCATCAGGCTCGACGTCCTCCACGGGAAGGGTCAGGTCCCGAGGAACATCCCCATCTACATAGGCGCCACAGGCTTCAAGATGATGGAGCTGGCGGGCGAGATAGCTGACGGGGTGCTGCTGAACTACCTCGTATCGCCGGCCTACAACGACAAGGCCCTCGAGCACATCGAGAAGGGAGCCAGGAGGGCAGGGAGGAGGCTCGAGGACGTCGACAGGCCGCAGCTGATCGCGTGCTCGATCGACGAGGACGGGGAGAAGGCGATAAAGCTGGCGAAGAAGCACGTGACGATGACCCTCGGCCAGCAGCCGCACATCATGAAGGCGAGCGGCGTCAGCGAGGACCTGATCGAGGAGGTCCAGAAGGCGATGGGAGGATGGCCCGCGAAGCCCGGAGGGATCGAGAGGGCGATGGAGATCGTCCCTGACGACGTGGTCAGGATGATCACAGCGTCGGGCACGCCGACGGAGGTCAAGGCGAAGATCATGGAGTACATGAAGCACGGCTGCACAGCGCCCCTGATCCTTTTGCTCAGCGGCGACCTCGAGTACGCGATAAAGGCCCTCAGCTCCGTGTGAGGTGGTCGGGGCTGGCAGAGGAGAGGGTCCTCGTCAAAGGCGGAACAGTGGTGACGATGGACGACGCTCTCGGCATCATCAGGGACGGTGCCGTTCTGATCGAGGGAGATCGGATCGCCAAGGTGGGGAGGGCCGGTGAGGTGGAAAGGGAGGGGAAGCCGGACAGGGTGATAGACGCGAGGGGAGGGTTCGTCCTGCCCGGTCTGTTCTGCGGCCACACGCACCTCTACGGGATAGCTTTGAGGGGGGCTTTGCTGAACATCAGGCCTCCGAGCGACTTCCTGCAGATCCTCCAGCGCGTCTGGTGGCCCCTCGACGAGAAGCTCACGAACGAAGACGCCTACGCCACAGCCCTCGCCGCATGCATCGAGATGGCCCTCACCGGCACCACCTGCTTCGCCGACACCTACTCAGCTCCTAACGGCATCGAAGGGTCCCTCGACGCGATAGCGAGGGCCGTGAACGAGGTCGGGATCCGCGGGTTCATAGCCTTCGAGGCGACCGAGAGGAGGTCCCGGGAGGAGGGCGAGAGGGGCCTCAGGGAGAACGAGAGGTACCTGAGGAGCCAGCAGGGCAACGCCTACGGAATGGTCAGCGTCCACGCCTCCTTCACGGTGACCGACGAGATCGTCAGGAAGGGCGTCGAGATCTCCGAGAGGTTCGGGTGCCCGATAACGATCCACGTCTCCGAGGGGCCTAACGACGTATACCACAACATCGAGCGGTACGGGAAGAGGACGGTTGAGAGGTTGGAGGAGGTCGGAGCGCTGAGCAGGAGGGCTGTCCTCGCCCACTGCGTCCACCTCAACGACAAGGAGATAGCGATCGTTGCGAGGCACGGGGCCAGCGTCGCCCACAACCCCATGAGCAACATGCTGAACGCTGTGGGCGTAGCTCCGGTCCCGGAGATGCTTGGTGCTGGCGTCAACGTCTGCCTCGGCAACGACGGCTACGTCTTCGACATGTTCGAGAACGTGAGGTCGGCGTTCCTGATCCACAGGGTCAGCAGGAGGAACCCCACCGTCCTGAGCCCGAAGCAGGTCCTCGAGATGGTGACGGTCAAGGCGGCAAGGGCCTACGGCATGAAGGACTACGGCTCGATCGCTCCGGGGAAGCTGGCCGACGTAGTGGTCCTGAGGCCGAGGTTGATGGCCACCCCGACCACCGGTGACCCTTACGCGTACATCGTCAACGGCATGGGAGGGGCCGACGTGAGGCACGTGATCGTCGGCGGCAGGCAGATCGTCGAGGACGGGATGCTCCTCACGCTGGACGTAGAGGAGGCCGAGAGGAGGATTTTGAGGACCGTGGAGAGGCTCTGGGATCGGCTCGGGGCCTCCCCACCGGAGGCGGTGGAGCCGCTGCGCCTCGGAAGGTGATCCGATGCCCGGTCCGAGGTCGAGGTCCTACGTGGTGGAGCTGGTCTGCTCCAGGTGCGGGACGAGGTACAGGCCGGAGGAAGGCCCGGTGATGTGCGGCAGGATGGACCTCGGAAGGCTCGACGTGATCTACGACTACGATGCGATCAGGGAGGTCCTCAGCAGGCGGGTCATCGAGTCGAGGCCGAGGGAGATGGGCGTCTGGCGGTACCACGAGCTGATGCCGGCACCGATGGAGTTCGCGTCGCCGATCCGGGAGGGTGGGACGCCCATGCTCCGCTCCAGCAGGCTCAACGAGTTCCTCGGGACGGAGGCGGTCTACCTCAAGGACGAGACCCGCAACCCGACCGGCTCCTTCAAGGACAGGGCGATGGCGGTGGGCGTGGCCAAGGCGGCGGAGTTGGGGAAGAAAGTGGCGGTCACCGCTTCCAGCGGCAACGCTGCCTCCTCCCTCGCGGCCTACTGCGCGTCCCTCGGCATCTCGTGCTACGCCTTCGTACCTGAGGACGTCTCGATGGGGAAGGCGGCCCAGCTGGTCACCTTCGGCGCCAAGCTCTTCAGGGTGAGGTCGGTCGAGGAAGGTAGGGACCCGACCGTCGACCTCATGGTCAAGGCCGTCAGGGCCTTCGGATGGTACCCCTGCCCGAGCTTCGGCCCCTTCAACCCATACCAGGTCGAGGGCCCCAAGACCGTCAGCTACGAGGTCCTGGAGCAGCTGGGGTGGGAGTCGCCCGACGCGATCCTCGTCCCGACCGGTTCAGGGTGCTTCATCACCGGGATCTGGAAGGGCCTCAGGGACCTGACGGAGCTGGGCCTCTTGCGGGAGGAGGACCTGCCGATGCTGATCCCGGTCCAGCCGGAGGGGAACCAGCAACTCGTGAGGGCCATCAACTCGGGGACGCCTTTCGAGGAGATAGAGCCGGAGAGGAACCCCAGGTCCGTCGCGTCTGGACTTCTGGACCCCTTCCCCTGGGACGGTGACGCGGCGATCGAGGGCGTCAAGAGGACTGGAGGCAGAGGCGTGGCGGTCCCTGACGAAGAGATAATGGAGTCGGTCAGGGTCCTCGCGTCCAAAGCCGGCGTCTTCGCGGAGCCTTCCGGTGCCGTGGGCCTCGCGGCGCTGAGGAGGCTCCTCGACGAGGGCTTTATCGACAGATCGGACAGGGTCGTCGTGCTGGTCACCGGATCGGGCCTGAAGGAGGTCGAGAAGCTCCTGGGGAGCGTCGGCGAGATACCTCTGATAAAACCGGAGGTGGAGGAGCTTAAGCGCTACCTCAGCTGATTGGACTTCTGCCTACTCCTGTGGAGGTACTCGCCCCTTCCCGGCCTTCCGGTGACCTGGCCGTCCTCGGCAACCACCTCCCCACGAGCCACCGTGAGGACGGGGTAGCCGGTGACCTCGACGCCCTCGTAGATCGAGTGGTCAAGGGAGCTGTGGAGCGTTTCCCTTCCGAGCCTCACCCTCTTCTCGGGGTCGATGACGACGATGTCCGCGTCGAAACCGACGGCGATTCTCCCCTTCCTGTGCGAAAGGCCGTAAATCCTCGCCGGGTTGTAGGAGGTCAGCTCGACCAGCCTCTCCAGACCGATCAGGCCCCTCCTGACGCCCTCCGAGAAGAGCAGCGGCACGATCACCTCGGTCCCCTGAACTCCGCCGGGTATCTCCCTGAAGTCCCTCGACCTGAACTTGTGGACCGCGAGGTAGGGAGCGTGGTCGCTCCCGACGACGTCGATCGTTCCGTCGGATATCCCTCTCCAGAGGGCCTCCTTGTCCAGCGCGGTCCTCAGGGGAGGTGCCATCACGTACAGGGGCCCCCTCTCACTCCTGTAGACCTCCTTCGTGAAGACGAGGTAGTGGGGACATGTCTCGCCCGTCGCCCTGACGCCCGACCTCTTCAAGGTCCTGAGGGAGGAGAGCGCAGCGGCCGAGGAGATGTGGACGACGAGGAACTCAACGCCCGTGACCGCAGAGATGAAGCCGATCCTGTTCACGGCCTCCGCCTCGGCGTAATCGGGCCTGCTGGACTCGTAGTGGGCGACGTCGGTCCTCCCCTCGAAGGCGAGCTCCTCGGTGGCCCTCGCCACCATCTCCTCGTTCTCGCAGTGGCAGAGCATCAGCACGTCCATCGCAGCCAGCTCCCTCGAGAGCCTGATCAGGGACCCGTCGTCTATCATCAGACCCCTTGACCTGTAGGCCGTGAAGACCTTGACCGATGCGACGCCCCTCTCCTCGACGAGCCGCCTCAGTTCGGAGATCCTCTGGGCGTTCGCCTCGAGGACGCAGACGTGGAGCCCGAAGTCGACGAGGACCTTCCCCTGCGCCGCCCTCAGCCTCTCCTCGAAGGCATCCGAGAGGGGCTGGCCCCTGACCGGCGTTACGAAGTCGATCACCGTCGTCACTCCGCCGGCCGCCGCGCTCTCGGTCCCGGTCCTGAAGTCGTCAGCGGTCCTGATCCCCGGCCCGTACTCCATCTCGAAGTGGACGTGGCCGTCTATAGCTCCGGGGATGACCAGCTTCCCGGTGCAGTCGATGATCCTGTTCGCTCCGTCCTCTATGACCTTCGCGAGCTTGACGATCTTTCCGCCGTCGACCGCAATCTCGCAGTCCTGCGTCCCCGAGACGTCCACGGCTTTGCAGTTCCTCAGGATCAGGTCGTAGGTCGTCACCAGACCTTCACCGAAGTCCGGTTCATGACGGGAATGCCTCGATGACTGGGTCGAGGAAGCGCTGGTTCACGACGTCGAAGAGTCCCTTATCGGTGATCCTGTAGGCCGGGATCACGGAGAGGGTCATGAGCGAGACGAGGGGCATGTACGGATGATCTATGGCATCGAGCTTCCTCAGGGCCTCCCTGAAGGCCTTCATCTTCCCCGCCATAACCTCCACCGGCTCCTCGGACATCAGGCCTGCGACAGGGAGCTCGATCAAAGCCAGAACCTCTCCGTTGAGAGCCGCAGCCATCCCTCCACCGGCCTTCACCACCTCTTTCGCAGCGGTGTACATGTCCACGGGGTCGGTCCCTACCACCGCTAGGTTGTGCGAGTCGTGGGCTACCGTCGTCGCCACAGCGCCCCTCCTCAGCATGTTCCTCACGAAGCCGATCCCGCTCTGTCCGTGCTTCCCGTGACGCTCTATCACCTTCATCAGCGCCACCTCCCCCAGGACAGGCCTGCGACCCCTCACCTCGACGACGGCCTCCGACGCCTTGGTCACGATCATCTGGAGGAAGGCCCACGCGAGGTCGCCCTGGACCTCCTCGGGCCTCGGGAAGTCCACGACCCTCACCCTCATCCTGCCGTTATCGATGGGGGCGACGAACTCGAAGTCCTCAGGCCTCAGCTCCCTCACCTTCACCGTGCCGTAGGCCCTCCTGTCGAAGGGCCTGCCGTCGAGCTCGACGATCATCCGTCCCTCCCTCGCGACGGGGACGCCTTTCGAGACCACGAGGTCGACCTCGACCCTCCTGAGGTCCTTGAGGACCACGACGTCCGCCAGCCTGCCCGGTGCGATCGCGCCGAGCTCCCGCATCCTCATGTGCTCCGCCGGCCGAAGGGTTGCGCTCCTGATCGCCTCGACCTCGTCCATCCCCGCCTCGATCATCGACCTGATCACGAAGTCCATGTGTCCCTTCTCGAGAAGCGTGTCGGGCATGACGTCGTCGGTCACGAACAGGACCCTGTCCCATCCGTCAGGTACTGACCTCAGCGCCTCAACGAACCTCTTCGAGTCCAGGATGTAGGGTCCCCTGAGCTTTACGTACATGCCGCGCCTCAGCTTCTCGAGCATCGAATCGACCGTGAAGTTCTCATGGTCGGCCTCTGGGCCGGCAGCGATGTAGGCGCCAAGCCTCGCACCCGAGAGGAGGACGCAGTGTCCGTCGATCACGGCGTTCTTCCTCCAACCCAGCTCCAGGATGCGCATGAACTTCTCCTTCCCCGCCAGGACCGCCTCGAAGTCCATAACCTCGCCGAGCCCCGCTATTCCGTCCCATCCCAGTGCCTCCTCGATGTCCTCCGGCGTTATCTCGGCACCGGCTGTGACAGCGTCGGATTCTGGGACGCACGTCGGCATGAAGTAGTAGATCTTCATGGGGAGCCCTCTGGAGTTCTCGAGCATCATCCTGACCCCCTCCTTGCCGAGGACGTTCGCTATCTCGTGAGGGTCCGCGACGACGGTGGTGGTTCCGTGAGGTAGTACGGCCTCGGCGAACCTCACGGGCGTGACCATGCTGCTCTCGATGTGGAGGTGGGTGTCGATGAAGCCGGGGACAGCTACGCCGCGGACCTCGATCACCCTCTCCGCTTTCCGTTCCTCCCTGCCTAGGTAGACGACCCTCTCCAGGTAGATCCCGATGTTGAGGTCCTCGATCTCGCCCGTGAAGACGTTCAGGACACCAGCGCCCTTGATCAAGAGCGTCAGGTCCCTGAGCCCCTGCGCCGCCTCTATTACCGCCCTGATCTCCTCGGCAGACCTCACACCATTCACATCTCGATGCCGGGATTTTTGGTTAGAGGAGTCGGGGTCCACCCCTGTCGCTGGTCCTCGTGGGGCATGCGGTAGGTCTAATACCCGCTCGGAACCGCTCCGAGGGGAATGGGCGATCCGAAGAGGCCGCGGAAGAGGTACGAGACGCCGAGGCATCCGTGGCGCGCTGACAGGCTGATGGAGGAGCTCAGTCTAGTCGGAGAGTACGGCCTGAGGAACAAGAGGGAGCTCTGGAGAGCGCAGGCGATCCTGAGGAAGTACAGGAAGATCGCTAGGAGCCTCTTCGTCCTGACAGGTGAGGAGAGGGCGAGGAGGGAGTCGGAGCTGATCAGGACCTTAGCGAAGTACGGGCTCGTCTCCGAGAACGCGACGGCCGACGACGTCCTTAGGCTCACGGTCAGGGACATCCTCGAGAGGAGGCTCCAGACCGTGGTCTACAGGCTCGGATTGGCCAGGACCGTCTATCACGCCCGGCAGCTGATAACGCACAGGCACATTGCCATAGGCGATCAGATCGTGAACGCCCCCGGCTACCTCGTGAAGAAGGAGGAAGAGGCCCAGATCAGGCTCCTGCTCCGTCCGGAGGCCGAACCCGCCCAGTCGTCTTAGGAGCCTGCTACAGTGTATGCAAACAAACACAAATGAATACCGGTTGTAGTAAGTGACATGTAGAGTTGGACGCGGTCAGAGAGAGGACTACCTTAGCGGTTAGGAGGGACGTAGCTGAGAAGTTGTCGGAGCTGGCGAAGGAGAGGAGGTCAACGGTCTACTCCTTGGCCTCCAGCATCCTGGAGCAGGGGATCCAGGTCGTCCGCGAGAGCGGGAGCGACACGGTGATCTCCAACCTCTGGCGGGTCTACAAGGTCCTCCGTGACGTCGACGCGGTGGTCTTGCCCTCATACTTCATGGACGCACTGATCAAGGAGCTTTACAGCCACGACAGGAAGAAGCTCTTCTCCCTCTTCAGCCAGCTGGGCAAGGACGTCGGCCTCCTGATGAAGACCTACGCCTCGAGCTTCGAGGAGCTCGTGAGCCTCGCGGCGCTGTTCTCATACTTCTTCCCGCTGAAGAGGATAGAGCTGAAGAACCTGGGGAAGGACGGGATGGAGATATCGGTTGTGGGGATCGGAGAGTCGATCGAGACGACGGAGGCCGTCTCCGTTGCGGCCAAGGAGATGCTCTCCGTCTTCGGGGTCGAGGTCCTCAACCAGACCGTCTCGAGGGGGATGATCAAGCTCGTAGTGAGGCCCAAGGTCAACAGGCTGTGAGCGCGCGGAGGCTACCCGATGAAGGCCTCGTGGACCGCCCTCACGGCCTCCTCCGCGTCCCGCTCCTTCACGACGAACGAGATGTTGAGCTCCGATGAGCCCTGAGCGATCATCCTGACGTTGATCCCCCTCTTCGCGACCGCCGTGAAGACCCTGCTCGCAACGCCCGGAGTCCCCTTCATGCCCTCGCCGATCACGGCGATCGCAGCGACGTCGCGCTCCACCTCCAGCTCGCCCCCTCCGAGCTCGCCGATGACCTCCCGCTCTAACCCTGGGACGACGAGGTCCGTCACGGGTTTAGGGAGGACGACCGAGATGGAGGCGCTCGAGACGCTCTGCGATATCATCAGCGGCACGACCTTCAGCTTCTCGAGGACCGCGAGCACCCTCGCGGAGAGGACGCCGCCCTTGAGGACGTCGCCCTTGACCGTCAGCATCGAGACGTTCTTGGTGAAGAGGACCGCTTTGGTGACCCCCGGCTCCCTCTCGGTCGAGTCGCATATCACCGTCCCCTCGGCCTCGGGGTTGAAGGTGTTCTTGATCCTGATGAGGATCCCCTTCTCCTTTGCCGGAAGGATCGTCCTGATCTGGAGCCCCTTCGCGCCGAAGTAGGCCATCTCCACCGCCTCATCGTACGATATCCTCCTCAGGACCCGAGCCGTTCCGACCACCCTTGGGTCCGCCGACATCATGCCGTCGACGTCCGTCCAGAGCCAGACCTCCTTGGCGTCGAGCGAGTAAGCGATGAGCGTGGCCGTGTAGTCCGATCCGCCCCTGCCGAGGGTAGTCGTGACGCCCTCCTTGTTGGCCGCTATGTAACCGGTCACCACAGGGACCTTCCCCTCGGCGATGAGCCTGCCGACGCGCTCCCTCAGCAGCTGGGCCGTCAAGGGCATCAGCGGGTTGGCGCTGCCGAAGGAGTCGTCGGTGACGATGCCGGCTTCCCCTCCCTCGAGGTAGACCGCGTCGACGCCCATCGACTTGAGGGCACCCCAGAAGATCTTCGTCGAGAGCCTCTCGCCGAAGGACGCGATCAGGTCCCTCGTCCTATCGGTGACCTCCCGCAGCAGCGAAGCGCTGGTCGCCACCTTCTCGAGCTCCTCGGTCCTCTCGGCCACAAACGACTCGACCTCTTTCCTGACCTCGACGTCCCCAACCGCCTCCCTACAGGCCCTGACGTGGGCCTCCCTCAATCTCCTTATCGTCTCGATGGCCGTCTGGGAATCCCCCCTCGAGGCCGCGTCCGCCACCGCCATCAAATGGTCCGTCGTGTCGCCCATTGCCGAACAGACGACGATGAGGTCCCTCGTCCCGAGGGCCTCGACGACCAGCTCGGCCGCGCTCCTCATCAGGACGCCGTTGCCTAGGGAGGTTCCGCCGAACTTCCAGACCTGCAGCTCCCTCATCCGGAGACCCGGAGTCCCGCTTCTCCAGCTCGTGATAACCCTGACCGCGCCCCGACCGCTTCGCCGGAAAATCACCATATATCACCGGTATCTCGTCCGGACGAGGAGGCTTGGCTAGGGTCTGGATCTACGTCGCGGTGTTCGCGGCGCTCGTGGTCTTGACCGCGCTTGAGCTAGTGGTCTTCTTCCAACCCCTTCCGAGGGCCGTGGTCGACGCGTCGATAGTCCTGCTGGCCGGAGGGAAGGCGGTGCTGATAGCCCTGTTCTTCATGCATCTGGCCTACGAGCCCAGGTCGCTCTCGAGCCTCGCCGTCCTCGGGATAGGGGCCGTCATCGCCTTCCTGCTGCTGAGCGTCCTCTCGATCGCTGGCGTCCAGTTCGTTCCTATCAGGTGATGGGCATGAGCAGCGCCGGCTCCGTCGCCCTGCTCGCATCGGTCCTGGGGCTCCTCGTGCTCCTGATGCTGATCCTCCGTCTCACCGGGCAGCTCTGAGTTTTTGAGAGGCCTCCGAACGTTCAGGGTTAGGGCCCGTGGCCTAGCATGGATAGGGCGCCGGCCTGCGGATCGCCCGAGCGGAGAGCCGGAGGTCCCGGGTTCGAGTCCCGGCGGGCCCGTCCCTTTCGCGGTTCATTGGCGACGACGTCCACATCCCTTAACTGGCCCGGAGCGTGTCTGGTTGCGGGTCAGAGCGGTCAAGGAGCCGATATCGTTGACGGGTGCGACCGATCCGCCCCTCGGTATCGGGAGGTCATCACCACCGTCAGCGGAGCGCGTTCGCACGGTCTGGACGTACATATTTAACGAGGTTGGGCGCCCGGAGCGTGGGATCGAAGATGGCGGCCCAGAGGGCGCTGCTGAGGCCGAGGGAGAGGAAGGCGAGGGAGATCGAGCTGCTCGAGAGAATGTTCAGGGAGAAGCCGGTGGTGATGGTCCTCGACCTGACGAGGACGAGCGCTGATGTGCTCCAGCGCTTCAGGACGTCCTTCAGGGGAAGGGCCACGGTCAGGGTCGCCAAGAAGANGCTCGCCGCGATAGCTGCCGAGAGGGCNGGGAGGAAGGCGCTCGCNGAGCTCCTGAAAGGCCTGAGGANGCCCGTGGGTTTCATAGTCACCGACGTCAACCCCTTCCGGCTAAAGCTCGAGATCGACAGGGGGAGGATCCTGACGCCTCCGAAGGCAGGGGAGAAGGCAGACATAGACGTGGTCGTACCTCCGATGAACACCGGCATCCCGCCTGGCCCCATCCTCTCGGAGTTCGGTAAGATGANGATACCCACGAGGATCGAGGGAGGGACGATCTGGATAGCTAAGGAGACGGTGGTCGCGAAGAAGGGTGACGAGATAAGCCCGGCCCTTGCGAGCCTCCTCGCGAAGCTGGACATCCCTGCGGTCCTCAGGGGCCTCACCGTGGCGGCGGCCGTCGACGGAGAGGTGGTGATCAGGCCCGAGGATTTGANGCTGGACCTCGAGGCCTTCAAGAGGGATCTGGCATCGGGTTACGCNGCAGCGAGGACGCTGGCGATAGAGCTGGGGATCCCGGAGCCCGAGGTGATGGCCGACATACTGGTGCTCGCCCATCGCAGGGCAATCGCTCTCGCGGCGGAATCCGGGTACGTGGCACCCGGGACCGTGGAGCACGTCCTGAGGGTTGCGGAGGCGAGGGCCCGGGCGTTGGCGCAGGTCATCGGCGCCTGAGACTTCTTATCGCATCGGTGAGGGCGCTGTAAAACTCTCCGACCTTCGTCCCGCTCAACTCACCCCTCAGCTCCCTCTCCGAAGCCTCGATCCTGAGGTCCCTCCTCCACCCGGTCATCTGCTGGGCCAGTTCGGCCGGTGAGAGGCCGAGGCCTATGGCCTGCCTGTTCAGCGAGGCGCGGAACTCGAGACGGTCACCGATCGACCTGACCAGGAGGACGACGGCAGGGACCTGCAAGGTCGAGACCTGCTGGAGCATCTCCTCTATCANCAGCTCGTTCCTCGACCTCGTGAAGTCGAAGATCACCCTCACACCCTCGACCTCTTCCTCCTTCTGGTACTTCCTGAAGGAGATCCAGTACCTCGCGGCTGCCGAGTAGTGGGCCCTCAGGTACTCAGGGTGCCTCACCGGGTCGGTGGGTACCTCGGCCTCCATGGACCTGAACAGCTTCTCGACGAAGGTGCTGATCTCGCGCTCGGCCCTCTCGGAATGCTCCGCCCTTTCCTCGAGCTCCGAGATCGTCGACAGGACGTACTCGAGGGCAGCTGGTCCTGCAGCGAACTCGAGCCTCACCACACCATCGGCGATCTTCTCGGTCCTGAGTATCTTGATGAACCCGACCTCAGAGGTGTTGGCGCAGTGGGTCCCTCCGCAGGCCTCGGCGTCCCATCCCGGAATGTTCACGACCCTCACCTGCCCTGCAGGTGCCTCTCCGCCCTGGTAAAGGGTGAAGCCGAAGAGCCGCTCGGCCTCGTGCCTGTCGTACCACCTCACCTCCACCGGCAACCTCTTGGCCACCACCTCGTTCGCCACCCTCTCTATCCTGGCCACGTCCTCAGGCGTCAGAGGCTTGTGGTGGCTCACGTCAAGCCTCGCCCTCCTCTCCTCCTTCCNCGCACCCATCTGCCAGGCATGCCTTCCGAGGACCCTCCTGACGGTTCCGATCAGTATGTGCGTGGCGGTGTGATGCCGCATGATGCTGAGCCTCCTCTCCCTGTCGACCGAGCCCCTGACGACCTCGCCGGCCTCAGGCACAACGCCCTCCACGAAGTGGACGATGACGCCGTCGTACGACTGGACGTCCACCACCCTGCACGCGCCCCTGCTGTGGGCGATCGTGCCGGTGTCAGCCACCTGTCCTCCGCCCTCCGGGTAGAAGCAGGTAGCGTCGAGCACCACCATGCCCTCGGCTGCCGCGAGGACCCTCGCCTCGAACTCGGTCCTGTACTGGTCCTGGTAGTAGAGCCTCTCCGTCGGTGGGAGACCTTTGATCAGGGCCCTGGCCTTGTTCTCCCTCGGGTCCTGGGACTCCTGCCTCTGGGACTCGGAGAGGTG
>AWOE01000010.1 GCA_000494145.1 Candidatus Calditenuaceae archaeon JGI OTU-1 | reverse complement strand
CGCACCCATCTGCCAGGCATGCCTTCCGAGGACCCTCCTGACGGTTCCGATCAGTATGTGCGTGGCGGTGTGATGCCGCATGATGCTGAGCCTCCTCTCCCTGTCGACCGAGCCCCTGACGACCTCGCCGGCCTCAGGCACAACGCCCTCCACGAAGTGGACGATGACGCCGTCGTACGACTGGACGTCCACCACCCTGCACGCGCCCCTGCTGTGGGCGATCGTGCCGGTGTCAGCCACCTGTCCTCCGCCCTCCGGGTAGAAGCAGGTAGCGTCGAGCACCACCATGCCCTCGGCTGCCGCGAGGACCCTCGCCTCGAACTCGGTCCTGTACTGGTCCTGGTAGTAGAGCCTCTCCGTCGGTGGGAGACCTTTGATCAGGGCCCTGGCCTTGTTCTCCCTCGGGTCCTGGGACTCCTGCCTCTGGGACTCGGAGAGGTGCATGGCGGCGACTATCTCCTGGACGTTCTCTGGAGCCTCCACCCTTACTCCAACCCTCCCCGCGACCTCCCTCACCAGATCCGGCGGCAGGCCGCGCTCGTCGTAGAGCCTGATCATCGTCTCCGTCGTCACCGCACCTCCTCTCGCCTTCAGCTCCCTCAACGTCCTCTCCAGCTGCTGCGTTCCCTTCTCGAGCGTCTCGGCGAACCTCCTAACCTCGTAATCGACGAGCTCCAGGACGTCCTCCCTCGCCTCGAGCAGCTGCCTGAACTTTCTCCCCCAGTGCCTCAGCTGTAGGTCAAGGAGGTCGAGGACCCTCTCCTGCGCGTTCAGGTAGGTCAGCGTCCTGTAGAGCCTCCTGATCAGGAGGCGTGCGAGGTAACCGACCTTGGTGTTGGAGGGGACCACGCCCTCGGAGAGGATGAAGGCGATCGATTTGGAGTAGTCGAGGGAGGCGTAGAACCTTTCGAGGGCCTGGAGGTCCTCGAGGACGTCTTCGAGGTTGACGCCGGCCAGCTCGGCGGCCCTCCTCCTCGCCTCCGAGACCGTCACCTCCCCTCCCGGCTGTATCCACGCCGAGTACCTGCCGTAGCGCTCCAGGAACTCCCTTCCGACCTCGTATCTCCCGAGCAGCTCGTAGGCCCTTGGGAGGACGTCGGCGTAAACCACCTCGAACGCCGTCGGCGTCCCGTTGCTAAGCCAGGTGAAGCGCTCGATCCCGTAGCCGGTGTCGACGGTCCTGACGGGAAGCTCCTCCAGCTGACCGTCCGTGACCCTGTAGCTCATGAAGACGAGCGTTGCGACCTCCAAGCCCCTGACGTTCACCTCGAAGCACGGACCGGCGTTGCCGCCACCGCTCCATACGCCCTCCTTGTAGACGACTTCATCCTCCTTGACGCCGAGCCTCTGGAGGAACTCGGAGCAGAGCTCGACGGTCCTGTCCTTCCAGTAGAGCTCCCTTCCTGGGAAGTTGAAGGCGTGGGCCCCTCCCATCTCGAAGACCGTCATGTGCCTTCCCAGCGTCAGGCCCACCTTGTCCACGTCGACCAGCCTGATGCAGGGCTGGCTCACCACCAGCGGGTTGGCGGGCGGCTCCATCAAGCCCGAGGTGATGTGGGGCTGGAAGTCGACGATGCTCGCCGAGACTAGGAAGAGGTCCCTCCTCCACCTCGGAACGACCGGGTAAGGAGCTATCGGCGTGTGTCCGCGCTCCTCGAAGAAACCGATGAACGCCTCCCTCATGCCGTCGAGCGAGTAGCTCCTCGACGTCGGAGGCCTGCCTATGAACTCGTAAGGCACGCAGGGAGCCTCGTTGCACGTCTCCCTCTCGGGGTCCAAGGTCCAGAAGTGCTTCCCGCAGACCCTGCACGCCTTCCTGACGAAGCCNCTCTCGANCAGGTANCCCGTCCTGTAGTGGCTCTCGTCGAACTCCAACTCCTCCCGATGCTCTCCCCTCTCACAAAATATCCCTTATTCTGAAGGGGACATGGGGGAACCTCTGGGGTTGAGGTCGAAAAAGGGAGGTGGTGGGGACGGGCGAAGGGATTTGGGGTTCTGTCAGCCGAACAGCGCCGCCAGTCCCGATAGGGCCTCCTCCTCTTTCTTCTCCTCCTTCTTTTCCTCCTTGGGCGCGGCCTCGGCAGCAGGTGCGGCAGCAGGCGCCGCCTGTGTAGCGACGGGGGCTGCGACGACGGGTGCAGCGGCAGCGCTCTTGAGGACTTCGTCGATGTTTATCCCCTGCAGGGCCGCCACCAGCGACTTCAGCCGCACCTCATCGACCGTTCCTCCGGCGGCCTCTATCACCCTCCTCACGTTCTGCTCGTCAACCGGCTTTCCTAGCCTGTGGAGGAGCAGTGCCGCGTAGACGTACTCCATCTCCTCTACCCCCAGAG
>AWOE01000009.1 GCA_000494145.1 Candidatus Calditenuaceae archaeon JGI OTU-1 | reverse complement strand
TCTTCTTGGCGACCCTGACCGTGGCCCTTCCCCTGAAGGACGTCCTGAAGCGCTGGAGCACATCAGCGCTCGTCCTCGTCAGGTCGAGGACCATCACCACCGGCTTCTCCCTGAACATTCTCTCGAGCAGCTCGATCTCCCTCGCCTTCCTCTCCCTCGGCCTCAGCAGCGCCCTCTGGGCCGCCATCTTCGATCCCACGCTCCGGGCTCCCAACCTCGTTAAATATGTACGTCCAGACCGTGCGAACGCACTCCGAAAAGGACCGTTCCGTCGTTTAGCGTCGTTAGATTGCGGGGCAGTCCGCTGGAAAAACGTCTCACGCTCGGTCGTCTATGGGAAGCGATACCGACACGAGGCGTATCACAAAAATTCTGCATATGTCCATCGCGAACGGACACCTCGGATGGAACCTGCAGCCCTGGGGGACGTTCATGGGTGATGGGACTTCGCCGGAGATCTTGGGCCCTTCACCTTTTCTTCGCTTAGGATCCCGGGTGACTGAGACCAGCGCTTGCGTATACGGGTGGAGCGGATCCCGAAGCACTTCCTCCCGTGCTCCCTCCTCCACAATTCTGCCGAGGTACATGACGTCGATCCTGTCACAGACGCTCCAGGCAGCAGCGAGGTCGTGAGTTATGAACAGCAATGTGAGGTTCATCTCCTTCCTCAGATCCCTGAGAAGCCTCAGTATCTGGGCCCGCGCCGAGACATCGAGGTTGGAGACCGGCTCGTCGGCCACGAGGAACTCCGGTCCTACCACGAGGGCCCTCGCTATGGCAGCCCTCTGCCTCTGCCCACCTGAGAGCTGGTGAGGATATCTCGAGTAGAATTCGGCAGCTGGTACGAGCCCAACTTTCTCGAGCATCTCCAGCACCCTCTGCCTCCTTTCCTCCTTGTTGCCGCAGATCCCGTGGACCCTGAGGGGCTCTTCCACCTGGTGTCCGATTTTCATCCTAGGATCGAGGCTGGTGTAAGGGTCTTGGAAGACCATCTGGGTCCTCCTCCTGAAGGCCTTCAAAGCGCTGCCCTTCAGGGAGCTGATGTCCGTGCCGTCGAACAGCACCGACCCGCCCTCGAGCTCCACCAGTCCCAACAGCGCCCTTCCGAGCGTTGTCTTTCCTGAGCCGCTCTCGCCGACGAGCCCGACCGACCCCCCTCTCGGTATCGAGAGGTTGACTCCGTCGACAGCCCTCACGACCTTCGCTCTCCCGAGAAGTGTCTCTAAGAGGCCCGTCGAGACCTTGTAGTGAACCTTGACCTCCCTCGCCTCTACCAGAGCCCTTCCCTCATCAGTAGAGATGACACGCAACCTCCCTTCCCCCAACGTCCTTCATAACGGGCTCAGCGACCCGGCACACGTCCATCGCGAACGGACACCTCGGATGGAACCTGCATCCTTTGGGCGGATTTCTCAAATCGGGGGGTTCCCCGCTTATGGTCCTTAACTCGTCAGAACCGATTGTGGGTACTGAGTCGATCAGGGCCCTGGTGTACGGGTGAAGGGGGTCCGCGAAGAGCTTCTCGGTTGGCGAGACCCCCACTATCTTGCCTGCATACATTACTGCTATCCTGTCGGCCAGCTCGGATAGGATGCCCAAGTTGTGCGTGATGAAAACCATCGATATCCGCTCCCTCTTCCTGAGGTCCTTGAAGAGCTCCATGAGCTGGGCTTCCACTAGGACGTCGAGGGAGGAGGTCGGCTCGTCAAGGATCACCAGCTCGGGCTTCAGCGCTATCGCCAACGCTATGGCAACCCTCTGCCTCTGCCCACCTGAGAGCTGGTGGGGGTAATCGTGAAGCTTCTCCTCCGGCACACCAACGATCCTGAGCAGGGTCCCTGCCTTCTCCAGCACCTCTTTCTCATCCACATGGCCGTAGTGGGCCCTGTAGAGTTCGAGGAAGTGGTCCCTTATCCTCGATGTCGGGTTCAGGCTCGAGTAGGGGTCCTGAAAGACCATGGAGATCCTCCTTCCTCTTATCCTCCTCATCTCTTCCTCGCTCATTCGCAGGAGATCTAGCCCATCGAAGAGGATCCGGCCCCCGAGGACAGTGCCCCATTCAGGCAGTATTCTGAGAACCGCGAGGGCCAGCGTCGTCTTCCCCGACCCGCTCTCACCCACCAGCCCAAGAATCTCCTCACGGCCGACCTTTAGGTCGACTCCGGCCACAACCTCCAACTTCCCTCTCCCCGTGTCGTACCCTATCCTCAAACCTTGGACCTCGAGCAGCACGCTCTCACCTCCTCATCAGGCGTCTGGGGTTGAACCTCTCACCGAGCCCCTCTCCCACCAGCAGGAAACCCAGCACCGTCAGGACGATCATCATGCCCGGAAAGGCGCCTATCCACCAGTGTCCGCTCAGAAAGTACCTTCTCCCCGTGTTGAGGTCGTACCCCCAATCAGGTGTAGGAGGCGAGATCCCCAGACCGAGGAAGGAGAGTGCGGCCTCCGTTATGACTGCGTCCGCGAAGTTCATCGGCAGCACAGCGATGATCGAGTAAAGCGCATTGGGTGCGATGTGTCTGAATAGTATGGAGGGGGTGTCCATTCCCATGACCCTGAGGGCTTCTACGAAGGGGAGGGACTTTAGGGAGAGCACAGCGCCACGAACCATCCTATAGTATGACGGAATGTATACGACTGCGATCGCCGTCGCCATGTTCAGAATCCCGGTCCCGAGCAGGGCTGCCACCGCTATAGCGAGGACAAGTCCAGGAAAGGCGTACATCGAATCCATCACCAGCGAGACGACCCTGTCCAGCGCCCCACCCACGTACCCCGAGAGGAGGCCCAGAGTGACGCCGATAGCCGCTGAGATCGCTGTGGCGACGAGGGCCACCGTCAGCACGAACCTAGCGCCCGTGACGATCCGGCTCAGCACGTCCCTTCCGAGATGATCTGTCCCGAGGACGAAGAGGAGCTCCGTCCGTTCGTCTATCCTGACGGTCGATCCGGGAGGTAGGAGCGGCGGGATGTTGTGGATCTTACCGCCTACTGCTACAACGCTCAGTGTGGGATCGAAGGGCGTGAGGTACTCTCCAGCCAGAGCGAGGAAGACGACCACGGCGAGGATGAGGAGGCCTGCTGAGAGGGAGCGCTGCTCGCCTAGAGACCTCAGTCGGGATGCCAGGAGCGCGGCAGTTGAGCCGGCGATCTCAGTACCTGATCCGCGGGTCGATGTACGCGTAGACAATGTCCACCACCAAATTTACAACTGCAACAATAATAGCGTAGATCGTCACCGCCCCTTGGACTAACACGTAATCCCTCTTCAGTATCCCTTCGTAGACCACGTAGCCGATTCCCGGCCAGTTGAAGACGGTCTCGGTAAGGACCGCCCCACCCAATAGGGCTGCGACCTGGAGTCCTGCCATGGTAATCAGCGGTATCATCGCGTTCCTCATCCCATATCTCAAGACGAGCATCGTCTTGGTCAGGCCCCTCGACCTACCGGCGGTGAAGTAATCTTGGGACGTTACCTCGGCCAAAGTCAGGTAGGTGACCCTTGCGAACACGCTCGAGAGGTAGATCCCGAGGGTGAGCGACGGCAGGGCGAGATGGTGCAGGAAGTCCACCACGATCCACGGTTTCCCTACAATGAAGGCGTCCACGACTACGAAACCTGTGGGCCTCGGAGATAGTGCGACCTCGTTGAGTGCGCTGAGCCTACCGCCTGTAGGGAAGAGACCGGCACCGACCCCGAGCGTGGCCTGGAGCAGAAGCCCCAAGTAGAAGACCGGGATCGCGAAGGTCACGGAGGAGTAGATTTTGACCACCGGCAGCGTCGTCTTAGTTCTGTAAAAGGACGCGAGCATCCCGAGGGCAACCCCTATCATAATGGAGAGCAGCGATGCAGCCAGCGCAAGCTCTACCGTGGCTGGCAGCCTCATAGCGATGTACTCCGCGACGGGGATCCTCTCGAGTGCGGTATATCCGAGGTCTCCCCTCAGGACAGAGGCGAGGTAGTTGAGGTACTGTACGTGCAACGGCTGGTCCAGACCGAGCTCCGCCCGCCTTCTGGCCAGAACCTCCTCCGGGATGTCCTTTCCCTCCAGCATCGTAACCGGGTCTCCCGGAAGGGCCCTTAGGAGGACGAAGACGATGGTGAGCAGAACGAAGACTATTGGTATCATCAGCAGGATCCTCTTGACGACGTAATCTCGCAGGCCCATCTGCCCTCCCTCGTCATCAAAGATGCACAAAAAATAAAATTTGATGCGACTGCTCACGTGAGTTCAGCGTAGATCAGATAGTATCTGAAGATCTGGGAAGTGTCGAGCACTATCCCCTTGACGTTCGGCTGGGCAATTGCATACTGGCCTTCCTGCCATAGCGGGATTATCGGAGCGTCCTCAGCCACCTTGTCCTGTATCATGCCTAGCACCCTCACCCTCTCGTTGGTGGGCATGAGTATCTGTTGGTCGATGAGCTCGTCGGCGTCCGGATCGGCGTAGTTGACGCGAAGCCATCCGTTCGCCTTAGAATGGTAGAAGGGCCTGACGTAGTTGTCGGGGTCGAGGAAGTCCGGGAACCATCCCAAGAGCCAAACAGCTATCTTCTCCTCGCGGAAGAGGGTCCTGTAAGTGGCCCAGTCCGCGCTCTTCAGCTCTACCTCTATCATCCCGGAAGCCTCTAAGTTCTGCTTGAGGATGGCCGCTATGTCTCCCTCCGCAGGTGTGTACCTGATCGGGGTGTACCAGAGCTCCATCCTCAGCTTGTTGGTCTCGCTGAAGCCGGCCTGCCTGAGGAGAGCCTTTGCCCTCTCCACGTTCGGGCGATCGCCGTAGACTTCCTTGAAGGAGTCCTTGTGACCTAAGAAGCCGATCGGGACCATGCTGTAGAGCGGCTGGGCGAACCTTCCCATGAAGACCGTGTTCACGATCGCGTTCCTGTCAACGAGGTAGGCTATAGCCTGTCTCACCAGCTTGTTGTTGAAGGGCTCCTTGTTGACGTTGAAGACCATGTACCTTATTGGGGCTATCCCCGGGCCTGACACCACCTGCAGCCTTGGATTGTTGAGGAGGTCCTTGAGGTCTGCAGGGCTGAGAGTCCTGAAAGCCACGTCTATCTCTCCCCTCTCTATCGCAAGCCTGAGGGACTGCGGGTCCTTGTAGAACCTGATTATCACGGTAGGCGTCTTGGGTTTCTCGCCGTAGTAGTCGGGGTTCGCGACGAGGACTATGTGCTCTCCCGGCCTCCACTCCTGAAGCTTGTAGGGCCCTATCATGTCCAGGGTCCTCGGAGGCTTGACCACCTCCATCGGCGAAGTCTTCGGGTTCACGGGAAACGCCACCCATGTGGAGAGCAGGGCCTTGACGTAGGTCTCCTCAAAGGGCTCCTTGAGGTAAACTTTGATGGTGCTCCTGTCGACGGCCTCGGCCCTCTCGATCAGGTCAGCGATCAGGAATGCCGGATCCTGGTTCAGTTTTATCGTCCTTTCCCAGGACCAGACTACGTCATGTGCAGTTAGTGGCGTCCCGTCCTGGAACTTCGCATCCGTCCTGATCTTAATTTCCCATACCTTTCTGTCCGAGCTGATCGTGTAGCTTTCCGCTAACTTGTTGACGATCCTTGTGGTAGACGGCTCATAGGCGAAGAGCCCCTCGCCCAAGTTCTGTATTATGTTCACTCCGAGGTAATCGTATGCCTCCGCAGGATCGAGCGTCGTCTGGACCGAGTCGGTCGTTCCGATGATGAGCGTCTCCTTTATCCTCTTCGGGGTCGGAGCTTGGGGCCCTGCAGCTGTCATGTAATATGCCGCGACGCCCCCTACCACGATGAGGACGGCGACGACCACGATGGCGATAGCAGTGGTCCTCGATAAGGCTCGGTTCTTGTTCATTTCCCCTCGCATTAATTAATAAGTTACCCCCTCTACTTAAGAATTTTTGTGATACGCCTCGTGTCGGTATCGCTTCCCATAGACGACCGAGCGTGAGACGTTTTTCCAGCGGACTGCCCCGCAATCTAACGACG
>AWOE01000008.1 GCA_000494145.1 Candidatus Calditenuaceae archaeon JGI OTU-1 | reverse complement strand
GACTACGGCAAGGGCCTCTCCGACGCCTTCGAGAAGGCCTTCGTCGACAGGTACGGTGGGACCGTCAGGAATCTCCTCTACACCGTCGGCCAGCCGGACTACGCGTCGGAGGTGTCCCAGCTCAGCTCGATCGTCTCGGAGCTCGGCGCAGGTGATGACACGGCGGTGCTCATCATCGCCTTCGAGGACGACGGCCTCAACATATTAGGGCACGCTAGGCTCGACAGGACGCTGGCGGGCGTGAGGTGGTTCGGGTCCGAGACGCTGAGGAGGCCCGCTGCTTACCTGCCTGCACCGGACGGCAAGGCGACGCCCGAGATAGCGGAGTTCCTGAGTCAAGTGAAGCTGACCGGAGTCTTCGCGTCGCCGAGGGGAGGGCCGCTGGTCACGAAGTTCGAGCAGGACTACAGGGCCAGGTTCGGCCGTGACCCGTCGCCGTATGCTTACTTCACCTACGATGCGGTCTGGCTCGCAGCGATGGCGATACTCTACGCGGGAAAGTACGACGGAGAGGCGGTGAGGGTTGCGCTGCCGGTGGTGGCGGAGAGGTTCGTGGGGGTGACCGGCTACAAGGCCTTCGACCAGTTCGGCGACGCAAGGGGATCGGACTACGTGATCTGGCAGTACCGGTTCTCGGAAGGCAAGTACAGGTTCGCCGACATAGGGGTCTGGAGGTATCCGGCCGAGGTCATCGAGCTGACGGGATAGCGCCCTTGTCTCTCGAGGTACGGGGCCTGACTAAGAGGTTCGGCGGACTGGTCGCGGTAAACGAAGTCTCTTTTTCCGTCCGCAATGGCGAGGTAGTCGGGCTGATAGGGCCCAACGGTTCCGGAAAGACGACGCTCTTCAACCTGATCTCGGGCGTCCTGAGGCCCGACGCCGGGGAGATTTACTTCGAGGGCGAGAGGATCGATGGTCTGCCGCCCCACGAGATCTACAGGAGGGGCATCGTCAGGAGCTTCCAGATACCGAGGACCTTCGACCGGGTGACGGTGGGCGAGAACGTGATGTTATCGGCCAAGGGCCAGAGGGGTGAGAGGCCCTACGTCGCCCCCTTCAGGAGGTTATGGGTCAGGCAGGAGCTGGAGCTGGCGGAAGAGGCGAGGGAGCTGCTGGAGTTCCTCAAGCTCTCCCAGGTCGCGAGGAACTGGGGATCAGAGGTCTCGGGAGGCCAGATGAAGCTCACCGAGATCGGAAGGGCCATGATGGGCCGCGGGAGGCTGGTCCTGCTCGACGAGCCGGCGGCAGGCGTCGCGGTGCCCCTCGCCCACGACATCTTCCGGACGCTCGTCAGGATCAACAGGGAGCTTGGGACGACCTTCCTGATCATAGAGCACAGGCTCGACATCCTGTTCGAGTACGTCCAGCGGGTGATGGTGATGCACGAGGGCAGGCTGATCTACGACGGCGATCCCCAAGGCGTGTCCAAGGACAGAAGGGTGGTGGAGGCCTACCTCGGTGGTGAGGTCGGTTGAGCCTCCTCGAACTTTCAGGGGTCACCGCTGGCTACGGCAAGATACCGATAATCAGGGAGATAGACCTGAGGGTTGAGAGGGGCGAAACGCTGGCCGTCATAGGCCCCAACGGTTCGGGCAAGAGCACCCTCGCCAAGACTGTGGTGGGGCTTACGACGTTCTTCTCCGGCTCCATCAAGTTCGACGGCCTCGACGTCACTTCCCTTCCTCCTGAGCGAAGGGCCCACCTCGGGATCGGATACCTGCCCCAGACCGGGAACGTCTTCCCCGACCTGACGGTCCAGGAGAACCTCGAGATGGGAGGGTATCACCTGAAAGGGGCCGAGCTCAGGCTGAAGACGACGGAGGTCCTGGAGCTCTTTCCGGAGCTGAGGGACAGGCTCGACCAGAAGGCGGGCACGATGAGCGGCGGCGAGCGCCAGATGGTCGCGATGGCCAGGCTCCTCATGATGTCGCCGAAGCTCGTGATCCTCGACGAGCCCTCCGCAGGGCTGGCGCCGAAGCTGGTCGAGAGGGTCTACCAGAAGATAGATGCGATGAGGGCGATGGGGATGACGATTGTCCTGATCGAGCAGCATGCGCTCAAGGCCCTGAAGCACTCCGACCGCACCGTCGTGATGGTGGGAGGGAGGATTGCGCTGACAGGGGCAAGCGAGGAGGTTTCGAAGGTCGACCTCCGCACCATATTCTTCCAGGTCTCGCGCGGTTAGAATTATTTTGCACTTCGGTTCTGTGGGGACATGATAGAGGAGGCGCTGGGACAGATACCGATATCGCTCCTCGCTTCCTCGCTCTACGCGACGGCCGCCATCGGGCTCACGCTCAACTACCTCGTCCTGAGGTACGCGGACTTCGCGCTGGGGGAATACATCACCGTCGGATGCTACGTCGCGGCGCTCCTGACCCTGAACGGCCTGGACCCGGTAACCGCTATGCTGGCGTCGGGGCTCGCGGGCGCAACGCTGGCCCTTCTGGCCGATGAGCTGGCCCTCAAACCGCTCGAGAGGAGGGGAGCGACAGCGCTCCAGGTATTCATCGCCACAATAGGAATCAGCCTGCTGATCAGGTACGTCCTCTCGATAGCGGCGGACCTGGAGGACCTGCTCTTCCTCTCATCAGGGTTCAGGCTTGTTCCCATCCTTTACATCGGCAACAGGCCCATCACCAACCTCCACCTGCTAGCTGTGACCGTGCTGGTCGGAAGCGTCGCAGCGCTGACCTACATGAGCCTAAGGACGAGGCTCGGGAAGGGGATGAGGGCTGTGGCGAGCAACAGGGACCTGGCGATCTCCTCGGGCATTCCGGTCTGGAGGATAAGGAGGTTCACGCGTCTCCTCGTCGGCGCCTTCGCTGGGCTCTCAGGCGCCCTCTGGGCCTACTACACCAGCATCAACCCAGAGTCCGGGTGGAGGCTCCTCCTCTGGGTCTTTGCGTCTTCGATCATCGGCAACTTCACCAGCTTCCCCTTGACCCTGCTGGGTGGATTCGTGATAGGGTTCTCCGAGAACTTCGGGATGTGGGCGGTCTCCAGGACGCTGGCGGTGCCGACGGCTTACAAACCGCTGATCCCTTACCTCGCCATAGTTGCCGTCCTCCTCTACCGGTACAGGATGAGGTTCAGGGGGGTGGGCGAGGGATGATACAGGAAGGCGGTTACGTCCTCGCTTCGAGCTTCCTCTTCTATCTGATGATCTACACAATTCTGGCTCTCAGCACGAACATAGAATACGGCTACACGGGGATACCGAACCTCGGGAAGGTGCTGTTCTACTTCGTGGGTGGCATTGTGAGGGCGGTCATAGCGACGAGGACCTATGACGCCATCCTCGGGATTGAGGATCCGCTCTCAGCTGTCGCGGCTGCGAAGAGGGTGGAGCTGGCCGCCTCGGAACCCGGGCTCGCGGTGGGCGTCTTTTTGGTCTCCCTCGCTGCAGGCGGCCTGATCGCTGGCCTCCTCGGATACCTCGCGAGCTATCCGGCGCTGGCGCTTAGGGGTTCCACGCTCTCCATAGTCCTGCTGATCTTCGGAGAGGCGGCGAGGGTGTTCGTCAGGACCTACGAGCCGCTCGTTGGGGGAGTCTTCGGCATCTCCGGCATAGCCAACCCCTTCGTCTTCCTCAGGGACCCCCTAGCGGTCTCTACCGCTTACTTGGTCACCACGGCTCTGATAACGATGGCCGTTCTGGTGCTGGTCGAGCGGCTGGTCAACTCGCCCTTCGGTAGGGTCATGAAGGCGGTGAGGGATGACGAGCTGGCGGCCTACGCGCTGGGCAAGGACGCGGCCTCCGTAAGGGGATGGGTCCTCTTCATCGGCTCGGCGCTGGCGGGGATAGCGGGCTCCCTTTACACGTTCTACTCCCAGGCGATCTTCCCCGACGACTTCGTACCCTCGCTGACCTTCTTCGTCCTGACGATGGTGATCGTGGGAGGGGTTGCGAACAACCTCGGCGTCGTGGTGGGCGCACTCCTGATGTCGCTGATCGAGAGGTTCTCGCAGGCCAGCACCCTCGCCTTCTTCGGTATCCACGTGCCGTTCGACATCTCGTACGTCAGGTACGCGGTGACCGGGGCTCTGATCGTCCTCTTCCTGCTCTACAGGCCACGGGGGCTGATCGAGGAGAGGCCGGTCAAGACGCCGCTCTACGACGTCCTGGCGGGGCGGAGGAAGGCTCAAAAGGTCCGCATCGGAGGGTGAAGGAGATCGGGATGAGGGTGGTCGCCGTCGGCGGAAGGGCCTTCGTCACGGCGATGAAGCTGGCGGGTGCGGGCGCTATCCTGGCGGAGACGGCGGAGGAGGCGATGAGGGCGGTGAACTCCCTGATAGGGAGGGGGGATGTGGGGCTTGTTCTGGTGAGCGACGAGTACGGTCCGGAGTTCTCGCAGAAGCTCGCGGAGTTCTCGAGGTCCGTGACCGTTCCGGTCATCTACCAGCTTCCCGCTCCGGGATCGAAGGTCTCGAGGGTCGACTACAGGGCGATCATCAGGCAGGTGCTCGGCGTCTGAGCGAGAGGGACGTTCTCGGCGATCGAGAAGGCCCTGGCACCACAGAGTTTTAGATTCACCGCACGGCTGGCAGGTGGGATGAAGAGACTCCACGAGGTCTACGACGACCTGCTGGCGAGGAAGGGTTCTCCGCTCTGCGTGGCGCTGGACCCTCCTCCTGAGAGGTTCAGGAGCCCGGAGGAGAGGTACGAGTTCTGCGTCAGGATGGTGCACGAGGTCTGGCGCAACGTGGCAGCGGTCAAGATCAACGAGAACTTCGTCAGGGGTATGTCGGAGAGGCTCCACAGGTCGCTGACCGACGAGATCAGGTCGAAGGAGGCGCTGGCGATATACGACTGCAAGCTCAACGACATCGAGCACACGGCTTCCGCGGGCGTGAGAACGGTGAGGGAGCTCGGATACGACGCGTTCACCTTCAACCCGATCTTCGGCAACGCGGAGGATCTTGCGAGGGAGGCAAGGGCCGCGGGGCTCCACGTCTTCTCGCTCATCCACCCGTCCTCCGGTCCCTCCGCCCGCGTCTACAGGACGAGGACGCAGGAGGGCACCATGCTGTACGAGCTGCTGCTGGAGCAGTCGCTCTCGGCCGGGATAGAGGGGTACGTCGTCGGGTTGAGCGGGGGCGACGACGGCTCCGTCTTGAGGGAGGTGAGGCGCAGGGCGGGGGAGGAGGCGGTGATTTTGGTGCCGGGGCTCGGTGCGCAGGGAGGGGATCCGAAGATCGCGGCGCTCTACGGAGGGGAGCGGATACTCCCCGTCTTCGGCAGGACCGTCACATCCTCACAGGATCCGGCCTCCGCTTCCAGGGAGCTCGCGGAGAAGGTGGGATCGATGAGGGAATTCTACACGGCAGTCAAGGCGCTCGCGTCGGCGGAAAACGTCGTCGTCAGGTCCAGAGAGCCCATCAGGCTCTCCAGCGGCCGCCTCTCCAATTACTACTTCGACCTCAGGGCGCTGTACTCCGACCCAGTTAACAGGGCGAGGGTCGTGAGGGCGATGGTCTCGAGGATCCGGAGGGCCCTCGGTGGGGAGAGCTTCAAGGTCGCCACCACCGCGACAGCAGGGATACCGATAGCCTCGCTCGTGGCCGACAGGCTCGGAGCCGGCCTCGTCTACTACAGGTCAGGCTCGAAGGACCACGGGCTCGGCAGATCGGTGGAGGGCGTCGTCAGGCCGGGGGAGAGGTTCGTGGGGGTCGACGACCTCACAACGACAGGATCGACGGCTCTCGCATGCGTCAGGGCCGTCAGGGAGCTCGGGGGCATCATGGAGCACTACTTCGTCGTCCTGGACAGGAACGAAGGGGCGGCGGAGCTGCTCGCGTCGGAGGGCGTGAAGCTCGAAGCGCTCTGCACCGTCACCGACGAGTTCTGGCAGCTGATCGAGATGGCATCGAGAGGGGAGGTTTGAGCAGGCTGGACCTCGTCGTCAGAGGCGGCCTCATCGTCACGTCGAGGGGGACGTTCAGGGCCTCCATCGGGATAGAAGGCGGCGTGATCGTCGCGATGGGCAGCACCGAGACGATGCCCCCGGCCGAACGGAAGATAGATGCGGATGGTCTTCTGGTGTTCCCGGGAATAATAGACGAGCATGTTCACTTCAGGGATCCGGGTCTCGATTGGAAGGAGGACTTCAGGACCGGCTCTATGGCTGCGGCCGCTGGCGGGGTGACGACGGTCCTCGATATGCCCAACACCGAACCGCCTACCGTCGACAGGCAGGGTTTCCTCTCCAAGCTCGAGGCGGCCTCGAGGAAGTCGGTCGTCGACTTCGGGTTCTATGCGGGCGTCGTTCCGGGGAAGGTCGATGCGCTGAGGGAGCTGGCGGAGCTCGGGGCGGTGGGCGTCAAGCTCTACATGTCCGAGACGACCGGGATCGGGGAGCCGGTCGACGGGCTCGACCTCATCAGGGCGATGGAGGTCGCTGCATCGCTGGGCCTGAGGGTCGGGGTTCACGCGGAGGACGGCAGGACGATAGCGGCGCTGAGGGAGGTGCTGAGGGCAGGAGGAAGGAGGGACCCGCTGGCGCACATGGAGGCGAGGCCCGTTGCCGCGGAGGTGCTGGCGGTGGCGAGGGCCCTGCTGGCCGCGAAGGCGACCGGGTGCAGGGTACACGTCTTCCACCTCTCGTCGGGCGAGGCGCACGGCGTGATCAGGGCCCTGAGGCCGATGGGGATCGACGTCACGGTCGAGACGTGTCCGCACTACCTGCTGCTCGACGGAAGGGAGGCCCTGACGAGGCTCGGGAACGTCGCGAAGGTCAACCCGCCGATAAGGAGCAGGGAGGACGCAGAGGCCCTGTGGGAGGCGCTGAGGAGGGGCGAGATCGACGCGATAGGATCGGACCACGCTCCCCACCTACCGGAGGAGAAGAAGGTGGAGGACGTCTGGACCGCGCCCTCGGGCTTCCCCGGCGTGGAGACGATGCTCCCGCTGATGCTGACCGAGGTCCACAGGGGCCGGCTGACGTTCGCGGAGGTCTCCTGGCTCCTCTCGGAGGGGCCTGCGAGGATCTGGGGCCTCTACCCGAGGAAGGGCGCGATCGCGATCGGATCGGACGGAGACCTGACGATCGTGGACCCGGAAGCCGAAGCGGTGATCAGGTCCGAGAACCTCCACAGCAAATCCAAGGTCACGCCCTTCGAGGGCCTCAGGGTCAAGGGCCTGCCGGTCTACACGGTGGTGGGCGGCGAGGTGGTGATGGAGAAGGGTGAGGTCAGGGAGGACGCGAGGAAGGGCAGGCTGGTCAGGCCGTTGAGGAGGTCAGCATAAGGAGGCGGCGGCTCCGGCGGTCTCGGGCCACGGCGCAGGGGTCGGTCCGGTATGGGACGTCCCGCACGTCACCCCGGCAGCAGGCGAGCCGCGCCTTAGCGCTGCTCCCTCCCGGGCCTGACGCGGTTCGGCGCGCGCGGACCCCAGAGGCCCTCCCTACGGAGGGCGTGGGGCCCTACCCGCCTCCGCCGGGACGCGCGCTCATCCGCCCCGCCCCTTCCCTCGCCCTGCGCCGCAACCCTCCACCGCCGGTTACTGGCCCCCGCGTGAGCCCGTTTCGGGTCCGCGGTCGGAAGGGGAGGGCTAGCCCCCTGGCCCTACCCGCCGCCTCCACTCCGCGATCCACCAGCCTCAGGTAAAAGGGTTTAGGACGGGATCGGCACGAAAAGGGCCCCATCAGATGACGTTCTTCTCCTTCAGGGCCTCGGCCAGGACGTCGGGTCCCTGCAGCTGCAGCTCGTACCTCACGTGGACGAACTTCTTGCCGGTCCGGAGGGTCCTCGAGAGGTCTGTCGGCGAGGCGTTGACCACGACGTCGCAGTCGATCCTCCTCAGCGTCTCCTCGAGGTCTCTCCTCTGCTCCTCCGTGTAGCCCAGCGACGGCAGGACAGGGCCGATGTGGGGGTACGTCCTGTAGATCTCCGCAACCGTTCCGACGGCGAAGGGCCTGGGGTCGACGATCACCGCGTTGGCCTCCTTGGCCGCGGCGTATCCTGCGGCGTGCGGCATGCCACCGTGGGTAACGGTAGGTGCGTCCTCGATCACGACGACCCTCCTTCCCCTCAGGTCCTCGTCGCCCTCCGTTGTGACCCTGGCTCCTGCCAACGCGATGCGGGCCCTCGGGTTCAGCTCCCTGACCGACCTCAGGACCGCCTCGACCTGCTCCCTGCTCGCGGCGTTGGCCTTGTTGACCACGACGACGTCCGCCATCAGGAGGTTGGCCATCCCCGGGTGGTAGCTCCGCTCGTGACCGGGCCTCAGCGCATCGACCACCACTATGTGGACGTCGGGCCAGAAGAAGGGGTAGTCGTTGTTCCCTCCGTCCCAGACGATGACCTCGGCCTCCTCCTCGGCCCTTCTCAGGACCTCGGCGTAATCCACTCCGGCGTAGACGACGTTCCCCTCCCTGATGTGGGGCTCGTACTCCTCCCTCTCCTCGAAGGTGCAGTTGTACCTCTCGAGGTCCTCGTAGCTGCTGAACCTCTGTACCGGAGTCCTGAGGTCAACGTAGGGCATCGGGTGCCTGACGACCACCACCCTTCTGCCGGCGCTCCTCAGGAGACGGACGACGTACCTCGTCACGGTGCTCTTCCCGGCACCGGTCCTGACGGCGGTCACGGCCACAACCGGCACCCTCGATCTGAGGCAGGTGGACTTGGGACCGAGGAGGACGAAGTCGGCGCCCCTCGATATGACCAGCGACGCCTTCTCCATGACCTCCTGGAAGGAGAGGTCGCTGTAGGACAGCACGACCTCGTCGACGTTGTGCCGCTCGATCAGCGAGGGCAGCTCCGATTCGCTCAGGATCGGGATGCCGTTCGGGTAAAGGTCTCCAGAAAGCGGGTAAGGGTAGACCCTGTCCGCTATGCCGGGTATCTGGGCTGCGGTGAAGGCCACGACCTCGTAGTTCGGATCGCCCCTGTACCTCACGTTGAAGTTGTGGAAGTCCCTGCCTGCAGCTCCCATGATGATGACCTTCCGCCTCATCGTTACCCGCTTTTCACGGGAAACCTATCACCCTTCGCCGACGTCTCGCCGTAGGCCGTCATGCCGGAGGTGCCGCGAATTCTAGCAGCTCGTTTCTCGTTTGCAGGACATCGTTACGACGCGTTGACGGACGATCTGGGCGGTTTCGAGCCACGCGATACTGTTAACTTGTGCCCTTTGAAGGAGATTGCGACGGCGATGTTCGAGGTCGAGCGGAGGCCGGTGGTGACTTACGTTCTGATAGCGGTCAACCTGATAGCCTTCCTCCTCTCTCTGGTCACGGGGCTGACGAGGGCGTTCCTGACGTTCGGCGCGGTGCCGGCGCTGATCGCGTTGGATTACGAATACTACAGGTTGATCACCTCGATGTTCCTCCACGCCGATTTCCTGCACATACTCTTCAACATGTGGGCCCTCTTCGTCTTCGGAAGGGACATAGAGAGCTCCGTGGGCAGCGGGCGTTTCACGTTGCTGTACTTCCTGAGCGGGATAGTGGGAGGGATAGCCTACGTCTATTACATGCTGACGTACGCTGTGACCTTCGATCCCCGGGCGGCTTTCATCCCTGCAATAGGTGCGTCGGGTGCGGTCTTCGGCGTGATGGGCTCTTTCGCGGTGCTTTACCCGAGGAGGCCGGTCGCGTTCTTTTTCTACTTCCTGCCGATCGTAGCTCCGGCCTTCGTGGCAATAACGCTGATGGGCTTGATCCAGACGGTTCTGGCGCTAGCCTTGCCGTTCAGCTCGATAGCCTACACCGCACACGTCGGTGGCCTTGCGGTCGGCATGCTGATGGGCCTCTGGTTCAGGAGTCTATTGCGCAGGAGATACTACGCCATATTCTATTACTGAGTTTCTCAAGAGAACAGGAGCACGAAGTGGATCGGATGGACAAAGGGAAGGGCGATGCCGAGGAGACGGCCGACAGTCCTCATCAGGTCAGCGAGGCCGATCACCGCTAAGGCCAGGAGCAGGACGAAGAGGAAGATCGCGATGACCGAGACGACCTCCCACGCCTCCGGCATTCCGTCCACCCCCATCACCCAGCGTTTAATTATTGTTCTCTTCCCGGAGACCCGGGACACGAAACCGAAGGGTTGACGGCCTGCGCGCTGTCGTGGATCCGGCTGTTGATCGCTCTTTCTTGCCTTATCCATCGGATGGTTTAATAGGGTCCCTTTCCACTAATCTCAGTTGGCGTGAACGCCCCGGGGGAGAGGCCCCGTGGCGGGATGCGGGAGCTTACGCTGTGACCGCGGCATGGGAGGCGGTGGAGCGCGGCAAGATAGGGTGCGCCTTGGCCCGGACAGGGGTACGCCGGCCGGTGGATGCCTCGGCTTGGGCGCCGAGGAAGGACGTGGCAAGCTGCGATAAGCCCCGGGTACCCGCAGGCAGGGGTAGATCCAGGGATCTCCTAATGGGACATCCTGCGGCGGGCTTCGGCCTGCCGCGGTCCCGGCCTGAGCCGGGATCGGGAACCCCCCGAACGGAAGCATCCAAGTAGGGGGAGGAGAAGAAATCAAACGAGATTCCCCTAGTAGGGGCGACCGAACGGGGAGGAGCCCAAACCGAACCCCCCGGGGAAACTCGGGGGGAATGTGGGGTTAAGGGCCGGGGGTCCACCCTGAAGCCCGAGCCGAACTCCCCTGGAATGGGGGGCCGTAGAGGGTGATAGCCCCGTAGGCGAAGGGCGGATGGGTGATGCCCCGGATCCCAGAGTACCGCACCTCGGATATGGTGCGGGAAGTTGGGGGCCACTGGCCTCCAAGGCTAAATACGTCCCAAGACCGATAGCGGACCAGTAGCGTGAGCGAAAGGTGAAAAGTACCCCGAGAGGGGGGTGAAAAGCGCCTGAAACCGGCCGGTAACAGACGAGGGCGGCCCGAAAGGGAAATCCCCGTCAAGGCCCCGAAAGGGGCCGCGCGGGGACAATCCCAGGGTCGTCCGCTCCGTCTTGAAACACGGGCCGGGGAGTTCACAGGTGTGGCGAGTCTAAGGGCTGAAAGCCCGGAGGCGTAGGGAAACCGAGCGCCCGCGGCCGGAGGAAGCTCCGGCGAGGGGCGGGGTCTGAAAGGGCCTGTAGCCACGCCTGTGAGGCTAGAAACCGGGCGATCTAGTCCTGGGCAGGGCGAAGCCGGGGGAAACCCCGGTCGAGGCCCGAATAGGGGTCCTGACGTGCAATTCGGTCCCCTGACCTGGGGCTAGGAGTCAAAAGCTAACCGAGCCCGGTGATAGCTAGTTCCCCCCGAAGTGTCTCGCAGGACAGCCCCGGGGGAGGTTGCCTGCGGGGTAGGGCACTGATAGGGGAGAAAGGGGCCGATGAGGCCCCACTCTCCTTTCAAACTACGAACCCGCGGGCGCCGCAGATCCCGGGAGTGGGGTACTGGGGGTAAGCTCCAGGACCGAGAGGGGAACAACCCAGACCTCGGGTTAAGGCCCCTAAGTGCCCGCTAAGTGACAAACCGAAGGGCGTCTCCGTCCTGAGACAGCGGGGCCGTAGGCTTAGAAGCAGCCATCGGCTAAGAAGTGCGTAACAGCTTACCCGCCGAGGACGGGGGCCCCGAAAATTGACGGGTCTAAGCGGGCCGCCGAAACCCGGGCTCACCCGTGCCTTGCACGGGTGGGGGTAGGGGGGCGTGGCGGCTGGGCAGAAGCGGGGCCGTGAGGTCCCGTGGACCGGCCGTTAATGCAGATCCCGGTGGTAGTAGACAGCGAAGAGGGGTGGAAATCCCCTCCGCCGGAAGGGCACGGGTTTCCCGGCAATGCGTCGTCAGCCGGGAGTAAGCCGGTCCTAAGGCCGACCTTAACCGGGTAGGCCGAAGGGGAAGCCGGTTAACATTCCGGCGCCCCGCGGGTAGGTGCGGCGACGCAGGCCGGACCCCCGACGCTTCGGGGTAGGCCGAGCAGGGCCGTAGCCCTGCCCAAGCGCTGAAGCCTGGGGAGTGCCGTAACGGCGAGAACCAGGTGAAGGCGTGACGGGGCGGCGTATGCCGCTTCGGCCGATCCCTGGAGCCAGTGAAAAGGGGGCCCGGAACGATCCCGCGGGACCGTACCTAGATCCGACACCGGTGCCCCTGGCTGAGAAGGCCAAGGCGTCTGGGGTGACTCCGGGCCAGGGAACTCGGCAAATTGGCCCCGTAACCTCGGGAGAAGGGGTGCCTGCCTTCCCCTCCGACGAGGAGGGGTTGGCAGGTCGCAGTGACAAGGGGGTCCCGACTGTTTAATAAAAACATAGGAAGCCGCAAGGCCGAAAGGCTTTGAACGGCTTCTGAATCCTGGCCAGCACCGGTACCTGAAACCCGGGTCCAACCGGGATAAGGGCCGGCTAGCGCCGGGGGTAATCCTGACCCTCTTAAGGTAGCCAAATGCCTTGTCGGGTGAGTTCCGACGCGCATGAATGGATCAACGAGGGCCCCACTGTCCCGGCCCGGAGCCCCGTGAACCCACATAACGTGGACGAACAGTCCACGAACCCCCAGCGGGGAGAGAAGACCCTGTGGAGCTTTACTGCAGCCTGTCGCTGCGGGATGGCCCTGGGTGCATAGCGTAGCCGGGAGCCGTCGATCCGGGCCTCTCCGGGGGCCCGGGGAGGCGCCAATGTAACACCGGCCACCTGGGGCTGTCCCGCTAACCGGGGCCTGTGCCCTGGGACAACGGCAGGTGGGCAGTTCGGCTGGGGCGGCACTCCCCCGAAAAGATATCGGGGGAGCCCAAAGGTCGGCTCAGGCGGGACAGAAACCCGCTGTAGAGTGCAAGGGCAAAAGCCGGCCTGACAGGACCCTCGAACGCAAGGGGTCCTGAGGGGAAACCCGGGCCTAGCGATCCATCGGCCCCTACCAGTGGGGGCCGGTGGTGACAGAAAAGTTACCCCAGGGATAACAGGCTCGTCGCGGGCGAGAGTCCCCATCGACCCCGCGGCTTGGTACCTCGATGTCGGCTCTTCCCATCCTGGCCTCGCAGCAGGGGCCAAGGGTGAGGCTGCTCGCCTATCAAAGGGGAACGTGAGCTGGGTTTAGACCGGCGTGAGCCAGGTCGGATTCTACCTGCTGGGGGTGCGGGCCGCCTGAGGGCAGGGTCCTCCTAGTACGAGAGGAACGGAGGGCCGGGGCCAACGGTGTACCGGTCGTCCTACAGGGCGACGCCGGGCAGCCGCGCCCCTGGGGATAAGGGCTGAAAGCATCTAAGCCCGAAGCCCCTCCCAAAAATAGGCGGCCAATCGGGGACTATAGGGCCCGGCAACGGGCCTTGGTCCCCGACGAGGGCTCCCCTAGAAGAGGGGGTTGATGGGGTGGGCGTGTAAGGGCGGAGGCGAAAGCCGGACGCCCTCAGCGCGCCACTCCCAATCGCCCGAGCTGTCCGGGTAAGCGCACCCTATGCCAAAGCGCTCCACCCCTCCTATCTCCGCCTTCTTTTCCTCTACACATCTCCGTCCGCAGCGTCATCCATAGCGTCCAGTCCCTCCTCTGCGGGACAGAACGGTCACGACGTCTGCGGTCCTCCTTGATGGGTTGCGGGATAAATAACGGGAGAGAGGAGCAGGCACAGGTTGAGGCCTCCCCTCGAGCCGCCGAAGGGCATGGACGACCTGACGCCGGAGGAGTACGCGGTCCACGAAGAGCTGGTCAGGACCGCGAGGACCCTGATGGAGGCGTACGGGTACCAGCCGATCGAGACGCCGACGGTGGAGCACTACGAGCTCTTCGCGGTGAAGAGCGGCGAGGAGATACTGGCGCACATGTTCGGCTTCGAGGACGCCCACGGAAGGAGGCTGGTGCTGAGGCCCGAGATGACGGCTCCCGTGGCGAGGCTCTTCGCGGCGAGGCTGAGCAGGAGGCCGCTTCCGGTCCGGCTCGGTTACATCGCCGACTGCTACAGGCTGGACGAGCCCCAGTGGGGGAGGCGGAGGAGGTTCTACCACGCGGGTTTCGAGCTGATCGGCGTCAGGGACCCGATGGCCGATGCGGAGCAGGTCCTGATCTGCAGGGACTTCTTCGGTTCGGTGGGGATCGGCGACTTCTGGGTGAAGCTCGGGCACGTCGGCGTCCACAGGGCCGTCCTCTCGGCGTGCGGGATAAGGGAGGAGAATCAGGACCGCATCCTCTCCCTCATCGACAGGGGGAGGAGGGAGGAGGCGCTGGGGCTGGTGAGGAGGAACTCCTCTGACCGGCAGGCGGCGGAGGCCTACGAGGCCCTCGTCTCGGGAGGAGGGTCAGGTGACATCGGATCGGTGAGGGAGCTGCTCTCCGGGATAGAAGGTGCGGGGCCGCAGGTGGAGGAGCTGGAGGCGGTGTACAGGGTCCTCGGGGAGCTGGTGGGCAGGGAGAGGATCCGTTACGACCCCGGCTTCGCGAGGGGCCTCAGCTACTACACCGGGGTGATCTTCGAGGTCTACGGTCCGAAGGCGAGCGTGGCCCTCGCGGGCGGAGGGAGGTACGACGGCCTGATCGGGCTCTTCGGCGGGAGGGACTTCCCGGGAGTGGGGGTCGCGATAGGCGTGACAAGGGTGATGCAGTACCTCGTCGACAGGACGGACTACAGGCCGAGGTTGAGGGCTCCGAGGGTTCTGGTGAAGCCGCTGGGCAGGGCCGAATCGGAGCGGGCCTTGACGGTGGCCGACGCGATAAGGAGGAGGGGGATAGAGGCGGAGATGTCCTTCCCGGGAAGGTCGCTGGGAGACGAGCTGGGCCTCGCGTCGGAGAGGGGAGTGAGGCTCGTGGTCATCATAGGGAGCCGCGAGAGGGAGAGGGGAACTGCGGTCATCAGGGACATGAGGGAGGGCAGGCAGGTGGAGGTTCCGGTGGAGGGGGTGGCGGAGGAGGTAGAGAGGTTGCTGGGAGATGGTTGACCCCTGGCTCCTGCTCGAGGCGGCGGTCTTCCTCGCGGTCGTCAGCGTCGTCGTCTGGCGGACGAGGGCCCTCGATGCGGCGGGCGGTGCTGTGGCGGTCCTCCTCGGCGCCGTCGTCTACCTCACCGTCGGGAGGGGAGGGGCCCTTCTGCTGGTGACGTTCCTGGCGGTCTCGGCGGCCTTCACGCGCATCGGCTACGAGAGGAAGAGGTCGGTCGGAGCGGCCGAGCTGAAGGGAGGGACGAGGGGCTGGAGGAACGTCCTCGGGAACGGAGGGGTCGCAGGGGTCGCGGCGGTCATGAGCGCCCTCGACGCGAGCAACCGCCACCTCTACCTCTACGCCTTCATCGGGTCGGTGGCCGCCGTCTTCGCCGACACGATGGCCACCGAGGTAGGCCTCCTCAGCAGGGGCAGGGTCAGGAGGATCATCGGGTTCGGCGAGGCGAGGCCGGGGGAGCCGGGAGGCGTGACGGCGCTGGGCTACGTGGGCGTGCTCATGGCCGCCATGACATCCTATGCGGTCTCGCTGCTCTTCTTCACGAACCCCCTGGACCCGGTCAAGCTGCTGGTGACCGTTCTGCTGGCCTCGACGATCGGAGCGACCGCCGACAGCGTGGCGGGCCAACTCCTCCAGTCCCTCTACAGGTGCAGGGTCTGCGGGGCCCTCACCGAGCTGCCGAACCACTGCGGTGAGCCTGCCGAGCTCGTGAGGGGGGTGAGGGGCTTCGACAACCAGGCGGTCAACGCGGTCTGCGCGCTGACGGGCGCTGTTGTGGCGGCGGCCGTCTATGCGTTCCTCTGACGAGCTAACGCTTTTTCACCACGTCCACGACACGGTCCTTCAGGCATGGGGCTGATCGAGGTCAGGGACCTCTGGAAGGACTTCGGCGAGGGCCCGGTCGTCAAGGGCCTGACGTTCACGGTGGAGGCCGGAGAGATCCACGGCCTTCTGGGGCCTAACGGTGCGGGTAAGACCACCACCGTCAAGTGCGTCGTGGGGTTGCTGAGGGCCGACAGGGGAACGGTAAGGGTCGGAGGGAGGGAGGTGCCGGACGACAGGGGCTTCAGGGAGCTGATCGGTTACCTGCCTGAGAACCCTGCCCTCCCGGAGTACCTGACGGTCATGGAGTTCCTTTTGCTGGTCGCGAGGCTGAAGGGCCTTGAGCCGGGGGAGGCCAGGAGGAGGGCGGAGGAGGTGGCTTCGCTCTTCGGCGTGGAGGCCCACACGAACCGGCTGATCCACGACCTCTCCAAGGGGACCAGGCAGAGGGTGGCCTTCGCGGCCGCGGTGATCAACTCTCCCAGGGTACTGGTGCTTGACGAGCCCTTCAACGGCCTCGATCCCGAGTCCCAGAGGGTAGCGAAGCTCCTGATGCGGGAGACGGCGAAGGCGGGTGGAGCGGTGCTGGTGAGCACGCACCTGCTCGACTCGGTCGAGAGGCTCTGCGACAGGGTCACCATCATCGACGCGGGGGTAGCGGTGGCGTCGGGGACGATCGGCGAGATCGTCAGGAGGGCAGGGCTCGACGAGGGGTCAACGCTGGAGGAGGCCTTCATCAGCATCGTGAGGGGCTCGAGATGGAGGAGCGGCTGATCTGGGTCCTGCTGGCGGCGAAGGTGCGGCAGTACTTCGGCCACGTCAGGAGGTCTCCGAGGTCGGTCCTCTCGCTCCTCACGTTCTACCTGCTCTGGACCTTCGTGGTCGGCGCGTTGGCGCTCTTCCTCCGCTTCCTCGGATCCCAGTCGCCCGCAGGACAGTCGGGTGCCCTCGGGACCCTCTCGGTCGTGACGATGACGGCGATGCTCGCGATAGGTGCGTTCCTCGGGACGCGAGGAGGGATAACGGCCTTCCCGTACGAGGTCGAGTTCGTCCTCACGACGCCGGTCAGGCCCCACGTCTTCCTGCTCTCGGACCTGCTCTTCCAGGTGATGTTGCTGGGCGTCTACTCGGTTCCCACCTCGCTCGTTGCCATAGCGGTGCTGACGTATCCGAGGCACGCGCATTACCTGCCGGCCGCGGCGCTCTCTTACACGACGGCCATCCTGATGGCGGCCATGACCTCGCACCTCCTCGGGATCTCGAGGTCGATCGTCGGCGCGAGGGCCTCGAGGGTCCTCGGATGGGCCGTCACGGGCCTGATCTCTCTGCCCTTGGTCCTCCACGCAGCCGGCCTAGAGGCCCCCCGGTGGACGGCGTACCATCCGGTCCATGCGCTGGCGCTCCTCCTCAGCGGCAACAGCTCCGCGCTCCCCGTAGTCGCCTTCTACCTCGCCCTTCTCTTGGCCGCCTACGCGACCTTCTCGAGGGTCGACTTCTACACCTCGGTCTCGCCGGTCCTGCTGACGGTCCTGATGGAGCCTCCGAGGAGGATGCCCAGGTACCTGAGGGTGCCGGGCCTCCTGTCGGCCTCGCTCAGGCTGATGGGTCGCGGAGGGATCTGGTGGTCGATGTACGCGCTTCACCTGACCCGGATCGCCCGGGAGGGGAGCCTCTGGACGGGGGNGATGGTGCTGGCCTTCCTCACGCTCGTCAACTCGGCGATACCGAGGCTCACGGGCTTCGGCACCTTCCCGAGGCTCGCGGAGCTCTCGATGGTGGCGTTGTACACGCCGATGCTGCCGGCCCTGCTCGCGATCAACTGGAACGTCTCGGAGCGGAGGAACACGTGGTACCTCGCCTCCTCGGGCGATGCTCTGGGGATTTACGTCGCGACGCTCCCGCTCTCCTACATGTCCGTCACGGCCGCCTTCGCGCTGGTCCTCTACGGCCTCATCTCGATCGGTGCCGGCGAGGTCCCCTTCCTCGCGATCGACCTGTTGCTGCTCCTCTCCATGGCCTCCTTCGGCTCCCTCCTATCGGTCGCGATCTCCGTCTCCTCCAGGGTCGCCACCTCTCCCCTCTCCCTCGGCTCCCTCCTCTACGTCCTCTTCCCGATGCTCGGCTCGACGCTTCTATCGCTGCCCGTCATGGTGGCGAGGGTCTTGGACCCTGCGGCCGATGCGCCCAACCCGGTCCTCTTGGCAGGACTGGTCGTCTACGCCGTATCGTCCTCAGCCCTACTCTGGAGGGTCGTGGCGGGTTCCGGGCCCAGATACCTCCAGGAGGCGCAGGAGCCCTAATCGTCCCACCTCGAGAGCCCGCACCGCGTCAGCATCTCCCTGTACTCATCAGGGGAGAAGTCCTGGACCGAGACGTCGTCGACGTCGATCACCATCACCGAGTGGAGCCTGCAGTTCCTGAGCTCTTCCAGCGTCACCGGCGGGTTCGAGTAGTAGAGGTCGCAGAGGGCCTTCAGCCTCCGGAGCTCCTCCACCGTCCTGTGGGCGGGCGGCTTGACGAGGGCGCTGTGGATCTCCAGCAGGTTGTTCCTCGGCGTCGCGAGGCAGAAGCGATCCGCGAACCTGCTGTATCGGGCCACCTTGCTGGCGATCCTCGCCCTCAGGTAAGTGAGGGGGTCCAGCGCGTGCTCTGGGGAGGTGAAGCCGGTCTCTATCTCGACGATCACCGTGCCATCGCCCTTGACGCCGTAGACGTCGCAGACCAGCGGGCCCTCGAGGTGTTTCTCGACGTCGACCTCGTACCCCCTCGAGATCAGGTGGGCGGCGCAGATAAGCTCCAGGACCGAGTGGTTTGTCTTGACGATGCCCTTGCCGTGGAGCTCCGTCAGCTTCGAGGCGGGCCGTTCCAGGGCCTCCGCCACACGGCCGCCGTATTTCCTCCTGACCGACTCCACGAGGGCCTCCACGTCGTCGGCGAAAGTCCCCTTCACGTCCTCCCCTCTGCTCACCGCTCTGATAGGTTCGGCTTCTCCCCGACTGGACGATCAGCCGACAGTATTCTCGGGACCCGCGGCAGGGGAATATTGGAGACCAGTTCAATACCTCCGAGGTTCCGGAGGGGGACGGTGGGATGAGGGCGCTGCAGCTCCACGTCGACTCGATAGAGTACGAGCCGGTAGGGGTCGAGGGCCGGGTCTTCGAGGAAGCGGACAGGAGGAGGTACAGGGTGGAGGAGGCGATCGTGCTCTTCACCAGCGTCGAGCGCGACGACACGCCGGAGGTCGCATCGGAAATGCTCCGGCAGGTGGCCGAGTTCATGGAGAGGATCGGCGTGAAGAGGCTCCTGATCTATCCTTACGCCCACCTGAGCCCTGAGCTGGCGAGGCCCGAGAAGGCGCTGGAGGTCCTGAGGAGGATGGAGGTGGAGGCCAGGTCGATGGGGCTGGAGGTTTACAGGGCACCTTTCGGGTGGAACAAGCGCTTCACCCTCTCGGTGAAGGGCCACCCGTTGGCGGAGCAGCTCAGGGTAGTGACGAGGGAGGACGTCCTGTCGCGGAGGGAGGCGAGGGCCGAGGGCGCACCGAGACAGGAGGCCGTCCAGGTGCAGGAGAGGGCGGCCGCGAGGGAGGAGAGGGAACCCCTCCACATAAGGCTGGGGAGGGAGCTGGACGTCTTCAGCGTCAACGAGAACGTCGGCTCCGGCTTGATCCTCTTCCACCCGAACGGAGCTATCGTCAGGGAGGAGCTGATCAGACTGATCAGGGAGGTCAACAGGCGGCTGGGGTTCAGGGAGGTCTGGACGCCCCACCTCTTCAGGTCGACGCTCTGGCAGAGGACCGGGCACTACGAGACCTTCAGGGACAGGATGTTCCTCTTCCGGATAGGTGACGAGGAGTACGTGCTGAAGCCGATGAACTGCCCGGGCCACGCTATGATCTACGCCAGCGCCACGAGGAGCTACAGGGACCTCCCGGTGAAGCTCTCGGAGTTCGGAACGGTCTACAGGAACGAGCAGCCCGGAGAGCTCACGGGTCTCCTCAGGGTCAGGAGCATCACGCAGGACGACGGTCACGTCTTCGCCAGGCCGGACCAGGTCGAGCAGGTGGTGAGGGAGATACTCGACGCGTCCTTCGAGGTCCTCGAGAGGGTGCTCGGAGCGCCGGTCCACGTCAACCTCTCGACGCGGCCCGAGAAGTACATCGGCACCAAGGAGCTCTGGGACGTGGCGGAGTCGGACCTGAAGGCCGCTCTCGAATCGGTCGGGATCGGGTACGAGGTGAAGCACGGCGAGGGCGCCTTCTACGGCCCGAAGATAGACGTGGACGTCGAGGACTCGATGGGGAGGAGGTGGCAGTGCTCGACGATACAGCTCGACTTCTTCATGCCGGAGAGGCTGGGACTCGAGTACGTCGACCAGGACGGAACCAGGAAGAGGCCGGTCATGATACACAGGGCGATCCTGGGAAGCCTCGAACGCTTCACGGGCCTCCTTCTGGAGCATTACAACGGAAGGCTCCCCGTCTGGTTGGCGCCGGTCCAGGCGGTCGTGCTTCCTGTGAAGTCGGCCCACTCCTGGTACGCCGAGAGGGTGCTGAGGACGCTGCTCGACGTTGGGATCAGGGCCGAGCTCTGGGAGGAGGGGACGCTGGAGAAGAGGATCAGGGAGGCCCACAGGATGAGGGCGTCGTTCGTGCTCATCGCCGGCCAGGCCGAGGCAGAGTCCAACACCGTCTCCGTCAGGGACCATGAGGGCAAGGTGGTCAGGGGGATCGCTGTTGAGGAATTCGTCAGGTGGATCGAGGGCCTGGTGAAGAGGAGGGAGAGGAACGTCGGCTCGGTCGACGAATCGCTCACCACGGGCTCGCGCTGAACGCCACCAGGTTTCGATGCAACGGTGAAGGTCGTTCAGGTTGACGCGATCTCACGTTTTATACCGACTTCGTTAAGGGCGTTGATGTGAGGGTCGAGGACTACTACAACCGCCGCGCCGAGACGATGAGCAGGGAAGAGTTGGAGAGGTTGAAGCTCGAGAGGCTGAAGTGGACGGTGAGGCACGCCTACGAGAACGTCGTGTTCTACAGGGAGGCTATGAGGGAGAGGGGGATCACGCCGGACGACGTAAGGACCCTCGACGACCTCAGGAAGCTCCCCTTCACCGACAAGGAGACGCTCAGGGCCACCTATCCCTTCGGGCTCCTGGCGGTCCCCAAATCGGAGTTGGTGGAGATCCACATGACCTCAGGGACGACCGGCACGCCTACTGTGGGGCTCTACACGACGAACGACATAGAGGTCTGGGCGGAGGTGATGGCCCGCTCGCTTTACATGTCGGGCCTGAGGAAGGAGGACGTCTTCCAGATAACCCCGAGCTTCGGACTCTTCACGGGCGGCTTCGGCTTCTATTACGGTGCCCGTAAGATAGGAGCGTTCATCGTGCCGACCGGGGCTGGCAACAGCAGGAGGCAGATACAGCTGATGAGGGACCTCGGGACCACCATGATCTCGGCGGTGGTCTCATACGTCCTCAGGCTCACCGAGACGGCCTACGAGATGGGCGTGGATCCGGCGAGGGACACGCAGGTGAGGAAGGGGGTCTTCGGGTCGGAGATGTGGACGGAGGAGATGAGGCAGAGGATCGCGAAGGCCTGGGACATGGACGTGTACGACATCTATGGATTTACCGAACTCTGCGGTCCCGGCGTTGCTAACGACTGCTACCTCCACGACGGCCTCCACCTCTGGGAGGACCACTTCCTCGTCGAGGTGATAGACCCGAAGACCGGCGAACCTGTGGGGCCGGAGGAGAAGGGCGAGCTGGTCTTCACGACGCTGACGAAGGAGGCGATGCCCTTGATCAGGTACAGGAGCAGGGACATATCGAGGGTCTACGATGCGAGGGTCTGCGACTGCGGCAGGACCCACCTCAGGATCGAGCGGATAACGGGCAGGATCGACGACATGGTGAAGGTGCGGGGCGTCGCCATCTGGCCCTCGGCCGTGGAGTCCATACTGATGAAGTTCCCGGAGCTCGGCATAGAGTACCAGATCACGCTGACGAGGGAGAAGGGTCTCGACGTGATGAGGCTCACGGCGGAGCTGGCGTCGCCGGAAGTTCCGGAGGCGAGGAGGAGGGAGCTGGCGGAGAGGATAAGGCGGGAGATCGCCGAGAACCTTATGGTGGATCCGGTGGTGGAGCTGGTGAACCCGATGACTTTGCCGAGGCAGGAGGTCGGGAAGGCCAAGCGGGTCATCGACATGAGGTCCTGACCTGAGGAGGCTCCAAGGCGCTTTCCGAGAACCGCAATCAAATTCTTATCATGTCTGTCCATCGGATTCCGCGTGAGCGAGGTCCCTGCGAGGGAGAACTTCGCGCTCCTCCCGCACGGAACAGAGTCGCTGATGTACATCGTGCTGATACCGTTTGCCGCAGTATTCCTCTACGGCCTCTACCTGAAGCTCTCGGAGTACGGGATCGAGGCGCTGAGGGCGATCGCCCGGGACCCAGTAACGTGGATCAGGAACGTGATGCGGTACGCAGTGGCCCAGAGGAGGATCGTGAGGGAGCTGGGGCCTGGGCTGATGCACTTGGGCCTTAGCTACGGGATCCTCGCCCTCTTCATCGGAACGGTTCTCGTGGCGATCGACTTCGACCTCTTCGAGAGGTTCGGCGGCAAGCTCCTCGAGGGTGCGGCTTACCTCGCCTTCGAGGCGACGCTCGACCTCTTCGGGCTCTTCCTCCTCTACGGGCTGCTGGTGGGGCTGGCGAGGCACTACGCAGGCGTCAAGAGGCTCAGGAACAGGCTCGAGTACTACTCCTACCTTTACGGGCTCCTCTTCATCGGCGTCACGGGGTACCTCCTCGAGGGAATCAGGCTCCACGTCACGCAGGTCCCTTGGTCGTCTTACTCGTTCATAGGCAACTCGGTCTCGGTGGCGCTCGCCTCGATGGGCCTTGAGAGGGGCTGGCTCTCGCAGGTCTACGGATGGGTCTGGTGGTCCCATGCGGTGGTGGCCTTCGGCCTCGTGGCCGCCCTCCCCTTCACCAACCTCCTCCACTCGGTCGTCGCCGTCTTCTACTCGGGCCTCTCGCACACGGCGCCTAGGTTCCCGACGGTGGCCAACACACCGTTCAAGCTCCAGGAGCTCGACGAGTCGGCGGAGATCAAGGTGGGCTTCAGGAAGGTGACGGAGCTGAGCTGGTACCAAAAGATGGGGCTCGACGCCTGCACCGATTGCGGCAGGTGCGAGGCCGTCTGCCCTGCCTTCGCCGCCGGAACACCCCTCTCGCCGAGGATGGTGGTCCAGAAGCTCAGGGAGGAGCTCTGGGCATCGAGGAGGAGGGGACCGAGGGACGTCTTCGAGGACGGCGTGCTGACCTACGAGGAGCTCTTCGCCTGCACCACCTGCGGCGCCTGCGTGGAGGCCTGTCCCGTCACGATCAGCCCGCTCGAGTACATCATCGAGGCCAGGAGGGCCCTGACCTTCGAGGGGAGGCTCGAGAAGAGGGCGGTGGAGGTGCTGACCTCGCTCGGCCGCACCGGGAACATGTACGGCCTTCCGCCCTCCTCGAGGGAGGATGCGGTCGCCGAGCTGAGGGCACTGGGTGCGAAGACCGTCGACGAGAACCCGGAGGCCGAGTACGTCTACTGGCTCGGATGCCTGGCGTCCTTCGACCCGAGGGCCCGGAACATCGCCAAGAAGATGGTGGAGATCATGACCGGGTGCGGGCTGAACTTCGCGATCCTGGGGCCCGTCGAGTCCTGTACCGGGGTCGAGGCGAGGAGGATCGGCGAGGAGGGGAGGTTCCAGGAGCTGGCTTACGCGAACGTCGAGGTCCTCAAACCCCTGAACGGAAAGAAGGTGGTGACCCACTGCCCGCACTGCTTCCAGGCTCTGAAGAACGAGTACAGGGAGTTCGGGCTCGAGCTGGAGGTGATACACCACTCGGTGCTGCTGGGGAGGCTGGTGCGCGAAGGGAGGCTGAAGGCGAGGGAGGCATTATCGGTGACCCTCCACGACTCCTGCTACCTCGCCCGTCACAACGGGATCGTCGACGAGCCGAGGGAGGCGCTCGCAGGGCTCGACCTCAGGGAGATGAACAGGAGGGGGAGGTGGACGTTCTGCTGCGGCGGAGGAGGAGGCAATTACTGGTACGAGGTGAAGCGCGTGAAGAGGGAGAGCGTCCAGAGGATCGAGGAGGCCCTCTCGACCGGTGCTGAGGTCGTGGTCAGCGAGTGCCCCTTCTGCCTCGCGATGCTCGAGGACGCGGTGAGGGTTATGGGCCTCGAGGGCAGGTTGAAGGTCAGGGACATCTCAGAGCTCTTCTGAGAAATTCTACAAAACCATCAGGAGATATACCAGCAGAACAACAATTGGGACCTCCAGCGCTATTGCCTTGAAGAGGTATCGGTAGACGCCCCTCATCTCGCACTTGAAGTGCGCCGCCGAGAGGAAGAAGCAGCTGTGGGCAGGGCTCAGCATCACGCCTATGTGGCCGCCGGCGAAGGCGAGGGCCAGCATGTAACCCTCGAGAAGGTTCAGCAGGGGAGGGAAGGTGAGCGTGACGAAGGAGAACTCAACTCCCGTCGCGAAGCCTATCACCATCGGAATCGTGAAGACCGCGATGGCTCCGTAGGGCCTCAGGACCTCGGAGAGGTAGCGGTTGAGTCCTGTGGCGCTGATGTAGTTGGAGAAGACGAGGGACCCGATGATGATCAGCAGTATGTTAGGGTTGAGGCCGTGTTTGAAAGCGCCCAGCAGCTCCCTCAGGCTGACCCTCTCGACGATAGCGTAGAGCAGCAGCACGGATCCCACAGCTACCGGCAGCGGCAACAGGAAGGTCAGGACCGCTATGAGCGCGATCGGCCAGAGCGATGCGAGCCCCCTCGGTATGCCGTTCTCAGCGATCTTGGGGACGGCCGAGAGCGTGACAAGACCCGAGACGGCGGCCGCGAGGGAGGCAGGCCAGGTCCAGCGGATGACCTCGACGGGAGTCGAGTGGAGGATCGCCGCCGCGAGGATGATGCCTTGGTAGAGGGGCCATACCGGTATCCAGATGTGCCTCCACCAGTAGTTGATGAAGACCCTGTGTCCGGACTCGAGGCCGAGCTTGCTGTACAGGGGGTCCGCGATGACCGCCGAGACGTATGCGCCCCCGGGCATGGGCAGCAGCCCTATGACGGCCGGGATGCCGTACGCGGCAGCCCTCGCTCCGAGCGAGACCATGCCCGAGTAGATCTTCGAGCCGTCGCGCTGGAGGAGGTAGGAGAGCGAGATCGCCAGGACCAGCGTCAGCGTGACGTTCAACATTCTCACGTCGAAGGAAGCCGAGGTCACCGCCGTCAGTTCGGGCGGAGGGAGTGAGAGGGCGCCGTAGAGGGCGACGCCGAGGGCCAGGGAGTAGCCGACGTTGAGCCTCTTGCTCAGGACGAGCCCCGCTATCAGGCCGACCGAGACGACGAACGCCAGCAGGTTCAGCGGGTCCCCCAACCCCGTACGCGGTTCTCCCTGACGCTCCTCGTCTTAGACCCATTCCCGGCTTAGCCGGTGCGCCTGCACGACTACGGTTTATATCGCAGCCTCCGCGAGTAATGGCACAAAAAGAGTGATGGAAGGGTTTGAGTGAGTTCGTGAAGATAGGAGACCTGAACCCGAGCTCGAGGGGCGTGAACCTTATCGCGAAGGTCGTCTCGAAGACGGAGCCGCGGGTCGTGGGGAGCCAGTACGACAACGCGGAGCACAGGCTATCGACGGCCCTGATCGCCGACGACAGCGGAGCGATATCTCTGGTCCTCTGGGACGACGACGTGGAGCGCGTGAAGGAGGGCGAGACGATCAAGATCACCAACGCCTACGTCAAGGTCTTCAAAGGGAAGATGCAGCTGAACCTCGGAAGGTACGGGAAGGTGGAGGCCTCCGATGTGGAGCTGGAGGAGGTCAACACCGAGAACAACCTCTCCGAGAGGGTCGTCTCCACAGGCTTCTCAGGTTCAGGCCCCAGGGAGAGGTTCCAGAGGAGGAGGACCTTCGGGAGAAGGTCCGGCTTCTGAAAGGCTCTAGAATCTTCAGGTCAAAGTTCGGTCCTTTTTTGTTCTGTTTTGGTTCTGCGTCCTCCAGCAGAACTACTGCTCCACGGGCTCGACGAGGAAGAGGTTGTCCTGCTTGCCGACGACCCTGAGGCGCTGGCCCTGCTTGACGTCCTTCACCGCCACCACCCTCCGGTACTCACCGCCTATGACGGCATAACCCTCTGAACCCTTGGGGATGTCCTCGACCGCGCGACCGGTCGTCACGGGGACCATCGGCAGAGGTCTCCTCTTAGCTGCCCTGAGGGCCTTGTAGATCATGAAGCCGACGACGGAGCCGGCGAAGACGCCTGCAGCCGCTATCCCGAGCATCGCCTCGTCGAGCCAGCTTGGAGCGATCAGTATGTCGCCGGGCGGTGCCCTGACGATGAGGACGGAGCCCAGCACTATCATCGCTATCCCGAAGGGCAGCGCTACCATCGTTCCGCCCGTGTAAAACTCGTACAGTATCAGCACCGATCCCAGAATTATCAGGCCCAGACCGACCCAGTTCACGTTGAAGCCCTGGCCCACGAGGCCAAGGAGTATGAGGATGGCCCCCGTCAGCTCGGCACCAACACCAGGGTGGGAGAGGCCTACGATCAGGATCAGGAAGCCCAGAGAGAGCAGGAGCGTCGAGAGGAGCGGGTCGCTCAGCGCGTCCAGCACCGCAATCCTCAGGTCCGGCGATGCCCTCTCGATCACCGCACCCTTCAGCCTCAGGACGACCTCCCCGCCCAACCTCTTGACGGCCCTGCCGTCGGCCTTCTCGAGGAGGTCCTCGACGTTCTCCGCTATCACCTCGATCACACCATTCCTCAGCGCCAGCTCCGGTCCGAGGTTGTCGTTGTGCGTGACGAACCTAGCAGCCTGAGTCTCGTTGCGGCCGTGGAGCCTCGCCATCGTCCTCATCTTCTCCACGAGGAAGTTCACCACCTTCGGCTCCTCGCTCGGCACCCCTCCAACCACCGGCTGGGCGGAACCGATGATCGTGTAGGGAGCCATCGCTGCCAGGTCTGCCGACATCAGGATGTAGGTCCCTGCGGAGAGGGCCTGACCCCCGGGCGGGTGGACGTAGACGATCACCGGAACGGGAGACGAGATGATGGCGTCCATGATCCTGAAAGTGGCGTCTGCGAGACCTCCGAAGGTGTCGATCGTGATCAGCACAGCCGAGTAGGCATAGGACCTGCGGAGCAGAACGTCCTCCAACCACTCGGCGGTGGACGTGGATATGTGGCCGGAGACCTCGACCATCAGGACCCTCGGTGCTACAGCGGGCTGGGATACTGCAGGCAGGACGCAGAGGAGCGGGAGCAGCAGGAGGACCGTCAGCGCCAGGAGGTAAGGCCCATCGGGCTTCAACTCCCCCTCTCCTTGCTCTCCCTGGTAACCCCTTTACCTGTGGCCTGGAGGCTCGCGCCCAGCGTTGTCGCCAGAAGGCCGCCGTGCATCCCTCCCTCGGTCACGATGATCAGGTTCTTCTCTCTCGCTATCTCGGCCCAGGTCTGGAGCTCCCTCAGCCTGAGCGCTATCGGGTTGGCGGCGTAGGCCTGCGCGGCCTCGGCCATCTTCTGCGCGGCGAGGTACTCTCCCTCCGCCATGATGACCCTGCTCCTCCTCTCCCTCTCGGCCTCGGCCTGCTTGGCTATGGCCCTCTGCATCTCGACCGGAAGGATCACGTCCCTGATCGCGACGGCCGTTATCTTCACGCCCCAGGGCTCCGTCGCCTCGTCGAGGAGCTTCTGGATCCTGAGGTTCAGCTCTTCCCTCTTCGTCAGCAGGTCGTCCAGCTCCACCTGTCCTATCACGTCCCTGAGCGTGGTCATAGACAACAGGCTCGATGCCATCAGGTAGTCCTTCACCCTCATCACCGCTGCCTGCGGGTCCTCAACCCTCATGAAGACGACCGCGTCGACCTCGACCGTAACGTTGTCCTTGGTCACGATCTTCTGCTTCGGGACGTCCAGCGAGACTATCCTGAGGTCTATGATCCGGACCGAGTCGATGATGGGGACTATGAACGTCAGCCCGGGGCCCTTGAACCCTATCAGCCGGCCGAGCCTGAAGACGACGAGCCTCTCGTACTCCTTGACGATCTTGATCGCCGACGAGAGGAACGCCAGTATTATGATCAGGATGAATATCCCTGCTATTAGCGTACCGACTCCGACCTGAAGGGTCAGCACCATCTCGTCCTCTCACCGAACCCCTCGGATATTAAACTGCGCCCTGGAGTACCCCGTGGAGGGCCTAACTGTTCCGGCAGCGAAACCCCTCAGGCTGAGGCTAAAGGTAATCACAAGCGATTACGGACTCATAAGCGCTGTTGGGCCATGTCTTGGGGTAGGCTTCCGGGAGAACCTGCTGTCGTGGAGGAGGTGGAACGTAAGAGGAGGGAGACGCCGCCGGGGATGAGGTTCCTCGGGCTGAACGCGCTCGTCACAGGTTCGAGCAGGGGATTCGGGAGGCTCATAGCGATTGCGCTCGCAAGGGAGGGTGCTAACGTCTTGGTCCACTACAACGCCAACAGGGAGGGAGCGGAGAAGACGGCCGAGGAGATCAGGGCATTGGGGAGGAGGGCCTACGTTGCGAGGGCCGACATCACTAAGTGGTCTGAGGTCCAGGAGATGGTCGAGAGGGTCTGGAACGAGTTCGGCCCGATAGACGTGCTGATCAACAACGCCGGCGAGACGGCCGCACAGCAGATGTCCTGGAGGGAGATGAGGGAGGAGTGGATAGAGGAGACGATAAACCTGGACCTGAAGGGGACGCTCTACATGACGCACGAGGTCGGGAAGAGGATGTACGAGCGGAGGACAGGGAGCATCGTCAACATAATTTCGAACGTCGTCGTTACGGGAAGCCCCAGGGCACCTCAGTACGCGGCGGCGAAATACGGCGTCCTCGGCATCACCAAGTCCTACGCCCTCGCTCTGGCTCCGTGGGTGAGGGTGAACGCGGTCGCACCGGGTTACATGGAGACGGAGTCGCTGCTGAAGAGGAAGGACTGGACGCCGGAGAGGAGGAGGTGGATAATAGAGCACACGCCGCTGAGGAGGATAGCGAAGCCCGAGGACATAGTGCCTGTTGTGCTCTTCGTGGCCTCCGACGACGCGATTCACATGACGGGCAACACGATATTCTGCGACGGCGGCTTCAGCATGCCTGGCGCATGAGATGATGCTCTTTGAGCGATGTGCTGCTGACGGAGAGGGAGGGGCCGGTAACGTGGCTGACGCTGAACCGTCCTGAGAGGAGGAACGCCCTCAACCGCGAGCTGAGGTCGAGGCTTCTTGAGGAGCTGAGGAGGGCCGACGAGGACCAGCAAGTCCGCGTTGTGGTCGTAAGGGGAGCAGGTGGGAACTTCTGCGCGGGTGCTGACATCTCGGAGTTCGTCGAGCTCGACGCCCTCGGCATCAGGGAGTACAACCGGATGTGGGGGACGCAGGTCATCGCCTCGACGATACAGAGCATGCGGAAGGTCGTAATCGCTGCGGTCGACGGCTACTGCCTGGGCGGAGGGTTCGAGCTGGCGCTGGCGTGCGACATAATCGTAGCCACCAGGAGGGCGGTCTTCGGCCTGCCGGAGCTCAGGGTGGGCCTGATACCGGGAGGAGGTGGGACGCAGAGGCTGACGAGGGCTGCAGGGGTGCACTTCGCCAAGAACGCTATCCTCAGGAGCAGGCTCTTCTCGGCGGAGGACGCTTGGAGGGTCGGGATAGTTTCGGAGCTGGCCGAGCCCGAGAGGCTGGAGGAGGTCGTGCGCACCGTCATCGGCGACCTCCTCGAGAGGAGCCCGGTCCACCTGCAGGCGGCGAAGACGGCGATCAACGCGGCCCTCGAGATGTCCCTCTCCCAAGGCCTTGCATGCGAGAGGGAGCTGTTCCAGTTCGTCTGGTCGACGGAGGACAGGCTCGAGGGGATGAGGGCATTCCTCGAGAAAAGGAAGCCGGAGTTCAGGGGACGTTGAGGCAGATCATTTGCCCTTGAAGACGGGCTCGCGCTTCTCGATCAACCTCGCCCTGATCCCCTCCTTCAGGTCCTCCGTGTAGAACATCGCCATCGACTCCCTCAGCTGGAACTCTATCCCGGCATCGATCGGCATCTCGGAGCCGGCGTTGACGCAGGCCTTCGCTGCCCCAACCGCTAGCGGCGCGTTCTTCGCGATCTTCCTCGCCAGAGCGAGGGCCTCCTCCATCAATTTCTCGTGGGGGACGACCTTGTTGACGAGCCCGAGACGGTACGCCTCCTGCGCGGAGATCCACTCGCCGGTGAAGAGGAGGTACTTGACCCAGTACTTGCTGAGGGTCTTCGGGAGCCTGACGGTTATCCCAGCACCGGGGCTGACGCCGATCGTGACCTCTGGAAGTCCGAACATGGCCTTCTCGCTGGCGATGACTATGTCGACGGCCTGGATGGTCTCGATGTTGCAGTAGCCGTTGACCGCGGCGATGATCGGCTTCCTCATCTTCTCCATGAACCGCCAGACGTCGAGGTTGAGACGGTTGAACCTCTCGATCTCGGAGTAGCGCTGGGCCTCGACGTTCGCGAGGAACTCCTTAGCGTCGCCGCCGGAGCAGAAGGCCTTGTCGCCTGCACCTGTGACGATCACGACCCAGACGTCTGGGTTATCGGCTGCCTTCTTCAGAGCGTCGTAGAACTCGAGAAGCATGCCGCTGCTCATGGCGTTCCTGGCCTCTGGCCTGTTGAACGTTATGATGGCGATCTTGTCCTCCGGCCTTACCTCGTAAAGGATGTACTGGTACTGGGCTGCAGCCTGCATCGCACGTTCACTTTCCAAAGCCGACCTAAAGAATTGATTGCGGGACCTGCGGCTCGAAACCTTCACTTCCTGCGGTCCACGACGATCCGGAGAGGAGCCTGAAAGGGTCGCCGGCCATGATAATGTTTTATTTTACGGGTTGCATGTGAAAGACCGTGAAGCTGACCACATTCGTGAACCCGTACACCGGAGAGGAGAGGATGGGCATACTGCTGGCCGACGGTGAGGACCCGCTGATACTCGACGCCAACGCCTTCTTCGCGAGGATGCTGGAGGAGGAGGGCGAGGAGGACCCGCAGGTCCTTGCGGACGCGCTTCTGCCGCCGACGGTCCTGGGCTACCTCAGGAGGGGGAGGAGGGCGGAGGAGTCGGCGAGGGCTGTGCTGGAGGAGGCCGGGAGGAGGCTCAGGAACGGCGAGCAGGTCACGGGGATATCGGGTGCGAGGGTCGTTTTCAGGCAGAGCGAGGTGAGGCTCAGGGCTCCGATACCGAGGCCGCCGAAGATCATACACACCGCAGGGAACTTCAGGGAGCACGCCCAGGAGGCCGAGAAGGCCGGGTGGCCCTTTCCGATACCCCAGTGGATCTCCTTCCTGAAGAGCCCGAGCGCGGTGATAGGGCCGTTCGACCCGATCGTCTACCCGAAGTTCGTGAGAGAGCTTGACTACGAGCTCGAGGTCGCGATCGTCATAGGGAAGAGGGGGAAGTACATCAGCGAGGCGAGGGCCTTCGACCACGTGGCAGGTTTCATGGTCTTCAACGACATAACGGCGCGCGACATCCAGAGGGAGGAGATGAAGAACGGCCTCCTGAACTTCGGCAAGAACCTCGACACCTTCGCGCCGATGGGCCCCTACCTCGTCACGAAGGACGAGATCCCGGACCCGCACAACCTGAGGATGGAGCTGAGGGTGAACGGCGAGGTCAGGCAGTCGGGAAGCACCTCGAGGCTCTCGGTGAGGATGGAGCAGATCGTCAGCAGGTATTCGTGGGTGATGCTCGAGCCGGGCGACATCATAACCACGGGCACGATCAGCGGCGTCGCCGCCTTCAGGGAGAACCCCCAACTGTACTACCTGAAGCCTGGTGACGTGGTCGAGTCCTTCGTCGAGCGCATCGGGACGATGAGGAACCCGGTGGTGAAGGAGGAGGGTTGAGCGATCCGGACTGGTGGGGCCCTCAGGGGCCCCAAGAGGTTCCAGACCTCTTCGGAAGGAGGTCCCTCCGGGAGAAGAGGGAGCCTATCAGGTTCCTCGATCCAACAGGGAGAGCTCTGACCGATCTACCGGTCTCAGACCGAGAGGTCCTCGAGCTCCACAAGCTGATGCTCTACTGCAGGACCTTCGACCGCTGGATCCAGAGGGTCCATCCGCTCGGAGCCTTCTCGAGGTATGCGCCCTTCGAGGGGCAGGAGGCCTCGATGGTGGGCAGCGCGTCAGCCCTGAGCGACCTCGACTGGATCATACCGACCTACAGGGAGTACGCGGTCTTCCTCGTGCGAGGGGTTCCGGTGAGGGAGCTGCTGCTGAGGCTCGTGGTGAGGAAGGGCGACCCCTTGAAGGGTCACGAGCTGACGCTCTACGGAAGCAGGCGTTACAGGATAGTCATGCCGGCCGGAGCGGTGGGGATCATGACGTCGGTTGCCGTCGGGATCGCGTGGGGGATCAAGAAGAGAGGGGCGAGGGAGGTGGTCATGACGTACCTCGGCGACGGCGCCACCTCGAAGGGCGACTTCCACGAGGGGCTGAACATGGCGGGCGTCCTGCGGGTTCCGGCGGTCTTCTTCTGCCAGAACAACAGATACGCGATCTCGCTTAGAGTGGAGCGGCAGACGGCCTCGCCGACGATCGCGGAGAAGGGGATGGCGTACGGGATCGATTGGTACAGGGTCGACGGGAACGACGTGGTGGCCGTGAGGCACGTGACTTCCACGCTCGCAGAGAGGGCGAGGAGCGAGTACGTGCCCTTCCTCGTCGAGGCCCTCACCTACAGGCTCGGCCCCCACACGACGGTCGACAACCCGAGGGTCTACAGGTCCGACGAGGAGGTCATGGAGTGGAGGGCGCAGGACCCGCTGATCAGGACGCGGGCCTACCTGAAGGAGCGGGGGATGTGGAGCGATGACGAGGAGCGGGTTTACGTCGAGAGGGTCGAGTCGGAGCTCAACGCGGAGATCGAAAGGGTCCTGAAGGAACCGGAGCTGGAGCCCGAGGTGATCCTCGAGGACGTCTACTCGTACCCGACGAGGGAGGTCCTGAGGTCGATGGAGGAGCTCCGAAAGCAGCTGGGTGGCATTCGGGTCAGCGAGGGGCATCGGACTCCGACGTGAGAGGAAGAGCCTCCGTCCTTCCCCGCTCCGGTTTTTAAGAAGAGCCGACCAATTCCAGACGCATGGGCTTCGCAGAACTCATCGGTCAGGTCACGTCCCTGAAGGTGTACGACCTCGGCCAGCCCTACTTCAACGGCATGCCCGTTCATCCGGAGGACCCGCCCTTCAGCATGGTGATCTACCGGTACCACCCCTTCACCAGGAGGATCTTCGAGAAGGTGGCTCCGGGCTTCTCGGACTCGATGGAGCTGATCGTGACGAGCATGCACTCCGGCACCCACATCGACGCCCTCTGCCACATGGCCAGGGACGGCAAGCTCTACCAAGGTGTCGACGCGGCCGAGATAGCCTCTCACACGGGTTACAGGAAGTACGGTGCGGAGGAGATACCGATCTTCGTCAAGAGGGCCGTCCTTCTCGACGTCGTGGGCTACAAGGGCGTCGATCCGCTGCCCCCGCGATACGAGATAACGCCGGAGGACCTCGAGGCCACGGCAAAGTGGGAGGGGGTCGAGATCAGGCCGGGAGACGCGATCCTCGTGAGGACCGGATACTCCAAGTTCTTCACGACCGACAAGGAGAAGTACCTCCACGACTTCGCCGGGATCAACGAGGCCAGCGCCTCCTGGATCATCGGGAAGTCCCCCTCCCTCTTCGGGATTGACAACCTAGCGATGGCGGTGCCGAAGCCCTTCAACGTCCACCTGATGTTCCTCGTCGACAACGGCATCCACGTGATGAAGAGCCTCTACCTCGAGGAGCTGGCCCGCGACGGGCAGTACGAGTCCATACTGGTGGTGACGCCCCTCAAGGTCATCGGAGCCACCGGATCCCTGATAAGGCCGATAGCCCTCGCACCTAGGAAGGGGTGACAGGTCCTGAAGGCGCTCGCCGTGATAGGCTCGGAGCAGGAGGGACCTGAGCTCCTCACAGCTGCGAGGAGCATCGCCGACGAGGTAGTCGCCGTTGCTGCCTATCCGGACCAGAAGGCGGACCTGCTGGGAAGGTACGGTGCGTCGGGCGTCGTTGTGCTGAAGGGGAGCTTCAGGGATCCGCGGGCCCTCTCCGCTGCCGTCTCGAAGGTCGTGGAGGAAGAGCGTGCCGACCTCGTCCTGGCCCTTGCGACGAAGAACCTCAGGGAGGCCCTCACGAGGGCAGCCCAATCGCTCGGCGCACCGCTGATCACCGACTGCCTCGAGCTGAAGGTGGAGGGGAACGCGGTCAAGGCCGGCAGGCTCGTCCTCGGAGGGGGCTACGTGGCGACCGTGGAGGCCTCTCTGGGGCCGGTCTTCGCCACGCTGATGCCAGGAAGGGTCACGCCCCAGGAGTCCAGCGGGCGGGGAGAAATACGGGTCAGGGAGTTGGAGGTGAGCGGGCCCCTCAACGGCGAGGTGAAGGAGGTGAGGCCTGTAGAGAGGAGCGCGGTCGACCTGACCAAGGCCGAGGTCATCGTCTCGGTCGGCAGGGGCTTCAAGAAGAAGGAGGACCTGAAGCTGGCGGAGGAACTGGCAGAGGTGCTCGGTGCCGAGATCGGCTGCAGCAGGCCCATCGCCGGCGACCTCAAGTGGCTCCCGGAGGACAGGCACATAGGCCTCTCGGGCAAGTGGGTGAGCCCGAAGCTCTACCTAGCCGTCGGGATATCGGGACAGATGCAGCACGTCGTCGGCATAAGGCGGTCGAAGGTGATCGTCGCGATCAACAACGACCCCAGTGCGCCGATCCACAAGGAGGCCGATTACTCGGTCGTCGCAGACCTCTACCAGTTCCTGCCGGTCCTGACGAGGAAGCTGAGGGAGGCAAGGAAGTGAGCCGGGGCAAGCTCAGGGTAGCCTTCCAGGGCGAGCTCGGTTCGTACAGCGAGGAGGCCGCATCGAAGTTCTTCGGGCAGGACTTCGAACCCGTGCCCATGAGATCGCTCCTCTCGGTCTTCACCGCGGTCGAGGCTGGCTCTGCGGATTACGGCGTCGTCCCGATCGAGAACAGCATAGAGGGAGGGGTCGGCGAGACCTACGACCTGCTGCTCTCATCGGGCCTCAAGGTGGTCGGGGAGGTCTACGTCAGGGTCGTCCACTGCCTGATAGGGCTCGATGGGGCTGAGATCTCCGAGATCAAACGGGTCTACTCCCACCCTCAGGCGCTGGCCCAGTGCAGGGCCTACATCACCATGATGGGCTTCGAACCGGTAAGCACGTACGACACAGCAGGCGCAGTCAAGCTCGTCAAGGAGATGGGCGACAGGTCGAACGCAGCGATCGCCAGCGAGCGGGCAGCAGGGATCTACGGGATGAAGGTCCTTGCGAAGGGGATAGAGGACTACGGTCGGAACTACACGAGGTTCCTCGTGATGGGGAGGGAGGCCGTGGGCGCGCCGAGGAGGCCGAAGACCTCGGTCATCTTCTCGGTGCCTCACAGGGCAGGTGCGCTGTACAGGGCCCTCGAACCGTTCGCGACGAGGGAGATCAACCTGACCAAGATCGAGTCGAGGCCGACGAGGGCCAGGCCCTGGCAGTACTACTTCTTCGTCGACTTCGAGGGCGACGCAAGGGATGAGAGGGTGAGGGAGGCGCTGACGGATCTGGCCTCGAGGACGCTCTTCCTGAAGGTCCTGGGCACCTACGAGAGCGGCAGGGTAGAGTTCGAGGAGTGAGGGCTGCTGGGTTTTTGATTCCGTGCCGCGTTTCCCTCGCTGAACGGCGAACCACTAAATAACAGGATCCTTCCTCCGTCTGCCGGGGGCCGTGGTCTAGAGGTATGACGCCGCCTTGACGCGGCGGAGGTCCCCGGTTCGATTCCGGGCGGCCCCAGTTACATCGCGAACGTCTGCTGCGATGCTGGAACGCGTAAGTCCTCCTCTCGCATGCCGTCTCTGGGCCTTCCACCGCTTTCAGGATCCGCCGAACGAGTCGTTCACAACGGATAAATGATGGAATTCGGTGAGGGCACCGATGGTCAAGGCGTTCCTCGTCTCCGTCGTCCTCTTGCTGCTCGCCGCCTCGATGGCCCTCCTGTTGACCGATGCCCAAGCCCAGAACGTCAGGACCTTCACGCTCTATCTGAACGACTACGGCTTCAACGCCAGCAGGGGAGGGCCTACACTGGTGGTGGATCAGGGCGACGTCGTCAGGATAAGGCTGATCGGCAACGGTTCGGGGCCTATCGTGCACGACTTCGTCCTCGACGCCAACTCGCCGTCGCCTTACGACGTCAAGAGCCGGAGGCTCGGGAGGGGTCAGGAGCAGGTGATCGAGTTCGTCGCAAACTATCCGGGCGAGTTTAAGTACTACTGCAGCGTCGCGCCACCGTTCGGACCGAGTCACAGGGAAAGGGGACAGGAGGCCACCATCGTGGTCAGGGCCCGGGGAGGAGCGGAGCGGACCGATACCGTCACCGTCCAGACGACTCCTGTCGTGCGGGAGGGAGGTCAGCCTGGCCCTCAGGGCGACCTGACGGTTCCGGTGGTGGTGGCAGTTGCGGCTGCCGCCGTCTTGGGAGGGGCGATGATATGGCTGAGAGCTCGGAGGTCGCGCCGCTGATACCCCATACTGCCTCGGTCGCCGGACAGGCCCATCTGCTGCTCACCGATGCGGAGCTCTGGGCCGTCGCACCCGGTCACGCTTACGGGCTGATCGCGATCACCGCCTTCGACTTCCTCGCTTACGTGCTGTTCGTCGTCAGGCACGGCCTCAGGAGGAGGTTGCTGACGGCGTGGGCCCTGGTGAAGCTGGGGCTGTTCTTGGGCGACGTCCTCACGGCTCCCGAGTTCGGCTTGAGCCACCTCGAGTTCGCCGCGTACCTCTTCGGTCTTCCCGGTTACGTCGTCGCGGTCATCGCACAACCTCTCGTCGTCGCGGCCGTACTGCTAACCGGTAAGGGGGACTCCGGGAAGGGATCGCACGGATCGACCCGCCCTCAATTCAGCTGAGGCTTGCCTCAGAACTCGACCCACTCCTCGTCAGCTTCACCCTCATCGAGTCCTTCCTCGGGGAACCATTCGTACGCGCCGAGGCCCTGAAGGAGGGCGAGGTCGATCAGGTGGAGGTTGAGCAGGAGCGGCAGAAAGAGCGAATAACCCGTCAGCAGCTCCTCGAGCCCCTCCAAGTTCCCCTCGCCGGCCTTCCGCCTGATCTCATCCGCTATCTGCTCGAGCCTCCTCCGCGCCTCCCGGGCCTCCCTCATGCCCTCCTCCGTCAGCCAGTATACGGTCCTCCTCCTCAGCAGTCCCCTGACCTCCTCCTCCCTCACGAGACCAGAAGCCTTCAGCGAGACGAGCACCGTCTCCACCTCGGCCCTCCTCAACCCGGTGAGCTCCGCCAGCTCCTTGGGCGATTTGGGGCCTTCCAGCAGCGCCGCCAAAATCAGGTCCCTCCGCGAGGACCAGTCCTCCATCGGTTCCGAGGCCATCGAACCTCCTTATCGTCCCATCGCCTTATCTCCGTCGACGCATGTGGAGATTGTTCCACTATCGCCACCCGTAATAGAGGACGGTCTCGTTGAGGGGAATGGGGCGTTCACATTTAAATTAAGCCCCTAGGTATGATGTGGTTGGGAAGCGGGGTAGGGTAGCCAGGTCTATCCCGCCGGGCTCATAACCCGGAGATCGGTGGTTCAAATCCACCCCCCGCTAATTTTATATAACATGATGGATTGGTCGTTCTGTCGACTTCTAAAGAGTAAGTCTCTTCGGTATCGATTGGCCATACTTGTTTGAGAAGGCCCGCTGAAGGAGGTCATCGTTATCATGCGCTCCGGCTCTCAGGACATAGGACTCTACGCCCGCTTAGGGAAGGGTCTCTAACAGAATCGTGACTGTGGTTCNACCAGTCCTCCAGAGGACTCTACCTGCGATACAAGATGTACGCCTTCGCCACGTCATACAGTCCTAGCCGCATCAAGCTGAGCATAACGAGGTCCTAATATTTTATCGACGTGAACTCTCTCCCCTTTCTTGACTAGGTCCTCCCATAACCTCCTGCCTAACCGCTGAGGTATTAATTGTATAAAACTAATCGCGAACTAATCTTAGCCCTTGTAGATACGGTGCCCTTACAGTGACAGTGAACGCGGCCTACCGGGCCGTCACGCGCGCTGCGGGACCGTGTAGCACGTGTATTCTNGTGGGNGCGTTCGGAGCAGGGCTCCTCTCGAACCTCACTATCATCGCGTCCGCCTCCTCGAATATNTCCNCGTCGTGGGTTATGACTATCACCTGCCGCACCTTTTCGCCAAGCCTTGTGAAGACCTCCCGGAGCTTTCTCTTGTTCTCCGAGTCGAGGTGGGTCGTCGGCTCGTCGAGGATGAAGAAGCCGAACCTCCCAGCTCCCAAGACGTCGCTGATCGCGAGCCTGATGGCCAGCGCCAAGGCGATTTTCTCTCCTCCGCTCAGCCTCTCCGAGTCGGCCCTCCTCCCCCCGTAAGAGGAGACAAAGGATATTCCCTTTCCCTCTCTCGTCTCCTCCAGCTTTATGTCCGAGAACCTGACGTCGAAGAGGTCCAAGTATCTCGCGGCCCTCTCGGAGACGTTTTTCAGCGCCCACGCCCTGATGCCTTTCACGACAGGTCCGTCCCTGTGGTAGATTTTCTCCCGGATCTTCACTAGCAGGTCGTGGAACTCCCGCGCCCTGGCCAGCTCCCTCACCGCGCGTTCGAGCTTCTCCACTTCGTCCCGGAGCCTTTCCACGGCCGCCTTGTTTTCCCTAAGCGACGCCTCGCACTCCCCCAGTTGCCTGTTCAACTCATTCAGCAGTTTTTCGTTCCTCTCCAGCTCAGATACGTCGAGTGGTTTTGCTCGTAGTTGCTCAAGGAGCGTTCTGAGCTGTCTCAGGTCTCCGTCCTCGCCCAGAACCTTCTTCAACCCCTCCAAGTCCTTTACCTCGGGGAGGGCCCGCCTGTCCTCTGCCTGACTCAGCCGCGACTGAGCGTTCCTAACGATTGTTAGCTCTTCTTCAAGCTCGGGTATTCTCTCCACGCCGCCCAGCTTCTCAGCGTCCCTTTCCGCATCCCTAATCTTATCGCGGAGCTCGTCCACGTGCTTCCCCTCTATGTAGGACAGACCCTCTATCTCTCTCCTGATCCTCTCCAGCTCGCCTCGCAGATCCTCTATCTGTTTCCTTTTCCTCTCCAGCTCGCCTGAGAGCCTCTCCCTCTTCTCAATCATTTCAGTCATAGCCTGTGCGCCTCCCGCCCGGTAGGACTCGGACACCAGGTCGACGATGCCTGCGATGCCCCTCGATACCTCTTCCTCAAGCTCCTCGGTGCTCTCTCGTCTGGCTAATCGCTTCCCCAGCTCTATCGAATCGTCCCTAAGCTTCTCGGCCCTCCTAACGGCCTCGTCCTTAAGCGTCTGTAGCGTGGGGGCTTTCTCCGGCGGGACGCCGGGAACCCTCAGCTCCCGGAGAGATGCCTCAATCCCCTCCGCCTCCCCCTCAATCCTCCGCAGTTCCTCCTCCTTCCTCTTTTGCACTTCTTTCAAAGCCTCTCTCTCCGCCGTGCGCCTGTCCACAACATCCTTGTGTTCAAGGAGCGTGCGGCACTCCTTGAGCGTTCTAATGCTGGTTTTCAACTCCTTCTCGCGCTGGCTGAGTCTGTACTTCAGCACGCTCAGCAAATTTCGCGCCGTGTCGTACATCTCCTTCACCTCCTTGAGCTCGGAGTACTTGCGCCGTTCCTCCTCCAGCTTGCTTTTGAGCTCGGCGACCTCCTTCTCGAGCTGCTCACATCGTCTCAACCTGTCCTCTAGCTCCTGCCTCCTCTTCCCAAGCGTTTCTTCAACCCTCTCCAAGTCCTTCAGGTCCCACCCGACGCTCTCGCGTATCTTGCTCCTGAATTCGTCTATGACGTCTCTCATGCGTTCGTAGGCCTCCTCCATCTTCTCCAGTCCCACGAGTTTATCGAAGAGCTCCTTCACCTTCTTCGGCTCTTTCGAGAGGATGCTGTCAAGCTCCCCCTGCCGTATGATTACGGCGGAGACCATCTCCTCGTAATCGAGGCCGAGTATCTTCCGTATCTGCTGGACTACGTCGTCACCCTCGCGCCTCCTCTCGCCGGTCGCTAGGGTTTTGCCGTTGCATTTGAGGAAGGAGTGTTCTAAGGCCCCCCTTGAATTGAACCGCCGCAGCACCAGATACTTGTTGCCCCGTAGGTGGAACTCCAGCTCAACCTCTCCCTCACTGGCTCCGTCCCTGACTATGTTCGCGTTGTTGCCGCGGGAATGCTCGCCGTATAGTGCGTATGTTATAGCGTCTATCACGGAGCTCTTCCCTGCACCGTTTCTACCTATGAAGACGATGAGCCCCTCTGGGAGCTCCAGCTCCGTCAGCTCGTGACAGGTGAAGTTCTTCAGTTTAACGCGTTTTATCACTTCCATTCACCACTCAGGTAATATCTCCAGATCGCCTCGGCGGCCTCTCCCCTTCTCTTGGGGTCGGTGAGTAGCGGCAGAAGCTCGTCGAGGGCGAAGGCCGTGTTCCTCTCGTGCCCCAGCACCTCCATCGCCAGNCTCCTGAGCTTCTCCTTTACCTCTAGCGTGGTCTCCGCTAGGTCCGAGGCGGAGATCTCGGGGACACTGGGGGAAACCTGGCGTATCTCCTGCACTATGTATCTCTCCTTGAGCTTGTCCTCGATCGACAGCAGGTCGAGCTTGCCCTCCTCCTCAACCTCCAGCCACAGGCAAGGCTTGACCTTGTGCTCCTTCTGGATGAGG
>AWOE01000007.1 GCA_000494145.1 Candidatus Calditenuaceae archaeon JGI OTU-1 | reverse complement strand
AGCTGTGGCGGTCGCTACGGGGATGAGCATGGGAGTCATCGGCACCGACACCGGAGGCTCCGTCAGGGCGCCCGCATCCCTCTGCGGTCTGGTGGGTTACAAGCCGACCTACGGACTGATCAGCAGGCACGGCGTCATGCCGCTGAGCTGGACCCTCGACACGGTCGGGGTGATCACGAGGACTGTTGAGGACGCGGCCCTCCTGGCNTCNGTCCTGATGGGCCCCGACGGGAAGGACCAGAGCGTCGCCGTCAGGAAGGCACCGAAGCTNTACCCGCTGAGGCCGAGGAGGTTGAGGGGGACGGTGCTCGGCGTCCCGAGGAAGCACTTCTGCGAGCTGCTGGAGGAGGACGTCAGGAGGNCCTTCGAGGNNCTNCTCGGGANGCTCGAGTCGGAGGGGGCCAGGCTTGTCGAGGTCGAGGTGCCGGATGTGAGGTTGATGAGCTNCGCCCGGAGCGTCATCTCCCACGTCGAGTTCGCCGCGGTCTACGGAAAGCTCCTGAGGGAGAGGCCGCAGGACGTCAGCGAGGAGCTGAGGGAGAGGGGGNTGCAGGGCCTCCTCACNCCAGGACCGATGTACGTCAACGCGCTGCGACTGATCCCGAAGCTGACCTCCGCCTTCAGGTCCCTCTTCAGCGAGGTCGATGCGCTAGTGATGCCTACGACGATCGTGACGGCGCCGAGGTTCGATCAGCTGAAGGTGAGCGTGGACGGCGTGGTCCTCGACGTGAGGTCNGCGCTCCTCAGGAACGTCGAGCCCTTCAACCTCGTCGGCGCTCCTGCGATATCGGTGCCCTGCGGCCTCTCCCGGGACGGCCTGCCGATCGGCGTCCAGATCGTGGGAGACCTCTTCGACGACAGAACGGTGCTCTCNGTCGCGATGTCCGTCGAGCGGTTGGTGGGCGGTATAGGGCTTCCTCCCCTCCCCTGATCGGCCGAAAAGGGAGCGGAAGGCTCTTCTGCAGGGCCCGGACCGCGCAGCTGCACGTCGCGAAGACCTTAAGCTCGTAGGTCATCGTTGCCTCCTCAGCTCCCTCTGCATCCTCCTCCGCCCGTCGTAGTCAGCGAACCACAGTTCAAAATAATTCAACGTTGCTACCGGTCGGAAAGGGCCGATAGGCTAAGGGCCCGTCATTCGCCCCTGACCTGGACGATCATGTTCCGGTTCATGATCCGCCAGTACTCGACGGTCGCGCCGGGCTCGAGCTTTGCCCTGAGGGTCTCGTCCTTGGGGAGGGGCATCTCGACGATCTCGAGGGACTCGCTGTCCATGACGCTCACCGTCTCTCCGACCGACATGACCTGGCCTGTCCGCTTCTCGATCACGGGAACCTCGATGTACTGGTCCGAGGGGCCGACGACGCTCCTCTTGACGCCGTCGAAGATCCCGATCGCGACGATCCTCACCTTCGCCGACCCGTGCTTCCCGGGCTTGCTCCGCTCGACCTCGACGACCCTGCACGGCTCTCCGTCGATGACGACGTTCGACCCCTCCTTGATCTCACCCAGCTCAGCAGGTCTGGTGCTCATCTCGAGGATGAGAGGACCGGGCTGTTGATAAGTGTGCGGGAGGTCTGTGGAGAACGGGGAACCAAAAAAAGGTGGAGTTGGTTCAGGGATCGGTCGGATCGGTTCAGGTCAGGTCCATCACGGGGTCGAAGACCGGCGGCAGCCTCCTCTCCACCTTCAGTATCGAGCCCTGAGCTGGCTTGATCTCGATCGAGAACTGGTCGTTCGGCCGTAGATCGTTGAGCTCCGGTATGCCTATCACGATCTCCCAGACCTCGGTGTACTCGAGCGCCGTGTCTCTGTCACCGGTCAGCTGCCTGACCCTCACACCGGTCACGTTAGGGTTTGTGTCGTTCGCGGTGTAGATGTTCGGGATGAAATTGTATGGATCCCTGTAGCTGATCACGAGGACCCCGTCTCTCATGTCTACCGGGTTCTTGCCGACCGCCGACTTGACGTAGATGGTGATGTTGCTGATCTGCCCGCTGGAGGACCTCGCTATGACGGATCCCGCTATCTCTATCGAGCTGAGCGTTTCCTCGAGGCCCGCCTGCATCACCTCGCTCGACTTCTGCGTCGTGAAGAAGCCCATGTTCAGCACCGCGAAGGCGAAGGCCGCCGCCACGACGACGAACGCTATCAGAATGATTGCCGTCTCGAGTCCCGTCAGCCCCTTCTTCTTGCGTTTTGCATCATTCGTTTTGAATGGTGTTTTCCCCATCGCAACCATTCATATTGAAGGTTGCTATTTTACTGTATCTCCCGGCGAACCCAAAAACCTTATCAGAAAGTATTCCCTTGCAGTCATTCAATTTGCAGTAATGCATGAATCGCATTCATTTTCGCCATATCGAGCCGCATTTCCGCGGCAATTCGGAGAAAGCGGCAGTTCTGGCCAATTCGCGGTGAGCGGATGGGATGGCCCAAACTCGAACTGGTTGAAGCCCCACGCATATAACCCGCAACGAGCGATCGGTGCTGTGCCGAGGTGCGACGTCTGCGGCGAGGAGCTGGACTTGGACGAATGGGTGGCGGTGAGGTACGCGTGCCTTTCCACCTGCGTCCCGGTCCTGAGGGGATCCCACCTGAAACACCGTCATCCGGAGGTCGCGGAGAAGGCGTCGAGGGTCGGGAAACCTCTCTCCTACGGCCTCATCGCCTCGGCCTCGGTCGCCTTGCTGGGGCTGCTCTTGTCGGACCACGTATTAGCTGGAGGTGCGCTGCTCCTCGCGGCGGTTCTGCTGGCTGCCGGAACAGCGGTGAGGATCGGAACGCTCAGAGCTTCAGCCCGCTTGCGGTCTCATGAAGGGACCTAGAAGGAACAGGAGGAGGACGGCCATCATGATCGCATAGATGACGAGCGTTATCGTCCTAGCCCTCCGCTCCCGTCTGAGGCGTTCCTCGTTCATAGCCCTGCAGGGATCGCTGCAGAACTCCGCATCGACCGGCATCGACCTCCCGCAGACAGGGCAGTGCTTGTGGTCGGGTATCCTGACCTTCTTCGGTTGAGGACGTGCTGACATGGGTCCCGTGGTACAGCGACGGGCTCGGTAATTGGGCTTTCCCGGACCTCAGAGCACAGGCCTTCGCTCGGTGTGGCGACCTCCCATGCCCTTGAACCTCTCCTCAAGCCACACGTTGCCGCGCTCGTGGTAAGCTCCGTTCTCGGGCCTCTCCCAGAAGCCGTCGACGTAGTAAGCCATGAACTCGATCTCCGTAAGCCACTTCGCGCTCTTCCAGAGGTAGAGGTGGGGGATGAATGGCCTCGCCGGGAAGCCGTTCTCGAGGGGCAGAGGCTCTCCGTTCATGCGGAGCGCTATGATGGCGTCCTCGTGCAGCGCGTCCTCGATCGGGACTGGCGTCGAGTAGCCCTCAAGGGAATAGAACATGACCCACCTGGCCTCAGGCTTGACGCCCGCCAGCTCAGCGAGGTGCCTGATCGGCACGCCCTCCCACTCCACGTCCTTCACCGACCATTTCGTGACGCAGTGCGCGTCCCTGACGTACCTCTTCATCGGGAGCCTCTGCAGCTCCTCGTAAGTGAACTCGAGGGGCCTCTCGACAAGGCCTGTGACCCTGAGCCTGTAGGTCTCGAGGTTCACCTGCGGTATCCCGAGGGCCGCGTAGACGATGAACTTCCTGACGTACCTCTGACGGGGTGGCAGCGTCTTTTCGACCGCCTCGACCATCTGCGAACCGTTGCACAGTCCGGGTGTTAAAGGTTTTGGGTCAACGCTCTGCGCGCGCCGACCTAACACGTTTCTCCCTCATGCCCGAATTCGGTTTATCTCAAAGGTCACGGTAGGGGGCTGGAAGGGGCATGTCGCTGAGGACCTTCAAGTTCGACGTCGAGGGAGGTAAGGCCACAGCCGGCCCGCCGATAGGACCGGCCCTCACGCCGCTGGGCCTGAACGTCCTCTCCGTCGTCGAGAGGATCAACGAGCTGACGAAGGAGTTCAGGGGGATGAGGGTTCCCGTGAAGGTGGTCGTGGACGTCGAGACCAAGTCCTTCGAGGTGGAGGTCGGGGTGCCGACCGTCGCTGCCCTGATAGCCCGAGAGGCCGGGATCGAGAAGGGCTCAGGCCAGGCGGGTTCGCAGGTCGCAGGCAACGTAACCTTCGAGCAGGTCGTCAAGATTGCCAGGCTGAAGATGCCTCACCTCAGGGTCAAGTCGCTGAAGGCAGCGGTCAAAACGGTGCTGGGGACCTGCGTGAGCATGGGCGTCACGGTGGACGGCAAGGACCCGAAGACCGTGCAGAGGGAAGTCGACGAGGGGGTTTACGACCACTTGCTCTCGGAGGTCACTCAGACTCCCTGATCTTCAGCTCCACCGGCTCGCCCATCGCCCTCTTGATGTAGGCTGACTTCACGTTGGCCCACCTCTTAGGGAGCTTCTCCACAACCCTGTTCAGAACCGTCACGGCGTTCTCCACCAGCTGGTCGGGGCTCATCTCCTCGGTCCCTATGATGCAGTTCGCCTGGGGGTTCTTCCTGACCCTCACCGTAACGCTCCTCTTGTACCTCGATGCGAGGGCGTTGACGTCCGCGCCCGCAGGGACGGGGACCGGCGCCTTTCCTATGTAGCCGAGGGCTGCTCCTAGGGCCCTAGCCACCAGCGAGATCAGCGACGTGTCGACGAGGAAGTAGTCGAACTGCCTCGCCAGCTTCTTCGCCGCCTTCTTGTTTCCTATCAGCACCTCGATCTCCTCGCGCTCGAAGACCCGGTCGACGTTCGGCGACTTGCGGGCCTCGACGGCCAGGGCGCCGCTCGCTATCACGGCCACCTTCCTCGCCTTGGACCCTAGACCGTGCGGCAGCTCTATCACCTCCGTGAACCTGTTCTCGGGCTTCTTCAGGTCGATGTCCTTCAGGTTGATCACCAGCTCGACCGACTGCGTGAACTTCCTCTGCTTTCCCTTCGCGAGTGCCTCCCTCATCGCTTCCCTAACTGCCTCTACTGCTGCCATCCCCAAGGGCCGGCGTCCCGGATCTAATTAAGCCTCTTCCCGCCATCCGTGATAGACGACGGGGCGCGCTGAAGGATTGAAGCCTTTCATCATCCAGTTCTCTTCTGGGCGTGCCCCTCCGGTCCTTCAACTGCGCCTGTCGCCGAGAGATGCGATGACGGTGAACCGCGAATGCCTCCGCGCCCGTCCTCCCCGCGACGGCTACCCGGGACTGCGGGTATGCTGCACCTGCTCGATCAGCCTAAAGGACCCGGTGAGGGAGACGCTCCTCACCTTCTCGGCCAGCTCCGGTGGGGCCTCCGCCACCACGCGCACCGAGTCCTCGAAATATTCCAGCACCTCCACGCGTCCCTTGGAGTGGAGCTCCTCGATGAGGGAGCTGAGGCCATCGCCGTAGCTCAGCCTCGACTCGAGCCGCATCAACCTCGGGAGGTTCTCCTCTATCGCGTCGAGCAGCTCCGGTATCCCGTCGCCGCGCTGGGCCGAGATAGGAACGACCCTCAGCCCCCTGAAGTCGACCTCCTCGAGGACCCTCCTCAGGTGCTCACCGCTGACCAGATCGATCTTGTTGAGCGCCACGACGGTGGGGAGGTGGCCGGCGCCTATCTGGTGCAGCGTCGAGTACGAGACCTCGAACTTGTTCCTCACCTCGTCTACAGGGTCTGACGCGTCAACCACCAGCAACACCATGTCGGACTCTGCTATCTCCATCAGCGTCGACATGAAGGCGGAGATGAGGAGGGTGGGGACGTTCCTGATGAAGCCGACCGTGTCGGAGAGGTTGACCGGCCTTCCGTTGACCCGCGTCGTCCTCCTCTTCGTTGAGAGCGTGGTGAACATGGCGTCCGATATGACGGCCGGCGATCCCGTCAGCCGGGTGAAGAGCGTCGACTTGCCGGCGTTCGTGTAACCGGCCAGCGATACGGTCGGAATCCCCGTGCTCCTGCGGGCCCTCGTCTCCCAGGCCTTCCTCCGCTTGATCTCCTCCAGCTTCCTCGTCAGAGTCTGGATCTGCCTCTTCACCTCCTCGTAGTAGACGTCCGCCTCGTAGGCTCCGAGGCCGTGGAACCCGGGCTGCTCGCCCTGCTTCGCCAACCTCACCTTCTCCTTCGCCCTCGGCAGCTCGTACTTCAGAGCCGCCAGCTTGATCTGGAGGTTGGCCTCGAGGCTGGTGGCGTGGAGCGCGAATATCTCGAGTATCAGCCTGACCCTCGTGATGACCTCGACGTTCAGCTCCTTCGCAAGGTTGTACTCCTGCACCGGCTTGAGCTCGTTCTCGAAGATCACCTTCGATATCCCGAGCCTCCGAACGGCCTCCTTCAGCTCCCCGAGCTTCGACGGCCCTATGTTGTAGAGGGGATGGGGGAAGCGGCGCTGGGCCAGTCTGTAGACGACCTCGTACCCGGCGGTCCGGCAGAGCTCCTCGAGCTCGTCCAGGTTCTCGCTCTCCCAGGGGTAGTACCTGTGGACGATCGCGACCCTCCTGCCCTGAGCTAAGCCCACCACCCCGCCTCAGATCCCGGCGTCCTCATTCTTCAACTGCTCTCGGAGGACGTCGCCTATCGTCAGGCCCCTCCGCTGGGCCCTCGTAACGACCCTCTCGAAGACCTCGTCCGTCGCCTCGACGAGGAGCTTCACCTTCAGGACCCTCTCGAGCTTCCGGGCCAGCTCGAAGGAAGGCTTGAGCTCGTCGTTCTCGATCCTCCTGATCGTCGAGACCTTCTCGCCCACCATCTCAGCCAGCTGCTCCCTCGTGAGGAACTTCGCCTCCCTCGCCTTCCTCACGACGTTCCCGAGGTCCTCCACGAACTCGTACCTCTCCACCCGCTCGACGACCCCCGCGTACCTGTCAGCCCTGCTTCTCCTCTGCGGAGCCCCTCTAGGCTGCATGCGATCTTACTCGCTCCCGGTCATGAATAACGGTTTTGCCGTCGTTCGATCCGCGGGGCCTGTTCTGCTACCACGAAAAACTTATGAGCCGTGAGAATAGGGCAGAGATGCGCTTGATCCCACGCTCGTTCGAGTATGTGGCTCCGCGAACGCTTCAGGAGGCGGTGAGGATACTGAAGAAGTACAAGGGTGAGGCGAAGGTCCTCGCAGGCGGTCACAGCCTGGTGCCGCTGATGAAGCTGAGGCTCTCCAACCCTCAGGTCGTGGTCGACCTGAAGCACCTCAGGTCCAAGCTCGCCTACATCAAGGTGGCGGGGAAGACCGTGAGGATAGGGGCCCTCACAAGGCACGCCGAGATCGAGCACTCCGACGTTCTGAAGAAGGTCGTTCCCATTATGCCGGCCGCGGCCGAGTGGATCGGCGACATGCAGGTCAGGAACATGGGCACCATCGGCGGCTCCCTNGCCCACGCCGATCCGGCTGCCGACTGGCCGGTTGTGACCCTCGCCCTGAACGCGACCTTCATCGCCAACGGAGGCAAGCAGAGGAAGATCCCTGCGACGAAGTTCTTCCTCGGCCCGTTCACAACCGCCCTGAAGCCCCATGAGATACTGACCGAGATCCAGATACCGGTACCGCCTGCCAACCACGGCTGGTCGTGGAAGAAGTTCGAGAGGAAGGCCGGAGACTTCGCGACCGTCAACACGGCGGTGATCGTGGTTCCAGGCAAAAAGGGCGAGATAGCCGACGTCTCCATCGCTGTAGGTGCGGTCCACGTGAGGCCCTTCAGGGCGACCGATGCGGAGAAGGTCCTGAAGGGGAAGGTGCCGAATATGGACCTGATCAGGGAGGCCGCCGAGAAGGCAGCGGCCATGTCGGAGCCCTCGGCCGATCTGAGGGGGAGCGTCGAGTACAAGCGCGAGGTGACGAAGGTCTTCGTGCGCCGGGCCCTCGTCGAGGCCTGTGAGCGCGCAAAGTTGTTAAAGGCGGAGGAGGCGGTGGTGAGGTGAGATGGCGCGCAGGGCCGCCGTGAGGGCAGTCCAGCGGAGAGCCAGGGGCCCACTGTCCCAGTCGAGGGTCCCGATCAGGGTCAAGATCAACGGCGTCGAGTACTCCCATGAGGTTGAGCCGAGGCTCCTGCTCGTCCACTACATCAGGGACGTCGTCGGCCTCACCGGAACCCACATAGGCTGCGACACCAGCAACTGCGGTGCCTGCACCGTTCTGATGAAGGGCCCGTGGGGCGACGATTGGAGGGCGGTGAAGTCCTGCACGCTGTACGCAGTCCAGGCTGACGGCGCGGAGATCGTCACGATCGAGGGCCTAGCGAGGGACGGAGAACTCCACCCGCTCCAGAAGGCCTTCTGGGAGCACCACGCCCTCCAGTGCGGTTACTGCACTCCGGGTATGATTCTGGCCGCTCTCGGCTTCCTGAAGCTGAACCCGAACCCGACTAGGGACGAGATAAGGAAGGGCATATCCGGGAACCTCTGCCGGTGCACGGGCTACGTGAACATCGTCAAGGCCGTAGAGGCCGCAGCGAAGGAGATCAGGGAGAAGGGCAGCTGGATCTGAGCGCGGGCCGAACAGACCCCTTCCGTTTTTCTTTGGACCCCTCTGTCCATACCTTTCCTTTCAGCTCTGGACTGATGCTCGACCTTTAAGGGAACCATCCAGCTCTCCGTGGCATTCTAGTACGGCGTCCTCCGCACAACTCTATTCTACTTTCCGCCCGCTTTTCGAAGTTACAAACCGCAAGCAAACATCATGATTGAACAAAGAGGATCTCAGCAGACAATCGTCATCAACGTCGTTTTCCAGACGTTCGGAACGTTCGGTGATGGCGCCGGGGGCGGGATTCGAACCCGCGCGGCCCCGGAGGAGCCACAGGCTCTCAAGGCCTGCCCCTTGGTCCACTCGGGCACCCCGGCCCGCAGCAACGGTCTTGGATCCAGCCGATATACCTCAAGCCGATCACCGGACCTGGGGCCGTCGGGCGCCGTCGAATCCCATACCTCTTGGATACATTTATAGCCGATGGGCTGAAAGTAGATTCAATGGGATCGGCCCGTACCGGCCGAGTGGGAGTTATCCTCGCATTCTCAATGTTCTTCCTCGGAGCGATCTATCCTGTGCTGACCGCGACTACGGTGGTTGAGACCGTTACGGAGACCGTTGTCGAGCCGGGCAGGACCTACGCGACGGTGACCGTTGTAGGAGGAGGGGACGTCGTGATCAGGGTCGAGATGCCGAGGATCAGAATGGTCGTGCACTACGAGAGGCAGGAACAGGTCTGCGTGGTTCGCTTCTCCGCCCAGACCCCTCCAGGGGCGGAGGGCGTCATCGCGGTGCCGGGCACAACGGTGGCGGTGCCTGGTATGACGGCGACGTTCGTCCTGAACGCGCCGACCGAGATCGTCAGTACGGAAACCCTCAGGACCTCTTTCGTGACCACCGGGTACACGATGATTACCGTCGGAACCACTTTCACTATGGGACAGTACGTAACCACCTTTGCGGTGCCCGTCTCGCTGTACGGCGTGATCGAGGAGACCTGCAGGCTGGCCTACGAGGTGAGCCGGTTGAGGATAGAGCCGGAGAGGGTGCCGGCGACCGTCGTCATAGACTTCCCGGGCTTCACCTTCGCGTTCCCGGGCTTCACGGTCACGATGCAGGACTTCCAAGTCCCACCGGAGTTCGCGAACTTCAGGACCACAGAGACCGTCACTAGAGAGGGAACTACTGAGGACTTCACGACCACATTGGAGGGGACGACCGCAACGCTCGTGACGCGGGTCGAGGGAACGACCGTCAGCACGACCGTCGTCATCCCGGGGACCACTTACGTCAGGACCTACACCGTGACCAGGACGGTCACCGAGGGAGGGGCGACCGTGACCACGCCCGGGACTGCCCAGACGGTAGTCTCGCCCACCACCGAGACGATCAGAACGACGGCCACTGAACCGGGAGGGAGGGCCGAACCGCTCTTCGACCCTCTGACGCTCGGCCTCTTCGCGGCGGTCGCCGCCGCCGTTGCGGTCGTCATACTCTTCGTCTACAGGAGAGGCAGGACCTGATGGTCAGGTTTTATCCAGGCGTTCCACGCTGAAAGAGAGGCATCATGCCGGAGAGGGCGGAGAGGGCCCTGAGGGCCTGCACGGAGCTCCTCAGGAGGAGGGACGTCGACTCGGTCAGGGAGGTGTTGTCGAGCCTCGCGGAGATAGCGCCGCCAGGCGTCGAGTGGGGGGTCGAAGTGGTATCGGTGGCAGGGACGAGGTACCTCGTCGGCGGAGGGAAGGCGACCGTCGTCAGGGTCTCCAGGGACGAGTTCGGCCCCTTCATGAGGACCCAGGTGGCCGAGGTGAGGCCTGAGGATCTGCCGGAAGAGGTGATGAGGATCGTTCTGAGGGACCCGGAGGGCTTCCTCAGGTCGGTCGCCGAGCAGCTGGGAGCCTGGCACTCGACCGGCCACGGCGACAAGGTCCTCAGGGCAGAGGTCGCCTATTTCCTCGAGGGCCTCCGGTCGGTCCTCTCAGGGCAACGCGATCCCTAGCGACCTCAGGACCTCCTCCGCCTTCTGCCTTCCGTACACCGTCAGGCGGTAGAGCTTGGGCCCTTCGGCTGACTCGACCGAGGAGATCAGACCCTCCATCTCGGTGTAGAGCTTCTTGTCGAGCCACTCCTTCGAGACCTCCTTTCCCAGCTCCCTGCTCCGCTGGTTGATCGTCTCCTTGCTCATCTCGCCCTCGAAGTAGAGCAGGGTCAGCACGATCTCCTTGTTGCTCATTTTTGGCAGCTTCTCGATCACGGACGGCGGAATGCCCTGCTGTCGCTGCTGCTCCTGCGGCGGTACCAGCTCCACGTATATCGTGTCGAGCACCTCCTTCGCTGCCCGGACGACGCTCTGCGGGTTGCTGCCGGTCACCGTCACCTTCAGCCGCTGCCCGACGGTCAGCTCGAGGGTTATGGTGACCTCCTCGTCCATTTCCGGAATTCCTTCCTTGGGGAGGATTTTAGCCCTCACTTCCTCGACGCTGAAGGCCTCGTCCGTCCGACGGGAGCGACCTCTTGAGAGCTTGGGGCTGACCTGCACCTCCTCTCGTGTCGGTGCTGATTTATGAGAAGGGCCCATGACGGGGTTGGGTGAAGGTCTTGGAGAAGCGGATGGATCGCTGGATTAGGGATCCGGCGCTCTCGTCTGAGGGATACAGGAGGATTGCGTGGGCCGAGGCCAGGATGCCGGTCCTGATGAGGATAAGGGAGAGGTTCAGGAGGGAGAGGCCTTTGGAGGGCGTGAGGATATCGGCGTGCCTCCACGTAACGAAGGAGACCGCCGCGCTCGTCAGGACCCTCAGGGAGGGCGGTGCCGAGGTGGCCCTCTGCGCGTCGAACCCGCTCAGCACGCAGGACGAGGTGGCGGCCGCCCTAGTCGAGGACTACATCCGGGTCTACGCCTTCAGGGGGATGAGTGAGGAGGAGTACTACGAGGCTATAGGGAGGGCCCTGGCGATCGGGCCGGAGGTAACCGTCGACGACGGCGCCGACCTGACGGTGACCGTCCACAAGCTCGCACACGGCATCCCCTCGCCGGAGCTCAACTGGGTGAGGAGGGGTCTCGGAGCAGAAGGGGTGGAGGTGGAAGGGATCGCTGGAGGGACCGAGGAGACGACAACGGGCGTCATCAGGCTCAAAGCCCTCGAGAGGGAGGGGAGGCTCCTCTACCCGGTGATCGCGGTCAACGACTCACCGACGAAGTCGCTCTTCGACAACCCGATAGGGACCGGGCAGTCGACGATCGACGCGATCCTCAGGGCCACAGGCATCCTGCTGGCGGGGAAGAGGGTCGTCGTCTTCGGATACGGCCGCGTAGGCTCGGGGATAGCCGCTCGGGCCAGAGGGATGGGTGCCGAGGTGATCGTGGTCGAGGTCGATCCGGTGAGGGCGCTGAACGCTGCGATGAACGGCTACCGCGTCTGCAGCTCTCTCGAGGCCGCGAGGGTCGGTGACGTCTTCATCACCGCCACCGGCAACATCAACGTCATCAGGCGGGAGCACATGGAGGTGATGAAAGACGGAGCGGTGCTGGCGAACGCCGGTCACTACGACGTCGAGATATCGCTGAAAGATCTCCGGGATCTGTCGGTAGAGGTCGAGGAGGTGAGCCAGCACGTGAAGCGCTACAGGACCCGCGACGGTCGCAACCTCTACCTGCTGGCCGAGGGGAGGCTGGTGAACCTCGTCGCAGCGGAGGGGCACCCTTCGGAGGTGATGGACCTGAGCTTCTCGCTCCAGGCCCTCTCCGTCGAGCACGTCGTGAAGAACAGAGGACGGCTCGAGGTCAAAGTGCACGACGTCCCCGCGGAGATAGACAGGGAGGTGGCCATGACCAAGCTCAGGACGATGGGGATAGAGATCGACAGGATGACCGAGGAGCAGGCCCGCTACGTCTCAGACTGGAGGCTCGGCACCTGAAGGGCCCCGAAAGGTCGTCCCTCTGCGATCACCTCTTCTTCCTTCCAGTCCGCCGGGCGGCGATAAGACCGATCTTCTGGCCAGGAGGCGCCGTCCTCTTCACCGGCTCGGGCCTGCTGAGCTTGCCTCCTGCACCTCCTCCGAACGGGTGCTTCACCGGCTGCATCGCCACTCCCCTAACCCTCGGGTAGCGGCCGAGCCTGTGCTTGGATTTCATCCAGTGGAACTTCTTCCCGGCCTTGAGGAAGGGCTTGTCGGTCCTCCCGAGGCCTGCGACGACCCCCACTATCGCGAAGCACCTGCTGTCGACCTCCTTAAGCTTCCTAGACGGTAGCCTGATGATGGTCCGGTCGCCGACGTGGGAGACGACCTCCGCGAACGTCCCGGAGCCCCTGACGAGCTTGCCACCGTCGCCGGGCCTCAGCTCGATGCAGGAGACCGATGTGCCCTCGGGCACCGATTCGAGGGGGACGATGTTCCCGACGGAGGGCGAGGCGTTGGGACCTGCCTCGATGACCTGGCCTACGTAGAGGCCCATCACCGCAGGAACGTAGAAGGTCGTCCCGTCAACCTTCACCTCGGCGACCGGGTAGCCCCGGCCAGGGTCGTGGTGGAGCTCGACGACCCTACCCTTCACCGTCTGGCTGGAGAAGAGGTGGCTAGGGTAGCCGAGGACGAACCTCCTCTGGATGCTGGCCCTGTACACCGGCGATCCGTGCCCGATCCTCTGAGCCATCGTCCTCTTGGGCATCTTCTATCCCCCAGTCGTACCAGGGCCCTTTTCAAAAACGTTCACACGATGACTCCCAGCTTGATCGCCAGCTCGGTCGCCCTGTATTCGGGCTTCAGCTTGACGTAGGCCTTCTTCTCGCCGCGCGGCGTGATCACCGTGTTGACCTTCTCGACCTTGACGCCGTACAGCTTCTCGACCGCCCTCTTGACATCGTCCTTCGTCGCCTCGAGCCTCACGACGAAGGTCAGCTTGTTCTCCCTCTCGATCAGGGAGACGGCCTTCTGCGTCCTGACGACCGCTATGATGACCTCGTCGGGGTTCATGCCGCTCCGAACCTCCGCTCGAGCTCCTTGAGGGCCGAGACGGTGAAGACCGTGAGACGGCCCGGGTGACCTCCTGGTGCGAGGTGGAGGACGCTGAGGTCCTTCGCCAGCACCACGTCTATCCCGGGGACGTTCGAGGCGGCCTCGGAGATCCCCTCGTCCTTGGCCACCACCAGCAGCGGCCCCTTCCTCTGCTTGTAACGCCTACCCCTCCTCTTGCCCTTTCCTGCCCTTATGCCGGTTTCAGAAGTCCTCTCGAGCTCCTCGCCGAGTCCTATCGCCCTGAGGAACGCGACCACATCCTTCGTCCTCCTGACGGATTCCAATCGGTCCTCGACGACGATCGGCGTGCTGAGGCCGTCGGGGATCCTGTGGCCCCTCTTCCTGACGTGCTCGGGGGAGGCGGTGAAGGCGAGCGCCGCGACCGTTGCTGCCTTCCTCTCCTCCTCGTTCAGCCGCTTGTGTATCACCTTCTCGGGCACCGGTGGATGGGTCGGCCTGCCTCCCACCGCCGACGGCACCCAGCCTCCGGCCCTCGACTTGCCGGTACCGGAAGCCATGATCCGCGCTATCCTCGCGATCCCCAGGCCGACTCCGAGGGACCTGACCGAGTACTTGGCGGCAGATCCCTTCCAAGCTCCCTTCGGCTGGAGCGTGTGGGTCGAGATGTGGACGAACGCCCTCCTCACCAGGTCCTCCCTCAGGTCGGCCGAGAAGAACCAGGGAAGCTGGACCTCTCCCGCCTTCTCGCCGCTCAGCGAGTAGACCGGCACGCTGACGGTCCTCTCGGCGCTCCTCACCAGCGCCCTGTTGACGACCGTCACGTCGCAGGCACCTCCAGCACGTGATCGGAGTAGTGGACGGCCAGTATCTTCGGAGCGCCCAGCTGGTAGGAGGGAGGCTTCGCCGGCTCCCTCAATATCACCGGTCTCTTCGGAGGCCCCATCACGGATCCGAGGAGGACGACGGCTGGCGACCTGATGACCGTGAAGTGCGGGAACCCTCCGGGAGGCGTGAGGGGCGAGCCGTCGTTCAGCACAAGCATCAACCTCTTGTTGAACTCGGTCCGCTTGTGGAAGCCGTACTGCCCTGCCCTCGGCACGAACCTCGTTACGTATGCCGGCTTCCTGCCGCCTATCGCACCGACCGCCCTCCTCGTCTTCCTCTGCTTCCTCGGAAGTACCTTGACGCCGTGTCTGGCTACGACGCCGGTGAACCCGTGGCCCTTTGTCACGCCCACCACGTCGACGAAGGTCCCCGGTTTGAAGACCTGTTCGACCGTTATCTGGGTGCCTAGGCGCTCCTTGAGGAATTCGAAGGCGCCCTCAGGCGATCCCGAGACGCCCACCTCGAGCAGGAAGGGCTTCTTCTGCGAGAGCCCCGCCTCGGCCGGTATCGAGGCCACTATTGCCCTCACCTCGGACGCCCTGCCGAGTTGGCGCTCCAGCGTCGCCAAGTCCCCTGCGCCAGGCCTGATGCCCCTCACCCTCTCCACGAGGTCCTTCGGAAGCTCCTTGGCGAAGACCCTCCCCACCTCCTTCGGCTCTCCGTAGTCGTCGGGGACGAGGACCGCGATTCCGACGAGGTAGTTGGGCGGCGTGGAGACGACCGTGCCCTGCGCCGCGACCTCCGTGCCGTGGGTCAGGGAGCCGGGGACGTCGTCGATGTACCTGATCGTGACCGAGCCCGCCTTGTATCCCATGAAACCGAGGAGCTTCGGCTCATCGCTCCAGCTCGGCCAGTACTTCACCGTCGGCAGCAGCGTCTTGGCCCTCCTCCTCGGCGCGTAGGCCAGCGATCCCCTTCTCGGAGCCGACCACTTCCTGTGACCCATCCGCTATCCCACCCATCCGGACCCAGCGTATTCTAAAGGATGATCCTGCGGAGGAGCGGCCCCTCGGTTCGGCTGTCAGGTTTTTCTCCAGGAGTTTGCGGACTCGGTCAGAATGGCGAGGGTCAAGGTAGTTGTGACAGCCCCCTTGGCGGTTCACATGGGAGGGCAGAGGGAGGTGGAGGTCGAGGCGGAGAACGTGAGGGAGCTGGTGATGAAGCTGGCGGAGCGGTTCGGCGCCGAACTGAGGAACAGGCTCCTCGACGAGGAGATGAGGCTACGCCGTTTCGTCAACCTCTACGTCAACGACACGCTCGTCAGCTGGGACGAGGACAGGCAGCTCAGGGACGGCGACGAGGTCCTCATACTCCCTGCGGTGAGCGGTGGGTGGGCATGAACCCGAGGACGGTCATCGGTGCGGTCCTGGCGGTTGTCCTGCTGGTGAACGTCGCGATCGGCGAGATGCGCATGGCCTTGGCACTGCTGCCGCTGCACGTCGCTCTGGGTGCCATCGCCTTCGTCGCCTCCGTGGCATACGCCTACATAGGCCGGAAATTCAGGCCAGCGCTCGCCCTCGGAGCTTTGCTCTCGGTACTGACGGGCTTGCAGGGAGCCCTCGGACTGACGATGCTGCTGTTCCACGTCGAGGACGCCGTCGAGACCCTCCACCGCTTCAACGGCTCCGCCACCTTCCTGATCGGCCTCGTCGGAGGGATCCTCGTGGGGAGGGCAGCGAGGAGGGCAGAGGGCCGGTGAGGGTAGGGAAGAAGCCTATAGGGACGGCGTGAGTGTTCGTCCTTGAGGGCAAAGGGGTGGGCGCCGAAAGGGTAACGGTCCCCGGTGCGGAGAGGGGACACATCGAGTTCAAGTCGAGGCTGATCCAGTCCTATCACCTTCGGCCGGAGAGGAGGCAGCAGCTCGTGGCTCAGATGAGGGCCAGGCTCGAGGAGGGGCGAGGGGTTGCGGTCTACGTGATCGGAGTCGATGACGACGGCGAGGTCGTGGGGCTCAACGAGGTCGAGCTGGAGGAGAGCATCGCTGTCGTCAGGGCGATAGCCGCCGAGTGCGGCGCGCGGGTGAAGAAAGTCGAGAGGTTCTCCTCCGAGAGGGGCGAGATCGCGAAGGTCGTGATCGAGGCCCTCACGAGGACCCTCGTCAACCACGTCACGCTCGGCGTCGCCGGACACGTCAACCACGGGAAGTCCACCCTGATCGCATGCCTCCTCACCGGCGAGAGCGACGACGGGACCAAGTGGCTCTACATGGACACGCTCCCCCACGAGATAGCCCGTAACCTCTCTGCGGACCTCCACTTCGCTGTTCTGGGGTTCAAGGAAGGGAAGCCGATCCTCGTGAAGAACCCGCTCGACAAGAGGGAGAAGGCGAGGGTGGTATCGGAGGCCGAGAAGATCGTCAGCGTCGTCGACACCGTGGGCCACGAACCGTGGCTGAGGACGACGATCCGCGGCCTCCTCGGTCAGGAGGTCGATTACGGGCTTGTCGTTGTGGCTGCCGACGACGGGCCGACGCACATCACGAGGGAGCACCTCGGAATCCTCTTCGCAGCCGGGATACCTGTCATCCTCTGCATCACCAAGGTCGACAAGGTCGGGTCGAGGAGGCTCGAGGAGGTGAGGGAGGAGGTGGCCCGGCTCGTGAAGAGGGTCGGGAGGGTTCCGGTCCACGTGAGGGAGCTCTCGGACCTGAACGTCGTGATCGACAAGCTGAACGTCGTCGTTCCAGTCCTCGAGACCTCCTCCGTGACGAGGCAGGGCTTCGACCTCCTCTACCAGCTCCTCTCGATGCTGCCGGCGCGCCCCAAGCCCAGCGACAGGCCCTTCCTGATGTACGTCGACAGGGTCTACGACGTCGAGGGGACCGGGACCGTCGTCTCCGGGACGATACTTCAGGGCAGGTTGAGGAGCGGCGCGACGCTCCTGCTGGGGCCTGACCAAAAGGGAGGGTTCGCGGAGGTGAGGGCGAGGAGCATCGAGATCCACAACGCGCGTGTGGAGGAGGCCGAGGCCGGGCAGATAGTCGGGATAGCGATCAGGGGCGTACCTCACGATTGGGTGAGGAGGGGGATGGTCCTGGCCGACAAGGAGGTGGGGCCCGAGGCGGTCTGGAGCTTCGAGGCAGAGGTCCTCATTCTCTCGCATCCCACCAGGATAGCCAGCGGGTACGAGCCGATAGTCCACTGCCACACGATCTCCCAATCGGCCCGCATGGAGGTCCTCGACGGCGATTACCTCAAGCCAGGGGAGCAGGGGAGGGCCCGCTTCCACTTCAAGTACAGGCCCGAGTTCCTCAGGCCCGGCGACGTCTTCGTCCTGAGGGAGGGGAGGGTGAAGGGCATAGGCCGGGTGATCTCGGCGGGGTAGAGGGTGAGTTGTGAGATGGAGGTGGAGGGCAGGGTGCTGCGGAAGGTCAGATCCCTTCTGATCGACTACCCCCTCTGCTCCAGGTGTCTGGGACGCTTCTTCGCGCTGCTCCGTCCCGAGCTTCCGAGGCAAGAGAACGGGGCGATGCTCATGGACGCGGCGATGGGGGAGGCCGTCCGCTCCGACGACGCCGAGCTCTTGAGGGCCCTAGCCCGATCGGGTCACCCGGTCTCGATCGACCTCCTCCGTGAGAGGGGGGTCGAGGTGGTCGTCGAGCGGTGCTCCCTCTGCAGGGGAAAGGTCTCGACCGAGCGGATCGGGGAGCTCGTGAGGGCGGCCGCAGAGAAGGCCTCCGGATACGAGTTCTCGACGTTCAGCGTAGGGACCTTCGTCCCTCCCCACATCAGGAGCCTCGAGGACCACCTGATCAGCAGCTACGGCCTCGATTCGGCCGAGTCGGTCAGGAGGGACGTGACGAGGGAGGCGCGGAGGATCTTCGCCCAGCTCACCGGCAGGGCCTTCTCGCCCTCTAACCCCGAGCTGGAGGTGCTGCTTGACCCGTTCACGTCGACCTTCGAGGTGAGGCCCGCACCGGTCATGATCAGGGGCAGGTACCTGAAGCACTCGAGGTCCACACCCCAGACGCCGTGGCTCTGTGACGTCTGCTGGGGAAAGGGGTGCGATGCCTGCGACTACACCGGAAGGAGGGAGGGGCCCGACGTCTCGGTCGCCGAGTACATCGGTTTGCCTGCGCTGGAGCTGTGGGGGGCGATGGACTTCACCTTCCACGCCGCCGGGAGGGAGGACCTCGACGCGGCCGTTGAGGGGTCCGGGAGGCCCTTCGTCCTCGAGCTCTCCGAGCCTGCGAGGCGCACCGTCGACCTCGAGGAGTTCGCGAGGAGGGTCAGGGAGTTCTCGCGAGGCAAGGTGGAGGTGTTCGACCTCGGGCCTGCGACGAGGGCGGACGTCAGGTTCCTCAAGACCGAGACCGAGCGGAAGAGGAAGGTCTACTCGGTTCGCGTCGTCTTCTCGGCCCCCGTCCCTCTCGAGGCGATGATGAGGGCCTGCGACCGCCTGAGGAATTCGGTGGTCGAGCAGAGGACCCCGACGAGGGTGCTGAGGAGGAGGGGAGACAGGTTGAGGAGGAGGACCGTCCATGACGTCACGGCCGTTCAGGTCGACGAGAGGACCTACGAGCTGACGCTGGTCGTGGACGGAGGACTCTACGTGAAGGAGCTCATCCACGGCGACAACGGCCGCACTACCCCTTCCTTCAGGGACCTGCTCGGCGTGGAGCCCGAAAAGATAGAGCTCACAGTCCTCGGCGTCCTGGAGCCTGCGTGGAGGGGTCAGGCGCACTGGAGTGCTGGAGCGGATTCCGCTTAGTATGTCATATGGCTGCACAGTGAACGTCGATTGTGGTTCCGTGCATCAGAACTTCTGACGACCTCAGCTCCTGGACATTAGAGCTGCAAGCGATGCCCTCAACTCCTTCAGGACGTCGAGGTAGTTCGCCTTCCCCTCCTCTATCTCGTCCATCCTGGCCTCGAGCTGCCTCGTCAGCTCTTCCGAGACGAGGTCTCCGAAGGTCGTGTGGAGGAAGTCGTAGACCTGTTTGCCGAGCCTCGTGGCGATCACCCTCCCGGCCCTCTGGATCACGTAGTTCCGGTCGTAGAGCGTCCTGACGATCTTGGCGTAGGTGCTCGGCCTGCCTATGCCCCTGCTCTTCATCATCGCGATTATCTCGCCCTCCGTCAGCAGCCTGGCCGCTGGGACCTTCCTGTAGACGAGCTCCCTGACCGCCTTCCTGCCCGGGACCATAGGCTGTTGGACTTGGACGAGCGGGTTGACCTTCAGGAAGCCGTCCTCGATCACCTCGACGGCCCTCTCCACCTGGACGGAGTTCCCCAGAAGCCTCACGGATACCGTCTGGTACCTGACCCTCGCCTCCGGCATCTGGCTCGAGATGAAGCGACGGAAGATCATGCCGTAAAGCGCCAGCTCCCTCCTCCCTATCCTCGCGGCGGTCGTCAGGGTCCCGGACTGGACGTAGTAGCCCAGCATCCTCTCGTCGATGGGCCTGGTCGGCCTGATGCACTCGTGGGCCCCCTCCCTGGCGTAGGTCCTCGGCCTGAAGGAACCCGGGAACCTCTCCTCGATGTACGACCTGGCGACGTTGAGGCCCGTCGAGGAGACCGTGGTCGAATCGGTCCTGTGGTAGGTGATGAGGCCCGACTCGAAGAGCGTCTGGGCTGCCTCCATGGCCTCCGTGGCCCCCATCCTGAAGAACTGCCACGCGTCCCTCAGCATCGAGTCCGTGGTGTAGGGCGGAGGAGGTCTGACCTCCCTGACCTCGGAGGCCACCTCGACGACGTCGCAGAAGAGCTCTCCCTTCTCGTGGAGTCTCTTCGCCTCATCTACGTCGACGGGGTTCAGGAACTCGACCCGGAGGCCGTCCTCCAGAACGACCGTCAGGGCCGGCAACTTCCTCGCTGCCATCGACGTCCTCTCCACCACCCACCCGAGCACCGGCGTCTGAACCCTGCCGGCCGAGAGGGTCCTGCGGCCGAACCGCTCCTGGAGCCTCCTGCTCAACTCGAACCCGACCCACCTGTCCTCGATCCTCCTGAGGAGCTGGGCCTCGACGAGGCTCTCCTTGACGCTCCTCGGCGAAGCGAGGGCCGCGGCAAGGGCCTTCCTCGTGACCTCGTGGAACTCGAGCCTCCTGACGTTGTCGTTGTACGGCCTCACGGCGCAGTAGATGTCGTATCCTATCTTCTCCCCCTCCGCGTCGGGGTCGGTCGCTATCAGGACCTCGTTCGCCTCCATCGCCAGCGACCTGAGGGCCCTCACCACCTCGACCTTGCTCCTGACCCTCTCCGAACCGCACCGCGGGCACCTCTCGTAGTCCACGAACTGGTTGCCGCAGTCGAGGCACCTGACGATCGGGGTGTAGATCGGCACGTGCTTTGAGTCGAGCTCGAGGACGCCGTGGTAGCCGCCAACCGTCGTCAGGTCGAAGACGTGTCCTCCCGAGGCGACGACGGTGAGGAGGGCATGGCCGCTGACGGACTCGTAGGCGGTCAGCTCGCCGATCTCCCTCCGCGCAGGCCTCCCGAAGAAGGAAGCGATGGTCCTCGCCTTCGTCGGCGACTCCACTATCACGAGGGCGTTCCGCATGACGTCGAACTTCTCCGGCTCAACCTGTCCGGACCTGACGAGCATCACCTTCCTCCTGTCCTCGTCGACGAGCCTGAAGTCCTCGCTGACCTTCCGCTCGTCGTAGGGCTCGATCGTCTCGTCGTAGAGCGACTCGAGGCGCTTGGTGAAGCCGTGGAAAGCCTTCTCGTCGTCGACCAGGACGATCGCGATACCCCTCGTGATCCCGCCCGCGTAGAGCCTCGAGCACCTCCCTGACGCCTGGATGAAGCCGTCGACGTCGGGGATTATCAGGCTGTAACCCTCCTCGGTGACCTTCAGCTGAATGTCGGCCCTCGCCGAGAGCATGGCCACCCTCTCCGGCGTCATCACCCTGCTCAGGAGGTCCCTCGCCCTCATCACCAGCTCCTGGACGTGGCCCTCGAACCCCTCGAGCTTCGCACCGGACTGGATCGCGGCGGCGACGCGCTCGACCACCTCGCTCACCGTCGGGACGACCCTCGAGAGGGCTCCGGTCACGCGGAGCGCCTCCTCGGCCAAGGGGCCGTCGAGAAGGGGCGCGACGTGCTTGAGCACCGAGAGGAGCATCTGAGGCCTGTACTCGTCCCTACCTATCGCGATCTCCCTCCTCGGCACCCCGGCGAAGATCACATAGCGTATCCTCTCGGGGAGGTCGATGCCCCGTGCGAGGGGGCTCCTGGTGCTCGCGACGCCCAGCAGCACCTCGTATTCTCCGCTGACGAACCGCTGCAGCATCCTCGGGCTGAACCTGTTGTAGGCGTAGCACGGGATCCCCTCCCTCTTCAGGGCCTCGGCCAGCTCCTCAGCGCCCCCGACGCCGGCCGTCTGCGGGACGAAGACCAGAGCACCCCCTCCGTACCTCTTCACCAGCTCAACCACCTCCTCCTTCACATCACGCCGCGGCCTCAGGTGGTACAGGCCGATGTTCCTCACGAGCTCGAAGGTGTGACCGGGCTCGAAGCCGAAGAGCTCCCTGAAGACCCTGACGCGCATCGTCCTCCTGGCACGGGCCGTCGCACCCGAGACGATCAGGACCTTCCTCCTCTCGGTCCTCCTGTAACGCTCCAGCTCCTCCCCGAGGGACTCGTACTCCCTGAAGTCCTCCTCCGTCGGCCTCCTCTTCCTGCTCAGCCTTATCATCCTCAGCACCGTCTCGACGACGCCAGGGTCGTACCCCATCAGCTCGACGACCTTGTCGATGTTCCTCGGGCTCCTCAGGAAGGAGTCCACGTCGTCGACGAAGACGTAATCGAACTCCTTCCCCCGCAGCAGGTCGAAGCGGTTGTAGAGGAACCGGTCGGTCGTGATGAGGACGTCGAAGTCTCCGGAGCCTATCGAAGACAGGACCCCAGCGGCCCTCGACTCGGAGAGGCCGGACCTGTACGAGACGACCCTGACCTCCCTCCCGATCCTCCTGAGGTACTCCTCGAACCTCTCGTGGACGTGCTGCACCAGAAGGCTGCTGGGGAGGATGAGGTAGCTCTTGACGCCGGAGTTGAGGTGGAGGTAGATCGCCGTCACGATCCCGAACGTCGTCTTCCCGAGGCCCGTCGGTGCAACGATCGAGAAGCTCCTGCCGAGGAAGACCCTCCTCGCCCAAGTCTCCTGGAGGGACCAAGGAGAGGAGCCGACGAGGCGCCTGAAGAGGTCCCTGAACTCCTCCACCCTGATCGAGAGCTCCAGCGCCTCCCTGAAGTCCCTGAGCCTCCCCGTCCTCAGGAGGTAGGTGTGGACCTCCGTGCGGCTGGAGGCCCTGAAGGGGACGCACTTGCCGCAGACGCCGTTGGTCAGGAGCTCCTCGTCGCTGACGTCGCCGCCGCAATTAGGGCACAGACCCCGGTAGACCGTCCTCATCCTCCCGTTACCGTCGGAGGAATTCCGACGTCAACAAAAAGGCTTGAGGGTGCGGGTGCAGGGCTCCGGTCGGAGGAGAGTCCGGCACACATATATTTGGCATATTGGGTCCACGCGATGGGGTGAATCGGAGTGGCAGCGCTCGGCATGGCCGGTGCATATGACAGGGCCATAACGGTCTTCTCGCCGCAGGGCAGACTCTACCAGGTCGAGTACGCGCTGGAGACGGTGAAGTCGGGGTCCACCTCGGTCGGGATCAGGGTCGACGAGGGCGTCGTCCTCGCGGTCGAGGAGAGGGCCCACAGCAAACTTCAGGCTCCGACGTACTCGCAGAAGCTCTTCCAGATCGACCTCCACATAGGCGCCGCCGCGTCGGGCCTCATATCCGACGCCAGGGTTCTCGTCGACAGCGCCCGGCTCTACGCGCAGAGCTACAGGCTGACCTTTGACGAGCTGCCGTCGGTCGAGAGCGTCGCCAAGCGAATCGGCGACCTGATGCAGCTCTACACCCAGCACGGAGGGGTGAGGCCCTTCGGGGTGGCTCTGCTGATCGGAGGTTCTTCCGTCGACGGTACGAGGCTCTTCTACACCGAGCCGAGTGGCGTCGTCCTGGAGTACAAGGCGTGGAGCATCGGAAGGGGGGCGGAGAAGGTGAAGGAGATCCTCGAGGCGACGTACGACAGCAAGATGTCTCTGGAGGAGGCGAAGAGGCTGGCGATAAGTGCGCTCGTCAGATCCGTCGACAAGATCGACCAGAACTGGATGGCCCGGATGGTGGTGATCCCGACCGACACGAAGACCTACACGGCGGTTCCCGAGGATGAGGTCAACGCGCTGATCGAGGAAGCCCTCAAGTCAGGCAAGTGAGCGGTCAGGGTCTTATCAAGACCTTCACTCCCTCGCCCCTCTCGAAGACCTCCAACGCCCTGTCGAACTCCTCGATCCTGAACCTGTGCGTGATCAGGTCGGATGCGCGGATCTTTCCGCTCGCGATCAGGTCCAACGCCTCGACCATCTCCTCCTCCGAGGCCGCGTTCGACGAGATCAGGCTGACCTCCCTCACCAGGAGCTCGCTGAAGTCGTGATCCACCCTCGATCCGGAGGGCGGGAGGCCGAAGAGGCAGACGACGCCCCCGCTGCGGGTGGAGGAGATGGCCGAGGATATCGCAGCTACGTTGCCCGTCGCGACGATCGAGACGTCAGCTCCCCTTCCACCCGTCAGAGCCCTGACCTCGTCAGCGACCCGCCTAGGCCCGGCCTCCACCGCACGGGCCCCCAACCGCTCCGCGAGGCTCAGCCTCCTCGGGTTGACGTCGACGCCGAGGACTTCGACGCCGAGGCCCCTCAGCAGCGCTACGAAGAGGGCCCCGACGGCACCCACGCCGAAGACCGCGACGGTCTGTCCCTCCCTGACCCCCGCCCTCTTCACGGCCCTCAGGGAGCACGCCAGAGGCTCTGTGAGGCATGCCTCCTCCGGGTCCTGGAGGCCCCTGACCTTGTAGACCGCGCCGCGCCTGACGATGAACTCGGGAACCCTGAACCTCTCGGCGAAGCCACCCGGGTCGAAGTGGTGGCGCCTGTACTCCGGACACATCGTAGGGCTCCCGTTCAGGCAGTAGTAGCACTCGCCGCAGTTGGTGTGGTGGTGCGGCACGACCACCTCCCCTTCCCTGAGCCAGTCGACGCCCTCGCCCACCTCGAGGACCCTGCCGACCGCCTCGTGTCCCAGCACCGCCCTGCCGGCCGAGTAGCCNCCCCTGATCCGCTCGACGTCGGTGCCGCAGAGGCCGCACGCCAGGAGCTCCACAACTATCTCCCCCTTCCCGGGGACAGGCTCCTGAACGTCCTCGACCGTGGCTCCTGATCCCGGCCTCAGCAGTACCGCCTTCACGGAATCCCAGACGCTCGCCAGGCTTTACGTCTGCCGGCTCCTCGCAAGAGCAAGCTTTTTCCGCGGGGATCCCCGTGGCTCCGGCGATGGAGGACTGCGTCTTCTGCAGGATAGCGCAGGGGAAGGAATGGGCGGCCGTCGTCTGGAGCGACGAGGAGCACGTCGCCTTCATGGACAGGTATCCGGCCAGCAGGGGCCACACGCTCGTGGCCCCGAAGAGGCACTACAGGGACCTCCTCGAGATGGGTGAGGACGAGGTGGGCAGGCTCTTCGCCTCGGTCGCTAGGGTCGCGAAGGCCGTCCAGAGGGCCCTCACTCCAGCGGGGATCAACGTCCTCCAGAACAACGGCTCCGCCGCCGGGCAGGTGATCTTCCACGCCCACGTCCACATCATACCGAGGTACGGGAACCCCGAGGGCCTGCACCTTAGGTCGGGGAGGATGAAGGTGACCGAGGACGAGCTTGTGGAGGTGGCCGATCTGATCAGGAGGCACCTCTGACGGCGCATGCTATGCTGCTGAAGACCCGGTGACGCACGACGTTTCCGAGGAAGAGCTCAGCGCTCAAGATCCCTCTCATCCCCTTTGCGGGATCGACCTGGCCAGACCCATCATCGCAACAATATCGTCCCCGTCCTTTCAAAATAACCTTCNTCCCACCGCCGACATAGCGGCTCAGAAGCTAGGCGTTGAGCAGGGCGTTGCNGATGAGCCAGAGGAGCGCNACGGCCGAGGTTGGGAGGACGCCGATNAGAAAGCCGGGCTTGATCCACTCCCTGAAGGTGATGTGGGCGAGCTTCTGTCGCTCGGCCATTCCGATCGCCACGATGTTCGCTGTGCTCCCGATCATCGTCAGGTTCCCNATGTAGGTCCCTCCCTTCAGCATCGTCCACCAGAGGTACTTGGACTGGAGTCCTGCCGCCTCCATCTCCTGCACGATCGGTATCCAGAAGGCCACCGCGAGGACGTTGTCCATGAAGGCAGACATGAGGCCGGTAACTGTATAGAACGCCGGCATGCTCACCAGCGGGTTCGTCCCGAAGACGTCACCTACCGCGTCGGCGAGGAACTTCGTGACGCCCGTGTAGTGAAGGGTCCCGACAGAGGCGAAGAAGAGCATGAAGAAGGTCAGCGTCCACCAGTCCACCCTCCTCTCCACCAGCTCCCTCGCCTTATGGCCCTCGATCAGGAGGACGACGCCTGCGCCTATCATCGCCACGCCGATCAGCATCGTGTTCTTCTTCAGCCCCAGCAACGACTCTATCTGGGTGTGGAGGACGAGCCCGCCTATCACGCCGAGGAAGACGAGGAGGGCTGTCCTGTCTATTCTCGCCCGCTCCGCGCCATCCTCAACGACCTCACTGACCTGCATTGCCTTCTTCATCCCCTCGTTGAGCCCCCTGAAGAAGTCCCTGAAGTAGACGGAGGATGCGAGGACTACCGTGATGGTCGCCATGACCGCTGCCGGTGCCGAGTACCTCAGGAAGTCCGAGAAGCCGTAGCCGGAGTTGAGGGCAATCATGACGCCGATGGGGTTCCCGACCACCGTGGCGCTGCTTCCTATGTTCGTGGCGAAGACCGTCATCAACAGCAACGGCTCCAGCGGCAGCCTGAACCTCGCGGCCAAGGAGATCCCCGTTGACATCATGAAGAGGATCGAGGTGACCTCATCGACCAGAGCCGCGGACAGTGCCGCCATCCCCAAGAAGACCGTAATCAACCTGATGGCGCTGCCCCTGCCCAGATGCAGGACCCTGTCGACAACGACCTCGAAGAACCGCCGCTCCTCGAGGAAGCCGATGACGATCATCATGCAGACGAGGAAGACTATGACGTCCAGCGACGAGAACTCTATGAAAGTCGGCACGTCTATCAGCCTCGCCGCCATCAGGATTGCGACCCCGACCAGCGCGAACGCGAGCCTGAACCTCCAGAAGAGGAGGGTCCCTCCGATGATGCCGGTGAAGACCGCGACCGCCAAGGCCTGCTGTGGGCTGAGCCCTGCCGTCAACGAGACCAGCAGCCCACCGAGCGGTATTGCGGGGTACAGCGCCGCCTTCCTGTCCATATCCTGTCCTCACCAAAACCGGACGGCAACTATTAAAACGTCTGTTACGGTTCAACGCGACGAGTAGTTCGGGCATGCTCTGTTATTGGTTGTCACCATAAACGTGGGGACGGTCCGCTCACGTGAAGAACTGCTCGAGGCTTCCCACACCTATGATCGCGTCGAAGTCGAGGTCGAGGCTGTCGAGGACCTGCTCGAAGGTCGAGCGCATGTACTCGATGTACTTGTCGACGTCGATCCTTTCCTTGCCGACCTTCACCTTCGGGTGGAGCGGCGCCACGCCTACCTTGTCGGTGGTCTTGACGTACCTGATGATGTCGCCGGAGGTCACCTGGACGCCGTGCTGCTTCAGGATGAGCGCGGCCTTGACGTGGGGCGGTGTGGTCTCCGTGTAGCTCTCGGGTTGCTTGGAGAGCATCACAGCGAACGCCAGCTCCTCCAGCTCGAACTCCCTGCTCTTCAACCTCCTGTACCAACCTTTTATCACCTCGCTGACGTGCTTCTTCGCTCTCTCGAGGTCCTCGGGCGACCTCACCTTCTTCAGCTCCTCGAGCATCGAGTTGAACGCCTCCCTGATGAACTCGGGGATGTGCCTTTTCTTCCCCGTTAGGCCCTTGACGTCGATGACGCCCTTCGTCGTCAGGCCGAGGTAGTTCTTCTTTCGGGACGAGAAGACCACGTAGACGTACTCCTTGTCGGGCTCGAGGTCGAGGCCCAGGTCCGTCGCAGCCCACCTGATCAGCTCCGCGAGGACCTTCTCCTCCGCTCCCTTCAGGAAGAGCGAGTCGGTGTCGCCGTAGACGACGGTGGCCCCGAGCTCACGCACCTTCTCGATGGCGGCCTTGAAGACGTACCTCCCTATGGCTGCGGTGCTCTCAGCGAGGGGAGGGCAGTAGAGCGGGAACTCCTCGAAGCCGAAGACGCCATAGGAGGCGTTCAGGAAGACCTTGATGGCCTTCTGGACCACGTCGTACCACGTCCTTAGGTCCTCGGGCAGGGACCTTTCGGAGCTCTTCGGCTTGTACAGCCCCACCCTCACCGCCCTCAGCGCTCCTATCACCGCGCTCTGGAGACCCCTGTTCTTCTTGCAGACCCAGTGGGTCGTCTCGGGGACGACGTTGCCTTTGCACTCCTCATGGGGGCAGCGGATGGTCTCGTAGCTCAGGTTCCAGCGGTCCAGGGCCGATGGGTAAAGCGACGCGAAGTCGACGACCTTCACGTCGAAGTGTATTCCGGGTATCGGGTCCACGACGATCGCTCCCCTGTACTTCTTGCCCTCGATGACGGCCTTCGTGACGGTCCCTCCCTTCACCTCCACGATCTCCTGCTGAGTCGGTATCAGCCAGCCCCTCCTCCTGTGCTCGAAGTAGAGGAGGTTCTTGATCCACCCGGAGACGCCGTGCCTGCAGAGGTCCTCGAGCGGGAGCCTGCTGATCCTCGAGAGGACGACCATCAGCCTCAGGACCAGCCTGTTGTTGAAGGTCAGGAGCTCGTAGGTCAGCTCGGCGTCGTTCATGCAGTACTCCGCGAGCTTCTCCATGGACAGCGATCCGATCGGCTCCTCGATCTGGACCTTGCCCCTGTTCAGGACCGCCTGGGCGATCCCGTCGAGGGTGAACTCCCTGTACCTGTTGTCGAAGGCGTAGATCTGGATCGACTTGTTGGAGAAGAAGGAGTAAAGGTCGACGTGCGCTGCCCTCACGAAGGTCGCCCCCTCCCTCCCAAGCACTATCGGGTTTTTCTCGTCGGGTATCCCGAGCCTCTTGGCGCGGTTGTNNAGGTAAGGGAGGTCGAAGTCGTCGCCGTTGAAGGTNGCAACGACGGCGTACTCGCTGTCGAGGACGCCGAAGACCTCCTCGAGCATCTCCTTCTCGGAGCCGTGAACTATCATCCTGTAGCCGTCCTTCTCCCTCTCGGTCCGCTCGACCTGGCCGTTAGTTGCGAGGAGGTGGATGTCCCTCCTCCCGTCGGACCCCCTGATGGCGACCGCGACGACCCTGTCCTCCGCCTTGCTCGGGCTCGGGACCCTCGTCGCTACCGGTGCTAGGACCTCGATGTCGATCGCGCACACCGGCAGGTCGGGCTGCTCCGCCTCCAGCAGCTTTATCCAGTCTGCAACGAGCTCGAGGTCCTCGCCCCTGACGCCCTTGAGCCCCGAAGCGATCCGGACCGCCTCCTCTCTGCCGAGCGCTTTGAGGACGAGCCTGCCGTTCTCGCCCTTGACGTAGGGAGCGCCGGTGATGAGGCCCATGTCGATCAGGTAGTTCAGGTGGTAAGGTATGTCGGCCTCCCAGCACCTGAACCTCTCCCTCACCGAGTTCGACCTGCCTCCGATGGTCAGCGGGTCCTTGGCGATGACCTTCGTGACCTCGACCTCCCTCTGCCTCAGCGCGTCGAACTTCCTGACCCTCTCGATGCCCGCTATCCTGTCCTGTATGTCCCTCAGCTGGTACCTGACCGTCTCCTCGTCGAGGTCCGTGAAGCAGTAGGGGAGGTGCCCGGTCTCGTCGTAGAGGAGCTCGACCTTCCTCGTCTTGGCGTTGTACAGCTTCAGGTAGGCCTTCCCCGCCTTGCCGTCGTAACCCGCCGAGATGAGGAAGTAAACCTCCGCCTCGCTGCTGGAAAGCTCCGATCCGCCCGACCTCTGGGAGGCGTTCAGCCCGATGGCGTCGAGGAGCGTGAGCTGCATCCGGTCACCTCTGGTGCCCACCGGCTAAAGGTTTTGCTGAGCCCATGCGGTGTGGAGTTTATCTCCGCGGCATCGCAACGGCTCCATTATATAGCTGGGGTGAGGTGAGGGCACGGGATGTCGGGGAGCCTCCGGCTGATGCTCATCGCTTTCTCTGCGCTCGCCGTCCGGCTCGCTGTCGCCCCTTTCACCGGGCATTCCTGGGACGTCTACGTCTGGATCAAATCGGCGGAGATGTTCAGCGCCGGCTTCTGGAACGTCTACCGGGTCTCCGAGATACCCTCTTTCCCGTGGGGATTCTACAGCTATCCGCCCGTCTGGCTCTTCTTCTTGACGGCCGCCTACCTCGCCGTAGGAGGCCTCTCATCAGGGTTGGGTGCGCTTGTGCTGGCCATCAAGGCCCCGATCATAGCTGCCGACCTCCTCGTCGCCTACTGGATCTACCGGCTGGCAGGGCTCCTGGGATTGGGTGGCAGGAAGAGGGAGCTGGTCTTCGCGGCCTATGCCCTCAACCCCCTCCCGGCCTTCATCTCGGGCGTGTGGGGGATGTTCGACCCCATCGCGGTCCTCTTCTCGCTGGTGGGGCTGGAGCTCCTCATGAGGCAGAGGCCGACGGCCGCGGGCCTCTCGATCGGCATGGGCATAGCGACCAAGATCTTCCCTGCGCTGTTGGTGCCGCTGGGCCTCCTCTGGATCAGAAGGACCGGCACCTCGGCGTGGAGATCGGGGGCCTTCGGCTTCGTTCTCGGCGCAGCGTCGGTACCCGTTGCCGTATCGGTTCCTTTCCTGATCGCAGACCCGATAGCATACCTCGAGAAGATCCTCATGCACACGAAGAACGTCGGCCAGTTCACCTACTGGACGCTGCTGGCTCCGCTTACTGGCACCGTCGCCGCATCTGTGGTCTCGTTCATAGTCTTCGCGATCGCATACGNNCTCCTCNTGAGGAAGTNNTCTGCGGAGGAACCCAATCCGGGCTCCTTGGTCTACTACTCGACGGCCGTGATAGGAGTGTTCCTCGCGACGTCGGTGAAGGTGAACGTCCAGTATTTGCTGTGGTTCCTGCCGCTGGCCCTTCTTGTGGCGTTGCACGGCGAGCGGAGGGCCTCGAGGGAGATCGCGACGGCCGTCGTAGTCCTCGAGGGGGCCGCGATCCTTTTCCTCTTCTACGCGAACTCGGTCACGCCCTTCCCGCTCGACCGGCTCGGCGTCGTGATGCCGCCGGGGGCTCGCGAGGAATCGGCTATGGGGCTGCTGCTCGTCCTATCGGCGCTGCTCGCAGGCTGGCAGCTCCTCAGAATAGGGATAGCCGTGATCCGGCCGGGGCTCGACAGGGAGCTGATAAGGAGGTTCGGGATCTCCTCGATGCTGCTGTTGCTGGCCACTTCGCTCGTCCTGATGCCGTCGCCGGGTGGCGTATACCTGATGTGCTCCCGCGAGAGGATAGCGGTGCTGGAGGGGCCCGATGCGCTGTTCAATCCGGACGGAGGCCTTGACGGTGCGTTGCTCGAGAGGCTCGGGTCTCCCACAGCTGTCGCCTTGCCCCTGAGCCCGGACTACTTCCTGTTGAGGGGGGATGGTCTGCGGCCGGGGCTCAACGAATACCTGCTCTTCAGGCTCGGGAGCAGGGAATGGGGTTCGGACGACCTGAGGTGGCTGGCCGAATCCCTCAGGAGCCGAGGCGTCAAGCCCTTGGTGGGGGTCTTCGCCTACACCGGCGAGACGCTGGTCTCCTACGGTATCCAGGGCTTCACGACCGAGCTCCTCGAGTCGAGATATGGGACGGCCGTGAGGGGGCGCGTGATCGACTTCGGCGCCGAGGTCTCCCGGGGCGCGAAACTGGGAGAACTGGTGGCTGAGGGGGTCGCGAGGGTCGTCGCCGAGGACGGGTTCGAAGGCGTCTACGTGATGACCGAGCTCTACCGCGCCGACCGCAGGGTCGTCGACAACCCGAGCGTGATAGCGTTGCTCGGAGCGATAAGGGAGCGCATCGGGAACGACGCGATGCTGGTCTTCGACGGGGTGGACGTCTTCGAGCTCGACGAACGGATGTTGGACGAGGCCTTGAGGTACGCGGATCTGGTGGTGGTCAGGGCCTCGCCTTGGTTCAGGAGCTTCCGGAACTTACGCGTCGAGGCCGTGGGCCTCCAGGACGTCACCGAGAAGGTGCGGGCCGTCTACGAGAGGTACGGCGAAGGGAGGCTGGCCTACGCGGTGTACGTTGAGGGCTTCGCCGAGGGCTGGATCGTCCCGGCGATACAGGTGCAGGCCGAGTCGGATGCTCTCGGCTCGGTCCTCGGGTCGTGCTCCGTCGTCTTCGCTGGTAGGTACGTTCCTTACCGGCTCTCCGCACCCGTTCAACTTTCTCGCTCGTGATCGATCTCAACTCCCCTCCTCGTGACCAGCGGACCCGATCGTTCCACCGCTACTGAGATACGTCCTTGGGCCCATGGTTGCCAGGGGTGGGATGCGAACCCACGGCAATGGAGCATCGCGGACTGCCGGGGGTGGGATTCGAACCCACGACAACCGGGTTATGAGCCCGGCCCTTTGGCCGTCAGCCTCTGGCCAGCTGAGGTACCCCGGCCACCCCGAATGAGTGGACCCAAGGTCATAAACCTAAACCAACTTCTGTCGTCAAGGATCGAGCACCTCCATCGGCCAGAGCCCCTTTCTCCTCGTCGCCATCAGGGGGTCAGATGCTTCCTTGAACGCTTAAATCAGATGCGCAGCGAAGATCTGGCGCGTTGAGCCTGAACCTCAAGGTCACCACCATCGCCAACAGGGAGGTCGTCTCGGTGGAGGCCGGCAGTACGGTCGAGGAGGCCGCGAAGGTGATGGCGTCGAGGAACATAGGCGCCGTGGCGGTGCGAAAGGACGGCGAGATAGTGGGGGTCGTGACCGAGCGGGACGTCCTGAAGAGGGTGGTTGCGGCCGGAAAGGACCCGAGGACTACAAAGGTAGAGGAGGTGATGAGCAGCCCNCCGATCTCGGTCGACGTCAACGCAACCGTAGGAGAGGCNGTGGACCTGATGAACAGGAGAGGGATCAGGAGGATCTTCGTGAGGGACGGTCAGAGGATCGTCGGGATCTTCACGCAGAGGGACGTGCTCGCCCTGATGAGGGTCTGCCTCTACTGCCTCGGAGAGATCCTCAGGACTCCCGGTGCGGCGATGCAGGGGTTGATCGGNTGCAGGTGCGGCGCCCTCTACCACAACGACTGCGCGAAGACTGTGGTCTACTGCATCGACTGCGGCGCGAGGCTCGTCGAGGTGGTCGAGTACCCCTCGCCCGACGAGACGGTAACGGCCGACTGAGGGGGTGGTCGATGGACTTCGAGCTTCCCCTGTTCTTTTACCACCAGGGCAGGAAGCTGGCGACGGTCGTCANCGAGCTCNGGAAGCCCTTAAGCAACCTGAACAAGGTCCTCGCCGCGCTGGAGAGGAGCGAGGTGACGGTCCTCGGCTTGACGAGCTGGTTGCCGCAGAACGATTCCGAGAACGCGGGCTTCTTGTTGGCGGTCGATCTGACGGATTTCGCCGGAGGACCGAACGGTCTGGTCAGAGCGCTGACCGAGATCCCGGAGGTCACGGACGTGAGGGTTCTGGAGAGCGGGGTCGACGGGATGACGACGCTGATACAGGATGGGTTCGCGACGCTCTTCGGCGAGCGGATTTACGTCATGCCATCGGTCGTCTTCCAGAACATCTACCTCGCCCTCTACAGGTCCCTGGGCAAGTCGCTGTTCGTGGTCCTTTACCTCGCGGGGAAGGCTGCGGGATGGCGCGCCGCAGAGCTCANGGGCCTCTTCGTCGACGNCGATGCGGAGCCCCTTGCTTCTCTGGTGACCGTCNTGAAGGCCTTCGGCCCCCCTCTGGGCCTCCTCCGGAGCGTCGAGCTGCAGAGGTCCGAGAGCGGTGAAGCTCTGCTCCTCGTCGAAGACCTCGCTGACTGCACGACGTTGAAAGGNGTGAAGACCGACATGCCCACGGGACACTTCCTGAGGGGGTTCATCGAGGGGTTCCTGGGNCAGCTCGGGATGGACTGCGAGGTCTNCGAGACGAGGTGCGTGAACCTCNACCACCCGTATTGNGCCTTCGAGCTCAGAGCCAAGAGGTCACAGTGAGAGCGGTNGANGGTGGGACATCGGGCTCTCCGCTTNNCGTTCGACGNCNTCAGAACTGGTACCTCTCCTTGAGCGCGTAGTACAGCTCGACGTCCGAGACCACGTCCTCGACCGGGGCGGGGTCTAGGTCCCTCGGGTCGGAGATCTTCCCTCTCAGGGCTGATGCCGCAGCGGTAGCGGGGCTGGCNAGATGNGTTCTGGCGTTGGGNCCCTGACGGTGCTCGAAGTTCCTGTTNGANGTCGAGACGCACCTCTTCCCCGGTTCGACGCGGTCACCCGGAGCCATGGCTATGCAGTAGCTGCAGCCCGAGTTCCGCCACTCGAACCCGGCGTCGATCAGGACCCTGTGGATCCCCAGACGCTCCGCCCACCGCTTGGTGACCATCGAGCCGGGCACGACGATCGCCCTGACGCCCTNTGCGACCCTCTTGCCCTTCACCAGCCGCGCGACCTCGATCAGGTCGGAGAGCCTCGCGTTGGTGCANGANCCTATGAAGACGACGTCGACCGGGACCTCNGATATCCTCTGGCCTGGCCTGAGGCCCATGTACTTNAGGGCCCTCTCGGCCGATGCCCTNTGNGNCGGNTCNNNGAAGTCCTCCGGCGCCGGAACCTCCTCCGTCACGCTGACCGTCTGGGCAGGGTTNGTCCCCCAGGTTACTTGGGGCTCGATGCTNGANACGTCGAACTCGTGGCGCTTGTCGTAGACCGCGTCGTTGTCGGTCCTCAGCTCCCTCCAGAACCTTACCGCCTCCTCCCAGTCCTCCCCTCTCGGTGCCAGGGGCCTGCCCTTCAGGTAGTTGANCACCTTCTCGTCGGGAGAGATTATCGCGGTCCTNGCNCCGCCCTCGATCGACATGTTGCAGAGGGTCATCCGGTCGTCGACGCTCATCCGCTCAACGGNCTCGCCGNTGAACTCCATGACGTGCCCTATCCCTCCGCCGGTCCCGATCCTCCGGATGACGTAGAGGATGACGTCCTTCGCGGTCACGCCCTCCCGCAGCTCTCCCCTCAGCCTCACCTCCANNTTCTTCGGCTTCTTCAGCCAGAGNGTCTGCGTGGCGAAGACGTGCTCTCCCTCGCTCGTCCCTATCCCGAAGGCGAGGGCNCCGAAGGCTCCGTGGGTGCTGGTGTGCGAGTCGCCGCAGGNTATCGTGAGGCCCGGAAGGGTGAGGCCCAGCTCCGGCATGATCACGTGGACGATCCCCTGATAGGGGCTGAAGTAGTCGAAGAGCGTTATGCCGAACTCCCTCGCGTTCCTCTTCAGGGCCTCCATCTGGGCGGCCGACATCTCATCGGTCACNGGCAGCGTCCTGTCGTAGGTGGGGACGTTGTGGTCCATCACCGCGAACGTCAGGTCCGGCCTCCTGACTTTCCTCTTGGCGGCCCTCAGTCCCTCGAAAGCTATCGGCGAGGTGACCTCGTGGGTGTAGTGTCTGTCGATGTAGAGCAACGTGGTCCCGTCCTCCCTTTCGGCCAACNCNTGGGCGTCCCAGATCTTCTCGAAGACCGTCCTACCCACGCTCTACACGGGTCAAGGAGCCTCCTCAAATCCGTAACGTCGAGACCNAGNAGGGCGCNTCAGATCTTCCTGACGGGGGTCCTCGCGCCGCACGCCTCGCAGACGAGGAACCNGAACCTCTTCTCGGCGACTATCTGCGTGTCGATGCCACCGCACACCGGACACTTCACGAACTCCTTGAAGTAGAGCTGGAGCAGCCTGCCGAGCTCCTGCTCACCGATGGGGCCGTTGACGACGAGCCTCTCGCCCTCGAGCGTCCCAGGTTTGCCGGTCTCCTTGAAGATGAACCTCGCCAAGTGAGCAGGCTCCCTGCCGAGCGNCTCAGCCAGCTGCTTGAAGTTGGTTATCACGGTCCTCCTCTGGTCGTGGAGCAGCACCGGCCTCAGNGCCATCTGCCTCTCCCCTCCTCCCGATGCGCGGACCTTCAGCTGNGAGTAGAACCTGTCCAGCAGCGTCTGGTACGCCTCCTTTCCGGCGAGCTCGACCAACGTGTCTCGTTCGTCATCGCGGTATTTGTCTATGTCCGGGGACCGAGGCCCGAATCGTCCCGATCGTCGCGGACGGGATCAGAGCCATTAGTCGCGGAACGATGCTATGTTGGGCCGTTTGAGGGTCGCCGTGGTGGGAGGTGGTCCTG
>AWOE01000006.1:6281-9343 GCA_000494145.1 Candidatus Calditenuaceae archaeon JGI OTU-1 | reverse complement strand
CCATCGGGCCGGTCCTCTTGGCGGCGTACTGGACGTCCCTGACCTCCTCCGGCGTCAGCCTCATCTCGGACCTGAGCTTCCCCACGAACTCCTCGAGCTCGGACCTCCTCGGGAGCTTGCCGTGGAGGAGAAGGTAAGAGACCTCCTCGTAGCTGCTCTTCTCCGCCAGCTCCTCCACATCGTAACCGAGATAGTACAGCTTGCCGTGCTCNGTGTCGATCAGGCAGAGCGAGCTCTCGAGGACGTAAACCCCCTCGAGGCCCTTAAACACCCGTTGAGCTGCCTCCATTACATCTCAAAAAACCTCCCCCTTACTTTTAACCCCTTGCGTGCAGCCCTTGGACCAACGGCTAAACCTTTACACATCCTTTCGGGGCAGGACGTCGAGCGGTGAAAGCGGCAAAAAAGGCTCAGAAGTCGAAGAAGGACGTGATCGNGTGGAGGTCCGTGAGCTCGTTGACCCTCCANGCCGTNCGGTGGAGTTCCTCGGCCCTCTCCCTTCCCAGCACAGGCGTCACGAGCCTGAAGAACTTCTCCGAGAGCTGCTGNTCGGTCATCGGGTTCCTGAAGTGTCCTGANGGGTAGATGACCTCCTCCGTCANNGTCCTNCCGTCGGAAGTCCTNACGNTGANCCTGTTNGGCACNGCCTCCGGGTAGATCTCGTCGTACNTCGGATCGACCTCGACCCTCGTCCTCGAGATCAGCTCGAGCAACCTCTCTTCGCTCAGCTTATCGGGCGTGTAGGAGTCGATCCAGATGTCGCCGTCGAGGAGCGTCCTNACGGTGATGTAGGGCAGGCTGTGGTCGGCCGTCTCCCTCGTCCTCGGCCTCCACTTCTCGGGGTCCTTCACGATGATCTTGTGGGAGACNGTGAAGGTCGCGATCTCGATCGACTCGATCCCCTCCGCCCTTCCGAGCCTCTCCCTGAGCCTTATGGCCGCCTCGACCGCCGACATCGAGTGGTACTCGACCGGCCAGCGCTTGATGCTGGTCCTGAGGGTCCTGAAGGGCTCGCCGTCAACCCCTCCCAGCCTCGGCAGCTGNTGGAGCGACCCCGCCACAACCCTCCAGAAACCCATCTCACCCTCGAAGATCGGAGAGGGTCCGGTCATCCCGTTCGAGGCGAGAAGGGCNGCGAAGACTCCNTGCCGNGCAGCGTTCGCCGCAGCACATCCCTTCCACATGCTCAGCTCTCCGGCCCTCGTCTGCCTCAGCGCGGCCGCGTTGACGCCCGCTATGTTCACAGCCTGCTCGGCCTTCTCCGCGTCGAGTCCCAGCAGCCTCGATGCGCCCGCAGCCTCTCCTATGGCTATGTACGCGACGTGGTCGTAGCCCCTGTCCCTGAGCGTGGCCGTGTCGGCGAGGGCGAGCGCCACCTCGTAAGCCACGGCGATAGCCGTTACCAGGTCCTTTCCTGTCGCACCGACGGCCTCCCCGACCGCCAGGAGTCCAGGTATCATGTCGCTCGGGTGGAGGGCCTCCTTCGAGAGGTAGGTGTCGTTGAAGTCGAGGTACCTGACCGCTACTCCGTTGACGAACGCCGCCCAGTCGGGCGAGGTCTTCANACCCGAACCGAAGGCCNTGGAAGGTCCTCCCGTCGCGAACCTCCTCACCGCGTTCCTCGCGGCCTCGAGGGGCTCAGCGNGATGTGCACCGTACATCACCGCCAGCGAGTCGACGACNCTCCTAACGATCTCACGCACGACGTCCCCAGGGATCCTCTCGTACTGAAGGGTGGTCGCGTACTCGGCTATGATACGGGCCGCGATCGGTTGCAGGTCCTTCCACCTCGCGTGGAAGCACGGCCTTCCGACGACTTAACCCTCCTCGCGGGTGGGCCGCGATCCGGGCTGTCCGGTCTGGCTGACGTCCACCCTGGAGACGGCCCTGAGGACGGCCCTCCCAACCCTCTCGACGTGGGCCCTCAGCTCCTCGGCGTGGTGCATGGGGACGTGCTCGACGAGGTTGTCGCTCACCAGCAGCGCAGCTCCGGTCTTGACGCCCCGCATCATGCATATCCCGAAGATCGTGGCGCACTCCATCTCGACCGATATGTAGCCCCTTCCGACCCACTTCCTGACGAACTCGGGGTCCTCGGCGTAGAAGGCGTCGCTGGAGAAGACCGGGCCTACGTAGTACTTCAAACCGTCCCGCTCGAGCTCCTCCACGGTGGCCCTCAGCACGTCGAAGGACGGCACAGGCGTTATCCTCGCATCGGGGATGTACTGGAGGAGGGGGCCGCTGACGTAGGCAGCGCCCGTAGGAACCACCACATCGCCGATCCTCATCCCGGGCAGGAAGGCGCCCGTCGTCCCGAGCCTGAAGATCAGCTTCGATCCGAGCATGATGAGCTCCTCAACGACCCCGGCTGCCGATGAGCCGCCGACTCCGTGCGTGGCCACCGTTATCCGCTGCTCCCCGAACCTTCCGGTGTAGGTCAGGAAACCTCTGCTCTCGTTGACGAGCCGCGCGTCCTCGAGGAGGTCAGCCAGCTGCCTTGCTCTCGCGGGGTCGCCCACCACGATCGCCCTCTCGGCCACATCGCCCGGCTTAGCTCGGATGAAAACCGGCTCCGGCACGGGCAACCGGCCTCACCGAATCATATGAGTCTTCAACCCCGGTCCTCTGCCGGCTTATGTGTTGATGAGCAGTCCATGAAACGCTCCGATGTACCTGACGCGGTCCGGGTCGATGTGGCCGCTACGCCCCTCGGTACATCACACCAGGCGAACCGCTGCCTGAGAGACTTTTATTAGAGCTGATGAGGGATTCGGTCAGGCGATGAAGGTCAGGATCGTTCCGGCGGTTGGGGGAGGGCCGCCACTGGAGATAGACGTGCCGCCCTCCACGACCATCGGCGCCATCAAGCTCAGGGTATGCGCGATGAAGAAGCTGAGGCCCGACGACACGCGGCTCACGTACAAGAACAGGGCCCTCGCCGACACCGAGACCCTCGAGTCGGCAGGGGTCTCCGAGGGTGACAAGTTGGTGCTCGTCACCAGGACCGTCGGGGGCTGAGCGCTTGCAGCGGGAGGTCCAGGAACAGATAGGGTTCCTNTGTC
>AWOE01000006.1:0-6276 GCA_000494145.1 Candidatus Calditenuaceae archaeon JGI OTU-1 | reverse complement strand
AACCTTCGACGCAGTGGACGGCGACCTGACACACTACAAGGGCGTGATCGTGGGGACGGGTTACTACGAGGGCGGCTTCTTCNTCGTCGAGATCTTCCTCGACAGGACCTTCCCGTACACGCCTCCCAGGGTCGTCTGGCACACGAGGATCTGGCACCCGAACTTCACCGACGAGTCGCCGGCGCGGATCTGCGAGTCGATCCTGACCAAGGACTGGGAGCCCAACACCAACGTGATAGCCGTGATCGAGGCCCTCAAGAACCTCCTCTCCAACCCCAACCCCGACGACCCGCTGAACGCCTGGGCCGCCTACGAGATGAAGAACTCCTTCCACACCTTCCTCGCGAGGGTCAGGCAGTACATCGAGCTTTACGCCTCGCCCGAGAAGGTCCTGAGGCAAGGGTAGGGTCTTGGGTAAGGCGCTCGACGAGGGGCTGAGGGAGCGTTACGACAGGCAGATGAGGATAGAGGGGTGGGACCAGCACCTGGTCAGCGGCTCCTCGGTGCTGATCGCCGGCGTCGGTGCCCTCGGNTGTGAGGTCGCCAAGAACCTGGCCCTCTCGGGCGTCGGGAGGCTCGTCCTGGTGGACAGGGACGTGGAACTCTCGCTTGGTCAGCGGCTCCTCGGTGCTGATCGCCGGCGTCGGTGCCCTCGGCTGTGAGGTCGCCAAGAACCTGGCCCTCTCGGGCGTCGGGAGGCTCGTCCTGGTGGACAGGGACGTGGTCGAGCTCAGCAACCTGAACAGGCAGATGCTCTTCGACGAGTCGGACATCGGACTGAGGAAGGCTGAGGTGGCCGCGGCGAAGCTGAGGGCCATGAACCCCCACGTCAGGGTCGAGAGCTACGCGTCCGACCTGAGGGAGGTGCCGGAGGAGGTCTTCGAATCGGTCGACGTCATCTGCTCCTGCCTGGACAGCTGGGGCATAAGGAGGTGGCTCAACTCCGTGGCGGTGCTGAAGCGGAAGCCCCTCGTCGACGGCGCCATCGAGGGCATGGTCGGGAACGTCCAGGTGGTTATCCCGGGGAGGACGGCGTGCCTCGAGTGCCACGGGACCACGCTCATCCCGCAGGAGGAGAGGCTCGCGGAGTGCACCCTCAGGAGGAGGAGGCCCGAGGAGCTGCTGGAGGACCTCANGGCGCAGGGCGTCGAGGTATCGCTCGAGGAGGCCAGGACCCTCTTCCGGTACAACCTGAAGACCGTCTTCGACCTGAAGTACACNCCNCCCGAGTCCGTTCCGGATCAGGGCGTGCGGGAGCTCCTCAACTCCCTGAGNGAGAGGCTCAAGCCGAAGATGCCGGCTGTCCAGAGCGTCTCGTCGGTCATAGCTGGCATCGTCTCGACCGAGGTCCTGAAGCTGATCCACCGGGGCTCCATCGGTAAACCCCTTAGGGGCCTCCTCGTGTACGACGCCTCCAACTCGAGGTTCACGAGGGTCCCCCTGAAGAGGATGGAGGGGTGCATCGTCTGCGGTCAGGTGGACGTCTCTCCGCCCGAGGTCGTCGTCGGCGACGACGGCACGGTCTACAGGCTGAAGGAGCTGATCGCTGAGCGCTTCGGGATCCCCGACGCCGAGGTGATCCACGGAACCAAAGTCCTCGGGGAGGACGNCCGGCTCTCGTCGGTGCTGGGGCCCTCGGGCGAGGGCATCGTCTACGTGGTGACCTCGAGGCGCTACGAGCCGCTGCCGCTGGTCGTCAGGCTCTCCGATTTCAAGGACCCCTCCCTCTCCGGGAAGGGAGATATCCCGCGAGAGGCCACTGGATCAGGGTAGTGGGATGGCAGCGGACGAGGAGGGAGCTGCGAGGTCGCAGGAGCTCGCGGAGCTGAAGGCCTGGCTCGAGAGGAGGATAGCGGAGCTGACGGCGGAGCTGGAGCGGTTGAGAGCCGTCGTGAGGTACGTCGACGAGCTGCTGGCCGAGTCGAGCTTCAAGAGGGCCGATACGCTGATCGCGAGGAGAGCACAGGAGCCGCTGAGACCGCCGCCGCCCGAGGAGCGCCCCTCCCTCAGGACCATCAGGAGCAGGTCAGGGACCACCTTGGCCACCGTCACCTTCACCCAGGACGCAGCCAAGTTCGTNCTGAACCCGGACCTCGTCGTGACGAGGGACCACAGGCCCTTCTCCTCGTTCCTGCTGAGGAAGGTGCTGGAGGGTTACGTGAACCAAGACATGGAGCTCGTCAGCCGCGGCCTCCTCGACTCGAGCTTGGCCTTCAGCTACGAGGTCATCTACGAGGGCGAGAGGGTGAGGGAGATCGAGGTGCGTAACTACAGGGACGAGAACAGGCTCAGGGAGATCATCAACGCGGTCCGGTGGACGCTCGAGACAGCGCTCGCCTGATCGCCGCGTCCCCACGTCAGGCCCGTGAGGCTTGTTCCTCCTGTGACCTCACGAGCCCCGGGTTCCAGACGTCCCTCAGCAACTCCTTCAACGTCCTCCTCAGATTTATCGTCACGCTCCTCGAGATCTCTATTATCTCGTCCATGATGGACTCCGGTATCAGGCCTGGGGAGTCCTTCTGTATGGCCGCGAGCTCCTCGTCCGTTCCCCACCCTATCACGACGGACGCGTCGAGCGCCGGCTCCTCGAGCGCCGTCGGATCCACAATTATCTTGTCCCTGAGTATCCCGACCATCGCTGCGGTCGGCAACTTCACCAGCGGCAGCGGGACCTTCTCGCCCTCGACCTTCGTCACGACGCCTCCCTGGACCTCGTACCTCTGGACCCTTGAGGACGCGAGGGCAGCGGTCGCAGCAAGGACCGCAGGTGCGAAGTAATCACCGTCGAAGTCGAGGACGTAGACGTCGACGTACACCACGCCCACNNTCTGGCCGGGGACGTAGACGAGCTGGTCGAGCCTCAGCGCCTGCGACTCCCTTATGCACCGGTCGACGAACCTCGAGAGCTCTATGGCGTTCTCGTCCGGAGGGCCGGGCTCGAAGGTCCTCGAGGCGAGCGGCAGGAGCTCGGCGTTCACCGTGAGGTTCCCCTTGTCGGGCGTGTCGGGGTACGGGCTTCCGAGGTCGTACTTCACGCCGGCCACGACCCTCGTCTTCCCNACCGTGACCATCGCGGACCCTTCGGCCTTCTCGACGACGTTCAGCTCCACCTTCACGGGCCTGTGCTGAAGGAGTCCCCTACCGTCGATGCGCTTCCCCTGCAACAGCAGCTCGTACAGCTTCTTCTGGAGGATCTGCGTCGGGTAGGGCTTCTCGCCGAGGCGGAACAGGCTCATTCACTCGGCCACCTCTCCGTAGGCCGCGAACCTCCTCTGCAACGCCTTCTTCTGGTGATCGTAGAGGACCTCGATCCCCTTCCGCGCCATCCTCATCGCCTCCGAGAACTCGTCCTTCGTCAGCCGTCCGTTCAGCTGGAGCAGGACTATCGAGTTGATCGACGGCGCCATCCCCACGGGAAGGTCCGCCTCGCAGTTCTTGTCCTCCTCCTCGCTCAGGTCGAGCACCAGCCTCCCCGCCACCTTTCCGACCGCCACCCCTGNGACCAGATCGGCCATCGGTATCCCCGCGTCGGCGAGCGCCAGCGAAGCTGCCGTCAGTCCTGCGGTCCTCGTCCCCGCATCGGCCTGTATCACCTCCACGAAGACCTCGATCATCGACCTCGGGTACTCCTCCAGGAACAGGACGCTCTCCAGCGCCTCCCTTATCACCTTCGAGAGCTCGTGCTCCCTCCTCGTCATGCCCGGCGCCTTCCTCTCCGAGACGCTGAAGGTGGCCATGTGGTACCTGCACTGGAGGATCGCCCTGTGGGGCTGTGCGATGTGCCTCGGATGGGCCTCCTTCGGTCCGTAGACGGCAGCGTAGATCTTCGTCTTCCCCATCTCGATGTAGGCCGAGCCGTCGGCGTTCTCGAGGACCCCTACCTCCATCCTGAAGGGCCTCAGCTCGTCGGGCCTGCGACCGTCGACCCTCGTCCCGTCCTCCCGGATCAGCACAGCCCTCTCCAATTCCGTCACTCCTCCACTATCTCCTCCCAGAGCGCCCTCCTCAAAAGCCCCATCACCTTCTCCTTCAACCCGTCCAGCGTCGGCTCGGTCTCGACCAGCTTGATGGCCGATGCGGCCGCGAACTCGTTCCTGGTGGAAGGTCCCACGATGGCGATGTAGCCGTTGAGGCCGATGTAGAGCTTGCAGTGGGACTCNCGCTCTATCGTCTCCTGGAGCTCCCTGTTCCTGACGATCAGCCTCGGAACCCTCGTGGGCGAGATGGTGACGATGAAGCCCCTGGTTATCCTGTGGGCGTCCTTNCCTCCCTTCAGCATCACGCCCTTCACGCCGGCGAAGGCGATCGATGTGAAGATCACGTCGCCTACCGTGACCTGCGACTCCTTCCCCGGCTTCTTGGCCCTCCTCGCCCTCAGGATCCCCGTTATCCCCCAGCCGAGGTCGAGCTCGTAGTAGCTCGGCTTGATGTCGACGACTATCCCGATCACCCGGTCGTTCTCCCTCGGCTTGTAGGGCCCCCTCGCCGGTATCACCTCAGTCTTCTGGCCCTTCGTCCTGACCATCCCCACCACCGCGGACCTTACCAGCCCTCCGTGGACGTAGGTGAACCTCCCTGCCTTCTCCTTCTCATCGGTCAGCGGCTGCCCTGGCAGCACGAAATCCTTGTCGTTAACCAGCACCGTCAACCGAGACACCTGCGAATACCGATAGTGATCGCGTAATAATCTTTGGTCGGAGGTGCCTCGCTCAGGCCGTCCGGACGTCCCCTCTGCCCGAAGTGATCTTCATGACCCGCTCGGTGAGCTCGGCGAGGAGGCCGGCCGGAGCCTCGACCTGACAGACCCATGTCCCGTCTCCCTTCCACTCCTCCNTGGTCACCTTCCCGACGCTCCTGAGGTAGGAGGCCACCCGAGGCTGGAACTCCCCGGGCACCCTCACCTCGAAGACCTTCAGGGCCAACTTCAGGGGGAGGACGGGCCTCAGGCGCTCGATGACCTTGGCGACCTGGTCCGAGGGCTCCGCGAAAGGATCGATCTGCACNCCNACCTCCTCCATCGCGAGCTCTANCCTCTGGGGCGGTATCGGCGCGTTGGTCCTCGGGTCGACCGCGTTCCTCGAGATCAGGTCGATGATCTTCCGCTTCTTCTCCTCGATCAAAGCCCTCCTCTGCTCNGCNGTGACCTGGAGGTCGCCCTCCTTCAGGATCACGAGNGCTATCTGGTACGGATCCGTCGTNCCGAAGGCCTTCNTCAGCTCCTCCTCCTTCGCCCGGATCCCCTTCTTGGCGTCCCTGAAGACCTCNGGGTAGACGAGGACCTTCTGGGAGGGCTGGGCCTGGCCGAGCTTGATCCTCAGCGCCAGGTCCGGTTCCACCAGCACCTCGAAGGTCGTCCCCTTCCGGTTGATCCGGGCTACCGTGTACTGCTGCTTCATTCCATAAGCGTCATCTCATCCCGTCCTCTATAATGGTTCTCCGAGCCGCAAAGGTCCGCAGCGAGGTTCCTGTGATCGGTAAAAATCATCCGGCCTGCTGAGACATCCGGTCGGAGGGATGAAGATCAGGGTCGCGGTCCTAGAGCTGGAGAGGTGCCAGCCGGACAAGTGCGGAACGCCCTGCATCGCCTTCTGCCCTCCCGTCAGGAACGGGATAGAGGCGATAGCCCTCGGCCCCAACGGCTTCCCCTACGTCAACGAGCAGCTCTGCATAGGCTGCGGGATCTGCGTCGCCAAGTGCCCCTTCGACGTGATCACGATCGTCAACCTCCCCTCGGAGCTCGAGGAGGACCTCGTCCACCAGTACGGCCTAAACGCCTTCCGCCTCTACAGGCTCCCTCACGTCCAGAAGGGTAAGGTCGTGGGGGTGCTCGGCAGGAACGGCATCGGGAAGTCCACCGCGTTCAGGGTCCTCTCCGGTCAGCTGGTGCCGAACTTCGGCGACCTCGAAGGGAGGAAGGGTTGGGAGGAGGCCCAGCTCCGGTTCAGGGGCACAGTCCTCCAGGACTACTTCAGGGCCCTCGGCTCGGGCAAGATCAGGGTCTCCCTCAAGCCGCAGCAGATAGAGTTGCTCGCGAAGGCGGTGAGGGGGACGGTGAGGGAGCTCCTCGGCAGGGCTGCCGGGGGCAGGGACTTCACGAGGGTTGCGGAGGAGCTGGACCTGACGCACCTTCTGGACAGGGACGTATCGGTGCTGAGCGGCGGTGAGCTCCAGCGCCTCGTCATCGCGGCCACCGTCCTGAGGGGAGGCGACGTGCTGGTCTTCGACGAGCCCACCAGCTTCCTCGACGTCCACCAGCGCTTCCGGGTCGCCTCCTTC
>AWOE01000005.1 GCA_000494145.1 Candidatus Calditenuaceae archaeon JGI OTU-1 | reverse complement strand
GAAGGGACGGGGGACAGAGGAGGGAAGCAAGACGCAGATCGACAGGAAGGCAGTCTTGATCAGCGTCTCGCAGGCAGTCTCGCAACCGAGATTGGCCTTTTACTCGCCGGTGGCCGCGGCAGTCCTGAACTACCTGAAGAACACGCAGCCGAGGTTCAGCATAAGCAGCGAGCTAGCCAAACTCGTCGAGGCCGAGCTGGCGAAAAGGTACCCGCTCCTCTTCTCACACGTTAAAAGGGCACTGGAGGCGAAAGGGGTGAGGAGGAGGGCGAGGGCCGGTGGATCCTAGCGAGCTGATCAGGACGGCGTTGGCGAGGGCGATGGAGGTCTACAGGGAGTTGGAGAGGAAGGGGACGGCGGCTCAGAGGGTCAGGCGCGGAGGCTTCGGTGACATGGCGACGGTGGCCGACCTGATGTGCGAAGAGGCCATCATGAGGGAGCTCTCTAAGTCGATCGATCTGAGGAGGTGCACGGTCGTCGCCGAGGAGTCGGGCATAATCAGAGCGGAGCAGGAGGATCTGGTGGTGCTGATCGACCCGGTCGACGGCAGCACCAACATGAGGCGGAAGCTGCGGCACTTCGGTGCCGGCATAGCCATCTCGTCCTCGCAGCGGTTCAAGGACGTCTTCGCAGCAGGCGTGCTGGACTTCTACAGCGGAGAACTCGTGCTGGCGGGAGACGACGGCGTTGAGCTACCTGAGGGAGCCAGTGGACCGTCAGACGTCGAGGACCTCAGGGAGTCGGTCGTGTCGCTCGATTTCAGGGCAGCCAAGAGGGGACCAAGGGATGCGGAGAGGTATCTTGCGATACTCAGGAACCTGAAGCACATCAGAAACCTCGGGTCGTCGCTCGTCGAGCTCGAGCAGATAGCGCTGGGCGTGCTCGACGCCTACATCTGCCTGACGCCCGAGATGAGGGTCTTCGACATAGTCCCCGGAATGTACGTCCTCAAACGTCTGGGATGCCCGCTCTGGACCGGCGGCACCGACCCGGAAGGGATGGAGCTCGTCACCAGGAACCGCTACCCTTTGATCGCGACCAGCAACGCCCGCCTCATGCAGCAGATACTCGCGGTCGTCGGAGCGTAGTGGGGATCGGGATCAACCGCGGTGCCGTTACGCCTCAAAACGCTTATAGTGGTCCCGCGCATCAGATAACCAAAGAGCGATGTCAACCGTAGACGAGCTTATCGTAAACAGGTTCTGGATCAGATCCTACCCGCCCGAGATAAGACCCGACATAGAGGTGCCCGAGAAGGGGTACCACGAGCTCTTCCTCGAGTCGGCTGAAAAGAGGTCGAACAAGGTGGCCGTGATCTTCGCCGGATCGGAGCTCACCTACGGGCTGATGCTCGACAGCGCGCTCAGGGTCGCCGGATACCTCGAGTCGATCGGCGTGAGGGAGGGCGACAGGGTCTCCATCGTATTGCCCAACTCTCCCCAGTTCATCGCCGCCTACTTCGGCATCCTGATGAGGGGGGCCGCGGTCGTCCCGATCAACCCGCTGTACAAGGCAGGGGAGATCAACTACATGCTAGGGAAGAGCAGGACGAAGGTCGTCTTCACGCTGGACCTCTTCCAAGATGAGGTCCTGAAGGCCGTTGAGGGTACGTCGGTCGAGAAGGTCATCGTCTCGAACATCGCCGATCACCTCCCGCCGGCAAAGAGAGTCTTGGGCAAGCTCCTGAGGAAGGTTCCCTCGAAACCGATCAGGAGGAACAGGATGGTCGAGACCTACAGGCGCGTCCTCTCAAGCAGTCCCATATCGAAGGAGGAGGTGGTGAGGGTCGACCCGTCCACGACGCCTGCAGCGATCTGCTTCACCAGCGGCACGACAGGGTTGCCGAAGGGCGCCGTACTCACTCACCGAAACCTCGTCGCGAACATCCACCAGAGCTACGAGGTCGCCAAGACCGTTCTCTCGGAGGACGAGACGGTGCTGGCCGTGCTTCCGTTCTTCCACATCTACGGCCAAACCGCAATCATGGGCATAGGTCTCACCTTCGGGTTCAGGCTGGTGGTGGTTCCGAGGCCGAACGTTGACGAGATCCTCGACCTGATAGAGCGGTACAAAATCACCGTCGTCTTTGGCGTCCCTGCGCTTTACAACGCCATGATCTCCTCGCCGCGCTTCAGGAGAGAGATATTCTCACACGTCAAGCTCTGCGTCTCCGGTGCCGACAAGCTGCACGAGGAGATAGCGAAACGGTTCGAGAACGCGACCGGGATAAGGATAACCGAGGGGTACGGCCTCACCGAGACGAGCCCCGTCACACACCTGAACCCGCCTGGCAGGGTGAAGGTGGGATCGATAGGGTTGCCGGTGCCGAGCACCATGGCATGGGTCTTCAAGCTCGACGCGAACGTACCGCTCGGCGTGGGTCAGGATGGTGAGCTCGCGATCTCTGGGCCCCAGGTCATGGACGGTTACCTAGAGGACCCAGAGGCTAACAAGGCTACATTCTTCACCCTCTTCGGCAGGCGTTGGTTCAGGACGGGCGACATAGCGAAGGTCGACGAGGAGGGATATTTCTACATCATAGAACGGAAGAAGGACCTGATCAAGTACAAGGGATGGTCGATTTACCCGGCTGAGGTCGAGAACGTCGTGCTGAAACACGAGGCGGTGCAGGCGGTCGGTGTGGTGGGCGTACCCGACGTCGAGGTCGGCGAGAGGGTGACGATGTTCGTGGTCCTGAAGCCGGAGTACAGGGGGAAGGTGAGGGAAGAGGACCTGATGGAGTGGTGCCGACAGCACCTCGCACCCTTCCAGGTTCCTCACAGGATATTCTTCAAGGACGAGCTCCCCGTCAGCATGACTGGCAAGGTGCTCAGGAGGGTTCTGAGGGAGGAAGCCGTCTCGCTGTTCAAGTCATGAGGTGCCCTGTTCCGGAATCGACGCCTTTCTGTCCTCAAAAAAATCGGAAATCTTTGCGCCCCCTCACTCGCCCTTGAACTCCGGCTTCCTCTTCGAGAAGAAGGCAGATACACCCTCGGCCAGATCCTTCGTCGAGAAGAGGAGAGCTGAAAGGCTCGACTCGTAGCGTAATCCGTCATCGATCGAGACGTTTAGCGCTGTGTTGATGGCCTCCTTCGCAGCGGCGAGAGCTATCGGAGGCAACTCGGCCAGCTTCATCGCGAACTCCCTGACCTCACGCTCAAAGCTCTCCGCAGGAACGACCTTGTCGAGGATGCCCAATCTGAGCGCCTCGTCGGCCTTGATCCGGTCGCCGAAGAAGATCACCTGCTTAGCCTTGGAGGGCCCGATCAGCCTTGTAAGGCGTTGGGTAGCTCCGCCGCCTGGAATGAGTCCGAGCCTGATCTCCGGCTGACCTACCTCAGACCTGTCGGAGGCGATCCTGAAGTCACAGACTAGTGCCAGCTCTAGGCCGCCACCGAGGGCGTATCCATCTATCGCGGCCACCACAGGCTTCGGGGTCCTCTCGATCTTACGGAACACTTCGTTAAATCTGACGGAAAACCAGAATGCCATCGGCACCTTGCTCTCGCTCGAGAGGATCTCTGAGAATGTGGTGATGTCGGCACCGACCGAGAAGGCCCTCTCGCCCGAACCCGTGATCACGATGACCTTGACAGCCCGGTCTGCTGCGAGCTCGGAGATCGCGTCCTCTAACTCATCGAGCATCTTGGGAGAGATGGCGTTAAGGCGGTGCGACCGGTTCAGCACTATCCATCCGATCGGAGGTTCCCTCCTCACCTCGATCTCCTCGTACTTGGCGGCAGCTGGTCTGGGCTGCGCGACGATCGAGAGCAGGTATGGGGAGGGGTCGTAGCCCTCGCCGAGCTCGGCCCTCAGCTCCGAGAGCACCGACCTCACCTTCTCAGCCGTCAGCTCCGCTGCATATCCCAGCACGCCCTTGGGGAGGTTGAGGCCGAGCTTTATGGCCGTCTCGACGTCCTCGTGGGTCGCTATGCCCTGCTCCACTAGGCGCGCCGCCTCGTTCATTCCCGGGATTATTATGTACCAGATGTCGACGTCCTTACCTGCATCCTGGGGTATTGTGGGACGAGCACCACCAGGCCACTCGTAGAAACCCTTTCCGGTCTTCGCGCCGAGCTCGCCCCTCTCCACGTACCTCTTGAGGAGCTCGATGGGCCTGAAAGTCTTGTCCCGCTCTGCCATGACCTTGGAGGAGACGTTGTAGGTGATATCGATCCCGATATAGTCTATAAGCTCGAAAACGCCCATCGGGAATCCCGCCCTATACTTCAGGGCCGAGTCGATCTGAACCGGCGTGTACTTCCCTTTCTCGACCAGATGACATGCGACCTCCTCGATCCTCGTGAGGACCCTGCTGACTATGAAGCCGGGGACGTCCCTGTAGACCGTGACGACGGTCTTTCCGAGCGATCTGGCGAACTCCGTGGCGAGTTTTCTCGTCTCGTCGCTGGTCTTGCTGCCGACGATGATCTCGACCAGCTGCATCAGCTGGGGCGGGTTGAAGAAGTGGATGCCGAGGAACCTCTCCGGGCCCTCAACCGCGGACGCCTGATCATCTATGGGAATCGAGCTGGTGTTGGTCCCGAGGATCCGGGCCTTCCGTGCGGCCCTGCTAGCCCTACTCCAGGTATCTTGCTTGACTTTGAGGTCCTCGAAGACCGCCTCGATAACGACGTCCGCGTCCGTGCAAGCCGATTCGAGGTCGGTGGTCGTGCTGATCCTACTGATGATCTTATCGACATCGTCGGGCCTGATCCTGCCCCACTCCGCGAACTTGCTAAGGCTCCACCTTATCCTCTCCAAAGCCCTTCTCAGTATCTCGTCAGAGAGGTCGACCATGGTGACGCTGTACCCTGACATAGCAGCGACCTGTGCTATGCCGTGACCCATCGTTCCCGCTCCTATCACAACCACCTTCCCGAATTGCGCGGACAAGCCTTATCAGAAGGAATGTGGACGGGTTATATTTTAAGCTAGTGGGCGTTGGAAGGCCGGACCTTTCAAGACCTCTTCGACGGACTCTCCTAAAGCCTCTCTGCCAGCTCCCTCAAGTCCCTCACCTCGACCCGGGCGACGATGCCGAGCTCCTCCTGTGGAAGTCCGTGCCTGTTGACGAAGATCGGAGTAAGACCCGCAGCGCCCGCTCCAGCCACGTCCCAGGGGTTCGAGGAGACGAAGCCGACCTCGCTCCTGCTCACCCCGAGCCTCTCGACGAGGGCGTAGACCTTCGGGCTGGGCTTGTAGATGCCCACCTCATCGGCCGTCAGGAGGTCGGCGAAGAACCCCCTCAGGCCGGTGTTGCTGAGCAGAGCGTCCACCATCTCTCTGTCACCGTTCGTCAGCGTCACCAGCTTGAACCTCTCAGCTAAGCGGGCGAGGGCCTCCGGAACGTCGCCGTACGGCCTCAACCTGAGCCATGCACCCATCAGCTCCTCGACTCCTTGGTCGCTGAGGGAGATGCCGAAGAGCCTCAGGGTGTACCGCAGCGCCCTTTCGGTCACGTTCCAGAACCTCTCGTACCTTTCCATCATCGACAGCAAGTGAGTGTATTCCAGCTGCTTCGCCCGCCAGGTCCTGACGAACGCCTCTGGGTTGGGGACGATGCCCTCCGCTGCCGAGACCAAGCTGCCTACGTCGTAGAGGGTCCCGAAGACATCGAAGGCGAGGACGATCACGCAAGGGTTGCAGGCTCCTAGGGTTAAAACGATGCGGCATAACCACGGGCCGGCGTTCTGAGACAGGCTCGTTGATGGATAGGCGGATTTTTACCAGAGAGGTGACGGTGATGGCGGGAGAATGGTGGGTTCCGGCGAGCGGCTCGTCAACCAGCTCAGGAGGTTCGGTCTCACCGGCTACGAGGTGAAGGCGTACCTCGCACTCCTCGAGATGGGTGAGGGAACGGCGAAGGAGATCGCTGAGGCTGCAAGCGTCCCGAAGTCGAGGATCTACGAGGTGATCAACTCGCTCATCGAGAAGGGATGGGCCGTTGCGGAGAGGGGAAGGCCGTCGAGGTACAGGCCCCTGGATCCCGAGGTGGCTGTGAGGGGGAGCCTGATGAGGATGGAGAGGGAGCTGGATGAGCTGGCGAGGTCGCTGATCGACGAGCTGACGCCGATGTTCAGGGGGAAAGGCGGGGAGGAGGTGCCGGAGCTCGTCATCGTGAGGGGCGAGCAGGACCTGTGGCGCAGGGTCAGGTCGACCATAGCCAAAGCGAGGAGGAGCCTGGCGGTCGCCCTTCCGGTCATTCCGGAGGAAGTGGCCGACACGCTACTGCCCGTCGCCTCGGTCATGAGGGAGAGGGGAGGATCGGTCAGGGTGCTGGTGGGGAACGAGGTCTCCAGCAGCGAGGTCAGGAAGCTCGCGGAGCTCGCCGAGGTCAGGAGGCGGGAGCTGAGCTTCGGAGGCGGTGTGATAGCGGATGCCTCGGAGGTCGTTTTGATCCTCCTGGAGCCCGACAGACCGAGACCGAAGGTGGGAATACACTCGGTCCACTCGATGCTGACGATGCTGGCCCAGACCTACTTCGACATGCTCTGGTCGATCTCCCAGCCGATCTCCTGAAGCAGCTTCAGGAAACGGTGGGCGTCGTCGAACATGGTGACGTTGTTGAACATGACGTAGGTCCTGCTGAACTCGTGCCTCCTCAGAAATCTCTCAAGCCACCGCAGGTCCTCGTCGGTGTAGGTGTAGCTGTACATCCTCTTCCCGGGTGGTGAGCCGTGAAGCCTGAGGTAGAGGGTCCTTCTGCTCGAGAGGTGGAGGGGCTCGGCGGCGAAGGGGTCGACCACGTGGACCAAATCCGTCTGCTCGCAGACCTTTTTGATCCATGTCTCGCTCCAACCCCGTGGCTCGAAGCCGATGGTTATGCCGTCGCGATCGACCTCCTTGAAGAACCGGAGGGCGTTCTCGACGTTCTGGGGCGTGTCGTTGAAGGCTGCCGGTGTCTGGACGACGCAGAACTCCGCCTTCAGCGCCCTGCAGGCCTCGAGCGTGACCTCCCAGCTCTCCATCACCTCCCTGCTCGCCCTCAGCAGACCGTGGCCCGGCTTGGGCCGGACGTTCGACCTCCTCCAGGTAGGGCTGTTGGGAGGGTGGGTGACGCCCTGAAAGGCCTTGACGCTGAAGACGAAGTCTTCCGGGACCGACCTCCTCCACCTCTCGAGCGTCCTCCGCTCGTGGACTCTGTAGAAGGTGGACTGGACCTCAACGGCGTTGAAGCGCGCCACGTAGCGCTTCATCGATACGGGGAACCCGCAGCAGCCGACTACGACCCTCCCGCTCCTCATCTCACGAGCGACCTCAGCGACTTGATCATCGACTCGACGGAGTTCGCGGTTGAGAGGATCAGGGGTATCCTCTCGATCTCGCTGAGCTTCTTAGCCAGCCCGTCGACCGCCTCGGGACTCTTAGGTCCGTGCAGGATCACCGCCTTGGGCTTGAGCGGGAAGACCCTGATCGCGACCATGGGAGACCTCCCAGAGGTGACGTTGGTGAAGACGATCGCCCTCATCGAGTTGCGTCCGAAGAGGTTCACGAAGTCGTAGGGACCCAGCTCGGTTATCGCCGCGAGGCTGTCGATCACCGTGTAGCCGTAAACGTTGCCCGAGACCTCGTCCGAGAGGGTCAGGGGTATGCCGGCTACGGCCTCGACGACCCTCGCCAGCTCCACCGGCTCAGGGAACTCGACCATGTCGATCACAGAGTGCTGGAGCTTCATCGTCCCCTCGAACATCTTGCGGACCACCTTCCCTCCCCTCTGCAGGTCGAGGTCGATCAGGCTCCTGACGAACCTGCTGACGAAGTTGATCCCCGGCGACCTCCTCTTCCCCTTCTCGTAATCGCTCAGGACAGGGGACGATATGCCCATCGCGCTGGCGACCTCCTTCTGCGTCAGCCCGAAGATCAACCTCCACTTCCTCATCGTCCTCCCTGGCTCGTTCGAGAAGACGATCTCCGACGCTATCTTGTAGGCCACTTGGTTCACGAGCCAGTCATCGGTCGCCATTTTCACCTCCACGGCCTCCGCTTTAGCCCAACGGTTAATAAGTAATGCGGTGCTGATAGCCGAATGAATTACGAGAAGAAGGGCTTGGGGATGGCGGTCTTCGCCAGTCACAGTGCGCTCCAGCTGGTGCTCGGCGGCATGGAGCAAGGCGTCAGGACGGCGCTCTTCGGTCCGGAGGATCGTCTTGAGCTCTACCGCCGCTTCCCGGCCCTGAGCTGCGAGCTCGTCAGGTACGCCGGCACCGAGACGCTGGACGGGCTGGCCGACGAAGGCTTCGTCCTGGTGCCGAACGGATCGGTGGTGGAGTACGTGCGACCTGAGAACCTGTTCAGGACCAAGATCAAGGTCTTCGGGTCGAGGGCGCTGCTGGGGATCGAGGCCGACCAGCGGCGGAAGATGGAGCTGCTGAGGAAGGCAGGCATACCGACGCCCAAAGAGTTCTCGACGCCGTGGCTGGTCGACAGGCCCGTGATCGTCAAGTTCCCCGGTGCAAGGGGCGGGATGGACTACGAGGTGACCGATGACCCCCAGAGGATCTCGGACCTTCAGATCTGGGCCCTGGAGAGGCGGATCGTCAAGGGCCCTTCCGAGGTGATGATACAGGAGTACCTCATCGGCACCACCGTGTACGCTCACTACTTCCACTCGCCGATTCACAACAGGACCGAGATCACAGGCTTCGACATCAGGTACGAGTCGGACGTCGACGGCCTCAGGAGGGCGCCCGTCAGCATAGCAATGAGGCGCTCGCCGACCTTCACGGTCGTCGGCAACATCCCTGTTTTCCCGAGGGAGAGGCTGCTGGAGACCTTCCTCGAATACGGAGAGCGTTTCGTCGAGACGGTCAAGCGCGAGGCAGGCGGCAAGTTCGCAGGCCCCTTCTGCCTCGAGTGCGTCGTCGACAGCGGACTTAACGTCTTCGCCTTCGAGTTCTCGGGCAGGATCGTCGCTGGCACCAACGTGTACTCCGTCCACGGAAGCCCCTACCTCGCCCTCTACTTCGGCAGGCCGATGACCGTTGGGGAGAGGGTTGCGCTGGAGCTGAAGACCGCCGCCGAGACCGGGAGCCTCGACGAGGTGCTGACCTGAGAACGTTTACGTTGGTGCCTTTCCGGGCAGACCCGATGAAGGTAAACTCGGTGGCCTGCGTCGCCTCCCACTCGGCGCTCGACGTCTTCGACGGCGCGAAGGACGAGGGTCTGTCGACGGTAGCGATCTGCAAGAGAGGGCGCGACGCGATCTACAGGGCCCTGCCCGAGCTGATCGACCACTACATCGATCTGGACGATTACAAGGAGATGCTGAGCGACCCGGTCCAGTCGAGGCTTATCGAGCTGGGGAGCGTGGTGGTGCCCAACAGGAGCATGGCGGTCTACGTCGGGTACGATGGGATCGAGAGGGGTCTGCGCGTTCCGGTCTTCGGGAACAGGAGGATGCTCAGGTGGGAGGAGAGGATCGGAGAGAAGAACTACTACCGGTTGCTCGACGAGGCAGGAGTCAGGAGGCCGAGGACCTTCTCCGAGATCGACGAAGTGGACAGGCCTGTCGTCCTGAAGGTTCAGGAGGCCGAGCGGACGCAGGAGAGGGCCTTCCTGATAGCCACGGACCGCGACGACCTCAGGCGCAAGGTGAGGAGGGCGCTGGAGGCGGGGACGATCAGCGAGGCAACCCTCCGTTCGGCCGTAATAGAGGAGCTGCTGCTCGGCGCCCACTTCAACGTCAACTTCTTCCTGAGCAGGGTGAGGAGGAGGATCGAGATCGTCAGCGTGGACAGGAGGATCCAGAGCGACCTCGACGGATACCTCAGGCTCACGGCAAGGGATCAGCTCGAGCTGGGGATGGAACCTTCGATGATAGAGGTCGGACACGAGCCCGCTACGCTGAGGGAGAGCCTCCTGAACCAGATCTACGAGATGGGGGAGAGGGTCGTGGAGGCGTCCGCGAAACTCGAGCCGCCGGGGCTCATAGGTCCCTTCACGCTCCAGCTGATGGTGATGCCGGACCTGAGGTCCGTCGTCTACGACTTCGCACCTCGGATCGGGGGAGGTACCAACGCCCATATGGGCATCGGCGGAAACTACTCGAAGCTATTCCTGAGGAGGGCGGTCTCCATGGGGAGAAGGATCTGCATCGAGCTGAGGGAGGCCTGGGAGCAGGCTATGCTCGACGAGGTCCTGACTTAGAGCAACTTAGAGGAGCGGCAGGTCGCCCGTCACCTTGTCGATGAGGTGCGAGGGCGCCGGCCCTATGCCTAGAGCAGTGACCGTTCCGGGCTCCAGCTCCGTCAGACCCGCATCGGACACGAGCTCGCACGGGAGGCCGAGAACCTCGGCCCTGCGCTTCCGCTCCACGAGCTCCTCAAGCGACCTCACCTTCACGACCACCTTCTTCTGCCCCTCGCTGAGCCACCGATCCACCCAGAACTGGTGCTCCCTCATAGCCCTGAGGAGCGAGGAGACCGAGGCGTGGGCGACCTGGACGGCGGTCTTGCCGACGCTCATCCTGAGGTCGGCCCTTACCACGACGACCTGCTTGAACTCGAACTGCGTGCTCACAGCGAGACCCTCCTCCCTCCATACCGGGCAGGGGCGTTGTTGACGTCCACGACCATCGTCTGCCCGTAGGCCTCGAGCTCCTCCCTGACCGGTTCGACGCTCTCCTCGGTGCAGAGCGCGGCTATCGCCGGGCCGGTCCCCGAGATGGAGCACGAGAGGGCCCCCTTCCTCAGCGCGCCGACGATGGCTTCCGTTCCGTATGAGAGGGCTGCGGCGTGGACGAGGCCGTTAAGCGTCATCGCCCTCAAATAATCTCCCCGCATCGCCAGCTCGAAAGCCACCTCGACGAGGGGCCTGAACGGGGTCAACGCCTCCCTCCTGAAGGAAGCGGTGTACGTCCTCCTCCCCTCGGGGACGGCGATCACGGCCCTCATCCGCTCATCGACCTCGGCCCTCATCAGAAGGGCGGCCCTCCTGTTGTCGGTCACGACGAAACCTCCGAGCATGCAGGCCGATGCGTCGTCGGCGGCACCGGTGATGGAAGTTCCTGAGCGTACGGAGATCTCCGTGACTAGATCGAGCAGCTCTTGGTACCTCGGGACCTCTCCGATGGCGTCGAGGAGCGCGAGGGCGATGGCAGAGGCAGCGGCGCTCGAGCTCTTCAGCCCCACAGCGACAGGTATCTCGGACTCGACCTCGATCCTGCAGCCGTAGCCCTTCAGGCCGTATCGGTTCGCGACGAGCTCGAAGGCGGTCCTCGCCACGGAGTCGTCGACCTCCCGGTTGGTGCACTTGAACGAGAAGGGCCCGTCTTCCGAGAGCTCTGCGTTAGCCCTAAGCCTCAACGATATTCCGATCGCCGCACCCCTGCCCGTCGATATCGCGTTGACCACCGTAACCGCTCCCCCAACCTCCGCGCTCCCCCTCATCCGGCTGACCCCTCGGGATACGATGGGAGTCTCCCCTTAAGTTGTGAGGGCCGCTGGGCTCGCATCGAGGTGCGTGAGGAAAAATAGGACCTAGACGAATCCGGAGGATGGGCCGGGGTCCCATAGCGGCCATTGGGGCGGCCTGGAGACCCTGCTCGAGAGCCGCTGCCCCGTTGAGGGGCGCGCGGGTTCGAGTCCCGCCCCCGGCGCCACACCACTTCGGACATCTCACGCACCGTTCGGGGACGACAAATCACTCCTATATTGAGAAGACACGGGTCTTCCGGACAGATTGACAGGTACGGCGCAGTTGACGACCGGATCGCTGGCGTCGACCTTCAGGACCTACTTCGTCCTGACCAAGCCGAACGTCTGGTGGCTCCTCGTCTTCACCGGCATCGGGGGCTACTTCGCAGGCTACAGAGGCTCGATCGATCCCTCCACCCTGGCCCTCACCGCCGCATCCCTGACCGCAGGGTGTGCCGGTGCCGAGACGGTCTCCAACTACATCGAACGGGACATCGACTCGGTCATGACTAGGACCCGCAGGAGGCCCATTCCCTCGGGGAGGATCAATCCCCCGGAGAAGGCCCTCTACCTCGGCCTGGCACTGACCTCGGCCGGCATCGTCACCTCAGCCCTGATCAACCTCTATGCTCTCGCCTTCATGGTCTTCGGCGTCCTAGACTACGTCGTGGTCTACGTGATGCTGACGAAGAGGAGGACGCCGTTGAACGTGATACTGGGCAGCTTCGCTGGAGGCGCGCCAGCCCTGATCGGTTACACGGCCGCTACCGGCTTCCCGGACGTCTACGGCTGGTTGCTCGCGGCGCTGATCGTCCTCTGGATACCCTCACACGTCTGGAGCCTCGCCATGAAGTACCGGGAGGACTACAGGAGGGCAGGGGTACCCATGCTGCCGGTTGTGATAGAGGAGAGGAAGGCCATCAGGTGCATCGTCTCAACCGTGGTCCTGTTGGTGGTCTTCTCGCTGGCTCTACCGCTCTTCTCGCCATCCCTCGGACTCCTCTACATAGCGACCGCGTCGTTGGTGGGAGGCCTCCTGCTGCTCTTCTCCCTCAGGACCGCCCTCAGACCGAACTTCGAGAACTTCTGGAGGCTCTTCAAGTTCTCGAGTCCGTATCTGGCGGTCCTTTTCGCCGTCATCATCGTCGAGGGCTTCGTTTAGGTCTCCGGAGAACGGGGGAAGGGTTTTGAGGGCGACCTGAGACGACATTGCTGAATGGAGGCGCTCGAGGAGCAACATCACGCGCTGCTCAGGCTAATCGAGCACGGAGTGCTCAGTGCGGGCGATGTGAGGAGGTCCCTCAGCCTTCACCTCGACGAAAGCGGAACGGTCATCCTCGAGGCGGTCGATGTGCTGGAAGGGGGGTTCTCGGCCTCTGACCGGCTCGTTTCGGGCAAGGAGCTGCCGATCAGGTCCTCGTCGCTGAGGCTCGTGACCCTCTCTTACGGTGGCCGGGAAGCGAGCTCCGTGAGGCCGATGCTCCTCGAGGTCAACAGGGTCCTGGTGGAAGGAGGGGTCCTCCTCTTCAGGTCCGGGATACCCCGCGATGAGGTGCCGAGGCTTCTGCTCGCCGCCGGCTTCGCCGTTTCCGATCCCCAAACGGTCTCGGGCTTCTCGGTGGGCGTCAAGGTCTGGAAGAGCTACCTCAGGAACAGATGCCCGAGGTGCGGGAGCGAGCTGACTATACCCCTGATCCCCGAGGACAGCACCTCCATAAGGGTCTGGTCCTTCTACTGCAGCAGCTGCGGCTACGTCTGGAACTCCGAGGAGCCGGTGCTCAGGTCAACGTTCTGAGGAGCCGAGCAGGCGACGCAGCTCATCCAGGACCTCGGCCGACGGCATGACGATCGTCCCCTCCTCAGGGTCACCGAGCTCATCGGTTCTGCCCGCGTCGTGGAGGAAAGCGACAAGGGCACATGTCAGGGCGTCTATCTCGTCAACGTCGAGGCCTCGAGGGACCTTCACTCCGAGGAGCGACGCGATCCGCCGTGCGACCGCTTCGGTCGGCCTCTCACCCCTGCCGATCAGCCCGAGCATCCTCTGCACGCCCCTCGGATAGACCTCGATGACCCTCATCCCCCTCTCCCTCAGGAGGCCTGCGATCCTTGACCCCCTCTCGCTGAGCAGCCTCATGGGACCCATCGCGGGAGGGAGTATCGGGACGCCCAGCCGCCTCACCTCGGCATCGCACCTCCTCAGGCCCCTTCCGGCCGGCGGAAAGGAGAGCGGCGCGTCGATAGCTACCACCCTCGGCGACGCCTTACCGAGGACGTCCAGCAGATCGAAGTCGGTGCGGGCCCGAAAGAACTCGGCTGAGACCCCTGACGTCACAACGCAGACAGCGGTCTCCCTGCGGGTGGTGGCGGTGAGGTCCACGCCTGCGTAAACTCGGCCGTTCACGGGTCTCTCCAGGCTTCCGGAGGGTCTGGGGCTGTCCTCGAGAGTCGGACCAGCTCTTCGACGTGCTCCGGCCTCTTCGCCCCCACCAAGGTGCAGTCGGACCAGGCCCTCGCCATCTGGATGAGGTGCTGGGCCGAGGTCATCCCGCTCGGTGGCCTCAGACCTGCTGCCCTCAGCAGACGGCCCTGAAGGAGCGGTGCGCTCGTCACGAACACCAGCGACAACTTCCTCGCCGCTTCCAAAGGTGTGAGCGTCTCCCCATCGACCTCTTGGTTCCTGAGGGCGACGGCCTCCTTCATCCTGACGTTGAGCGGGGCCTGGACGAACCTCAGCCCGTGATCCCTACCGGCCTTCGATCTTGCCAACTCAACGGCCCTCTGGAGGTCCAGGTGTTCCTCCGCACCACAGTCGACCCTGAGGGAGCTCCACGTGGCGATCCCGTACCATCTTATCACGCCGTCGGACCTCAGGTCCTCGAGCTTCGCGATGGCATCGGCCAGCCTCCTGTAGGCCCCTTCCCTGCCGAGGACGGGAGCCTGGTGCTCCATCGGGTTGTGCAGGTACACGACGTCGATCACCTCCAGGTCCATGTTGGCCCTGCTCTTCGCGACGCTCCACTCGACGTACTTCGGCGAGATGCAGTGGATCCCTCCCGCCACCTCGGAAGGGTTGACGACCCCTGTTCTGAAGAGCCTCTCCTCGACGTAATCGATGAACGACACACCCTCCCTCGAGTCGTGCGTCAGGTAGCCGGCCTTCGTGCAGACAAGGACCTCCGACCTCCTCACCGTCTCCGACTCGACGAGCCTCCTGATCGCCCGTCCGACAGCGCCCTCAGCCCGCATGAAACGGTAGTTTATCGCGGTGTCGATCACGTTGACCGCACCCGAGGCGACGAGCCTCAATACGGCCTCCTCGACCATCGAGTCTGTCGCGTCATCCGGGTCTCCGAGGTAAGTGCCGATGCCGAGGCTGCTGACGGTCCCGACCGCTGTCTCCCTGAAGTGACCTGCGGCAACTCCGGACGCCTTCGCCCTCTCCGCGAACCTCCGGGCCGATTCAGGCGAGTAGCTTCCGGTGATCAAGGCCACCTCCTAAGGAGCGTACTCCTCCTTCGTCCACGGATCGAAGACCCGGAGCTTCCCGTACTTGGGCCTCACTGCCAGCAGCACCCTCACGCCCGTGGCCCGCGAGAACTCGCTGAGACGCTCGAGCTCCTTGGAAGAGGGCCTGTCGTTGTACTTGCACTCGACCAGGACCACCTGACCATTACGTAAGCAAACTAGGTCCACCGGCTTGCTGGCAGCCGCCCTCACCACGACCCATCCCCTGGACTCGAAGAGGTCCCGGACCTCGTACTCCAGCCTCCTCCCCCTCCTGTAGCTCATCCCCGGCCAGTCCGTTCCGTCCGGATATCACAGTTTCTTCGGTGCGGAGCGCGGTGGAGCTGTCAACCCGGTGGCGTGCCTCCCGTACAAATTGAAAAGGGGCGAGGACTTGAGGGGCAGTCAGGGATGCGGATCGAGGACCTCGTGCTCAGGGTCGTCGTCTTCGCGTCGGGAGCTGTCGTGATGGTCGTGGAGGTGACAGGGGGGAGGGCGATAACCGCTCTCTACGGCAGCTCTGCCGTCGTATGGGGAGGGGTGATCGGCGTCGTCCTCGCGGCCCTCTCGCTGGGTTACTGGATAGGCGGGCGCCTCTCCGACCGGTTCGATCCGAGGAAGGTCGTCTCGCTGATGTCGATCTCAGGGGGGCTTTACGTGGCCCTCCTCCCGACGGTAACGGCGCTGGTCTCGTCCAGCTTCAGGCTCGAGCTGCTCGACGAAAGGGTCGGATCGGTCGTCTCGGGCCTCATGGTCACCGGGGTCCCCTCGATGTTGCTGGGAGCCGTCGTCCCCGCCACCGTCAAGCACCTCGGTCAGGGCAGAAGCGAGCTCGGTTCCATATCGGGGAACGTCTACGCGCTCTCGACGCTCGGGAGCATCGCAGGGACCTTCGGGACCACCTTCTTCCTCTTGGAACGCCTTGAGGTCAACTCGATCTTCTTTCTCTCAGGCCTCGTCCTCTCTGCGATCGCGGCCCTCGGATCGATCAGGTACCAGGCTGTCGTTAAGGGAGGCGCCTTCGCCATCCTCGTGGTCCTGCTCGTCTCAACGCCTCAGCTGCTCGTATGCACCTCCGCATACCTCGGCGAAGTCAAGTACGTCGGCGACTCGACCTACTCGAGGATAGTCGTCGTCGACAGGGCCGAGACAAGGCTCCTCTACATCAACGGCCTCCTCCACAGCGGCATGGTGATAGGCGTTCCTGACTCGCTCCCCTTCCCATATACTAGGCTGTTCGTCCTCGGCCCGCTGATACTCAACCGAAGCGGAGGCCTCTCCACGCTCTTCATCGGCGGAGGGGGCTTCTCCGGTCCCAAGTTCTTCTCCAGCCACTACCAGGACATGAGGATCGTTGCGGTCGAGATAGATCCGAAGGTCGTGGATGTAGCTAGGACGTTCTTCCACCTCACCGAGTTCAGCGATAAGATTGAGATTGTAGTAATGGACGGGAGAAGATATCTTATGCTGACAGAAGAGAAGTTTGACGTTGTGGTGTTGGACGCCTACTCGAAGAACTACATCCCCTTCCACCTTGCCACTTCCGAGTTCTTCGATCTGTTGAGATCGCGCATGAAGGAGGGCGGCGTGGTCGTCTCGAACGTAATAGCTTCGCTCTCCGGGCCTGCCTCGGCTATACTGTGGGCCTACGTCCGGACATTGAAGGAGCACTTCCCCCACGTCCTGATAGTCCCGGTTTCGTCGGGCGACCCGTTCGACGTCCAGAACGTGATAGTCGTGGCCAGCGATGCGCCGCTGCCCAGTCCCGACGAGCTCGTCGAGCGCGCCGGAAGAGACGCCGTGGCCTCGTCGCTGGGGATCTCAGGGCCCCTCTCGAGGGCTTTCGTCCCATCGCACGACCTCTCCCAGTTCCCCCTCCTCACCGACGGTTACTCGCCGATAGAGAACTTGCTGAACCCGGTCACCATGTCCCGCTTCGGCGAACGGTACGTCACAGGTCTCGGGTCTCCGTCACTTTGTGCCTGAGGTCGGTACGTCATGGCCCTTTACCGCTCAACGGTCCGGGAGAGGGAGTTCAGGCTATATTGCGGCGCTGAGATCGCAAACCTGAAGAGGTAGGGCGGTTGGGTTCGATCAGAACGCTTCTGGAGAGGGTCCTCGCGGCCCACGGCGTCGGTTACGAGCTCGTAGAAGTTGACGGTGCGCAGGAGTTGAGGACCGAAGGGATGCAGGCTTCCTTCCACGAGAACGGAAGGTTCTCGATCAAATTCCGGAACGGCGACGAGCTGAGGGGAGCGGGGTTTGTGGTCGAGGACGATGTGGCGACGGTGAGGGTGGCGGAGAGGGGTCTGAACTTCGATTACGCCCACTTCCTCCCGCACATAGAGAAGTGCTCGACGCTGCACGGCCACACGGCGTCCGTATCGGTCGAGGTCACCGGCCCGAAGAACGCCGAGGGATACGTACTCGATTTCGGCGTCCTGAAGAGCGCCGTCAAATCGGTGATAGAGGAGCTCGACCACAAGCTGATCGTCTCGCGCAGGTACATCGTGGATCTCAAGGACGGCCGTTACCTCGTCTCCTTCGAGGGCCTCGGAGGGAGCTACGACCTCTGGGTCCCCCAGAGCAGGGTGGCGGTGATAGAGGGAGAGTCGACGGCCGAGAACATCGCTGCCCACATCGCGAGACGCCTTCTCACCTCGCTGTCCGTGAAGCCTGTGGTCGTGAGGGTCAGCGTCAGCGAAGGGATCGGTAAGTACGCGGTTGCGGAGCTGCTGGGATGAGCGGGGAAGCGAGGGCCGGATACCTCGTCCTCCTCTCCGGCGGGATAGACTCGGCGACGGCCCTGTTTCTCGTGAGGAAGAGGGGAGGGAGGTGTGCGACGCTCTCGATCGACTTCCACCGCAGGAACAGGAGGGAGGTCGAGGCGGCGAGGGCCATAGCTGAGGCCGCGGGAGTGGAGGAGCACGCGGAGCTCGGGTTGGGTTTCCTGAGGGAGGCCATAGACCTCGGCGACGAGATCAGGTCCGAGGTCGAGGCACAGGGGGTACCGCTGACCTTCATACCGTACAGGAACCTCGTCTTCTACTCGATAGGGTGCTACTGGGCCTGGATCAGGAGGCTGGAGACGGTCGTTATGGGCCACAACGCCGAGGACCTGGGACTCTTCTCCGACGTCGGCCCTGACCTGATCGGGTCCTTCAACTCGCTGGCGGCTGCGATGGTACCTTGGCGTCCAGTGCGCGTCGAGGCCCCCCTCATCGGGATGAAGAAGCTGGAGGTGATGAGGTTGGCGCTAGAGCTGGGCGTACCTCTTGAGCTGACCTGGAGCTGCTGGAGGGAGGGCAAGATCCACTGCGGCGTCTGCGAGGGCTGTGCGAAGAGGAAGGAGGTCTTCAGGGCGCTCGGGGTGAAGGACGAAACGGAATACGAAAGGTGAACGAGGCGATAGGGAGGACCTTTCAGGGCTTCACGTCGGCCTCAGGAGCCTTACCTTCCTCACCCTGACCGATGGCCCTCCGAACCAGACGGGGATCGCCTGCATGGGCTCTCCCTTGCCGCAGTAACCGGCGGTCATCTCGAGGTCCTTCCCCACCGCGTCTATCGAGGAGTAGAGGCCCTTCGTGGTTATCTCGAGGATCGGTTTGTAGACAGGCTCAGCCAGCCTTCCGTTCCTGATCAGGTAGGCCTCGACGCCGGTGTAGCGCTGGTTCCACCTCTTGTCGTCGATGTTCCACTCGGAGTAAGTCTTGATGTAGACGCCGAAGTCGATGCCCTCTATCAACTCCTCGAGGGTGTGGTCGCCGGGCTTCATGTAGGTGTTAGCCATCCTGACGATGGGCTCCCGGTCGTAGCTGCTGGCCCTGGAGGCGCCGTTGCTCTTCGTCCCGAGGATTGCTGCCGTCTCCCTGTTCTGCAGCAGCTCCCTCAGTACACCCTTATCGATCAGGACCCTTTCCCGAGCCCTTACGCCCTCCTCGTCGTAGATGTAGAAGCCGTAGGAGCCCGGAATCGTCGGATCGTCGACCACCGTCACGACCTCCGAGCCGATCCCCGCCCCCAGCAGCTCGGGCTTGATGTACGTCTCGCCTGCCTGCGCGGCCTCCCGGCCGAGCATCCTATCGGCCTCTCCCGGATGACCCGCGGACTCGTGGCAGATCAGCCCCACGACCTCGGGTCCCAGGACGACGTCCATCTCGCCCTCAGGCGGCTCTACTGCCTTCCTCAGGACGTGACCTACGGCACCGGCGTCCTCGTTGAGGTAATCGTCGAGCCTCCACCTCTCGAAGCCCTCCCATCCCCTCGACTCGCCGAGGTCCTTGTGCCTGAAGATCGACCTACCGTCGGAGGAGAGCTGGTAGTAGAAGCTCACCGCAACCCTCGGTATCCAGGAGTAGACGTCGGCGCCGTCGGAGTTGATCACGTGCTTCTCGGTGAAGCCGCAGGTGAGGCCGATGAACCTCGAAGGTGCCTCGACACCTGCCCTCCTCGCTCCGTCGAGAAGGCCCTGGTCAGCAACCTTGAGCGCCTCGACCCTGTCCTGAAGGTCCACGTTCTCGAACCTGATCCTCGGCCTCACGACGACCCTGTCTCTCCCGAGCGTCTCCTCGCTCATCCCTATCGGCCTCTTGAGGAGCCTGGCGGAGGCCTTAGCCAGAGCGACGGCCCTCTCGACGGCGTTCCTCACCGAGTTCTGCTTCATCCTGTTGGTGGAGGCGAAACCCATCGCGCCGTCGACGATCACCCTGACAGCGATCCCCGAGTTGACCGAGAAGCCGCCCGCGACCGGATACCCGTTCCTGAGGCTGACCTCCTCGTGGTAATCGAGCTGATAGCGGGCCTCGGCGTACTTCGCACCGAGCGAGAGAGCCCTTTCGACCGCAGACCTCAGAAGGTCCTCCTGAGGCCCTCCGCGCTCCTCCTTTCCACGTCTCGCCAACCCGAGTTCACCTCCTCGACCTTCTTCCTCGCCCTCTCGGCTATGGACTTTGCCTTGACCTGCAGCTCCTCGAGTTCCCTTCTCATGTCGTCCGAGAGTCCGGGGTCCATGAGGGCTTCGGAGAGGACGCGCGTGACCTCCTCCGCCTTAGCCTGGACGAACTCGAGCCTCGAGCCGGCGTCGAGGAAGGCGTTGAGGAGCTTGATCGTCTCCCTCACCTCCTCGATCAGTCCTGCGAATCTCCTCACCTGTTCGGACATCCTCGTCCTCCATCCTCCGATCACACCTTGTAATATGGCTTCCGAGTCGGCCGGAACCTCGATCGAATTCCACTAATACCCGCTGGAGGGGGAGCACGGACGATGTGGAGGGCGCCGACCGGCCGGCTGGAGAGGGAAGACCTCTACGCGATGCTCTACGAGTGCGTGACCAGGTCGCCGGGGTTCGCGGCGCTCAAGGCGAAGGTCCTAGAGGCGGTGAGGAGAAACCCGAGGCTGACGGCCGAGGAGGTCGCGGCCGCGTTCAACCTCATCAGAGGACAGGCCCTGATAGCGCTCAGGTCGGTGAGGCTCTGGTACCACGAGGTCGAGGAGGAGGTGAGGGTATCGAGGAGGATAACCCCGCTGTACAGGAAGGGAGCGATCGGGGGCACCTTCGACAGGTTCCACCTCGGACACCTGGCGCTGTTGAACACCGCCTTCAGGACGGCCGAGAGGGTCTTCATCGGCCTCACGACCGACAGGTTCGTCGCCTCGAAGGGGAAGAGCGGCGTCTCGCCCTCCGAGGAGAGGAGGAGGAGGTTGGAGGAGGTCCTCAGAAATTGGGGGTGGTGGGAGAGGGCCGAGATCGGAGCTCTCGACGACGAGCTGGGACCTCCTGCGAGGGATCCGTCCTACGAGGTCATCGTCGGTAGCCCCTTCACCTTGGAGAACTGCCTCCGCGTCAACGCCTCCAGGATCGAGAAGGGACTTCCTCCGATAGCCGTGGAGTTATCGCCTATCGTCATCGCCGAGGACGGTCTCCCCCTTTCCAGCACGAGGATAAGGTCCGGAGAGGTCGACGAGTTCGGCAGGCTTACAAGATCCCGAGGACCAGCAGCGCGACGAGCGTGACGACCGTGGCAGAGGCCGCCCAGAGGTTGCTCGCCCTCGTCAACCTCTTCATCGTCCAGACCGAGTAGGCGACCGTCCAGGTCCATGAGGCTGTGGAGACGGCGGCCGAGAGCGGGTCCCTCGTCACCGGCGGGTGGATGCTGTAGGAGACCATGGAGTCGTAAGTGATGAGATCGTACTCGGCGCTGATGAGCTCCGCGTCGCCTATCGCTGTTACCTCGTGTCCCCTCCTGATGCCCACGTCGAAGAGCCTCACCACGGTCCTGAAGCTGCCGGACCTCAGCGACTCGCCGAGCGTCTCGCCGTCGTTACCTCTCACCTCCGCCACCACCCGCTCGGCCCTGAGTATCAGGGCCTCACCCTCGACGGTGAGGTTGCCCTGCTGGAGGAGCGCGAACGTAACGTTCTCGAGCTTCAGCCCCCTTAGCTCGAACCGGATCACGTATTCCTCCCTGGCGGGCATCGAGGCGCTGTACGCGAGGAGTAGAGCGGAGGCGACGGCGATCGCGAAGGACCCGTGGAGGACCGCGCTCACCAGCTCCCCCGAGAAACCCCTCGAGGGCCCCGAGACGTAGATCACCACGGCAAGGACGAACATCGTCACGACGATCCCCATCACCACGTAACCGAGCCCTGCGAGGGCCACGTCCCTCGCCGAGGTGAAGGGGAAGTAGACGCCCTCGAGCACGCCTTCGAAGGGGTTGATCCATTTGGTGCTCACGGTCAAGGAGAAAACGTAGGATAGTGTGGCTGTGGCCGATGTGACGCCGAAGACTAGGAAGGCCCGCTTCATCTTGACGCCCCGCTCGAGCTCCGACGAGAGCCTCTTCGGGTCCAGCAGAACTGCCAGCGATCCCAACCTCATCACATTCCGCGCCTCGAGCTACGGTAAAAATCGCACAGGTCCGAGAGGACGCAGGACTCGCAGAGGGGCCTCCTGCTCCTGCAGACGGACCTACCGTGGGCTATCAACAGCAGATGGGCCTCATAGCGCGAGCCCTCCGGAAAGACCTCCTCGAGCCTCGACCTCACCTCCTCGTAGCTGGACCCCTCTTCGACGAGGCCCAATCTCTCCGAGACGCGCCTGACGTGGGTGTCAACTGGAATCGTGTCGAGCGACCCGGTGCTTGAGAGGAGGACGTCGACCGTCTTCGGTCCAATCCCTTTCACCTCCAGAAGGGTCTCCCTCACAGCCTCAGGCCCTTTCGCGAGAAGGCCCCTCAGCTCCGGGTCTCTCAGCTTCAGCGACAGGGTTGCCAGCCTCCTGATCGTCCTGGCCTTCTGTTCCGAGAGGCCTGCGACCTTGATGGCCCTCGCTATCCTCCTTACGTCCGCTTCAGCCAGCTTCTCCGCGACGACGCCGATCCTCCGGTCGAGCTCGACGTAGGCCTTCATCGCGGCCCTGTCGGTCGAGTTCTGCGAGAGGACCGTCGCCACGAGGACCCTGAAGGGCGAGCCTGTGGTCGTGCTGACGTAGCTCGAGACGAACTCCTCGACGTTCAGCCTGTGCACGCCCCTCAACCTCGCCAAGATCTCCGCCCCGAGCCGACGCCTCACCTCCCTAATTGGATCCTCGGAGTCCCCGCCGCTCACCCGATCGGACAACCGTCCATCACAGCTCTATCTCAACCCGGAGAAAAGTAATAGTGTGACGCCGAGACTTGGTAGTGAATGTCGGCCAAGAGGCTGGAGAGGTCCGAGAGGAACCGCGTTATCGCTGGCCTCTTCGGCGGGCTCGGCGAGTACCTCAATGTCGACCCGAACATCCTCAGGCTCGTAGGTGTCGTCCTCCTGATCGTCGCGCCGGGCGTCATGGTGGTGCTCTACGCCCTCGGAGTCCTCCTGATCCCCAAGCCCGGAGGGAAATCCTACCTCACACCGGAGATCGACCTACGTGCCGTCGGGCCCGTCGCCGTCGGCGTATTGCTCGTCCTGTTGGGTTCCGCCCTCATTTCACCGCTCCTCGGGGTCGTGGGGTTCGACTTCTCACCTATCCTGATTCGGACACCGGACAGCGCGCTTCGGGTCGCCGCTGGTGCCACGATCCTCGTCATCGGCCTCGTCCTCCTGCTCGACCGCCTGAGAAGGCTCTGAGCCGGGTGCGCTCACTCAACGGGAACCCTCCTCTCCTTCGGTATCTGCGGGTGGACCTTGCCGTCCCTCGAGACCTTCCCGCTGCCCGCGAAGACAGGGCCGTACCTGACCACGACGAAGTCGCCCTCGGGCCTGAGGCTTAGCTCGGAGACGTCAAGGGGTTCACCTGAGGCCCAGCGCTCTAGCTGCTCGGCGGTCAGCTCGACGACGTTCCTCCTGAGCTTCTCGCCGAAGAGCTGGGAGCCCTCGACCGAGAGGTAGGTGCCGAACTTGGTCCGCTTCAGGACGTAGAGCCCTAAAGACTCCACCCTAGCGATCCGCTGAGCCATCTCGTAGGCCTCCCTCGTCGAGGCCCTGACCTTCCCCTCGGAGCCCTCGAAGAACACGAGGTCCTGCGGCAGCTCCTCGAGACCGAAGGCCTTCTCAAGCTCCTCGAGCAGCGCCTTCCTCTCCGACCTGTCGAGGACCCTCACCTGCCCTCACCCTTCCTTATCAGGGCCACGAAGAAGCCCTCGGCTGCGTTGTCGTAGGGATAACATTTGAAGCACTTGGTCACCTCGGGATCGAACCTCATCCCTCTCCACTCCTCCAGCGGTCTCCTCGTCCTCAGCCCCTCTGGCTCGAACCTGAGGACCATCGCGTCGTCCCTCCTCCTCAGCAGCTCGGTCACCACCCACTCGTTCTCGAGCGGATGGATCGTGCAGGTAGAGTAGACGATCCTGCCTCCGGGCACGGACGCGTCGTAGGCCGAGAGGAGGAGCGAGAGCTGTAGGGCCCTCACCCTCTCGGTCATTCCGGATGAGTAGTCTCTGGCCGCGGCCCAGTCCTTCATCACGATCCCGAGCGAGCTGCACGGAACGTCGCACAAAACCCTGTCGAAGGTCTCCCTCATCCTTTTCCCGAAGTAACGGCCGTCCTTCAGCGTCACAACACAGTTCATCGCTCCCCATCTCTGGAGGTTCGAGATGAGAGGCTTGATCCTCTCCGAGGATGCGTCGTTGGCAACCAGGACGCCTATGTTCTCCATCAGCTGCGCTATCTGGGTCGACTTGCTCCCTGGAGCCGCGCAGAGGTCCAGCACCTTCTCACCCGGTCTGGGGTCGAGTGCCTCCACCGGGACCATCGACATCGGCCCCTGGATGTAGATCAGCCCCAGGAGGTGGGGCAACGTCGCTCCTGGGTCCTCGCGCTCGCACCTGACGACCCTGTATCCGTGCCTCGCCCAAGGAAGCTTCTCCACCTCCCACCCCCTTTCCGCCAGGAAGCCGATTATCGTCTCCTCGGGAAGCTTCAGCGTGTTGACCCTGAAGGTCTCCGGAAGGGGTCTCGTCATCGACTCGATGTAAAGCTCCTCGTCCATGTCCGGCAGCTCCCTCAGAAGTCTGAGCAGGTCCTCCGAGAGCGGTGGTCGGCTCACTTCAGCACCTCACCCGTCGAGGCGTACCAGAGGAGAAGGTCGAGGGCCTCCGGCGCCAACCCCAGCTCCTCCGAGAGCCGGATGAACCTCCGCTCGAGCTCGAGGTACCTCCTGCGGGTCAACGTCCCCGGAACCTCCTCGATGGCGCCGAGGGCCTTCATCCACCTGAGGACGTGCCTGTCGAGCACCGCCAGCCCACTGTAACCGATGTTCCTCATGAAGTGCGAGGCCTCCTTCAGACCGAAGCCCCATACCACCTCGACCAGCACCTCCCTCACCCGATGGACGTCCTCTCCGAGCAGCTCTATCAGCCTCGGCTTATCGCCTCGCACCAGCTCCCTGTTCTTCACGACGTATTTCGCCTTCTGGTTGTGAAACCTTATGCCGTTCCTCCTCAGGACCTCTGCGACCTCCTCCGGCCCGCCTCCGAGGAGGAGTCCTCTCGACTTGAGCTCCTCCACGGCCCTCACCGCTGCCCTCGCTCTGGACTGCGGCGTCATCACGCAGAACGCGAGCTCCTCGAAGAGCCTCACGGCGTCCCTGCGGTCTACCGACCTGAACTCGGCCAACCTCCGCTCGATGAGCTCCCGGACCTCCTCATACGCTCTCATCAGCTCCATGGATCCATCCGCAACAAAGAGCGACGGCCTGCATAAAGTGATGAGAGCCAGACCTCAGCCGTGCTGGACCATCCTGCCGAGCTTCGTCCTCGTACGCCCCAACGTCATCAGGTAAGGATCAATCACCTTGAAGACCACTGGTAACCTGCCGACGACCTTCCCCCATGCCAGCACCGTTCCCTGTGGCAGATTAGGCAGCATCGACCTCAGCGTCTCCGTATCGATCTCGAGGTTCCGCGCCAGATGGTCGATGTCAGAGCCGTTCCGCATGTTGAACATGAAGACGTTGTCGGCCTGACGGTAGATCAGTGCAGGTATCGAGTCTGGCTGGTTCGTGATCAAGACCGTCGAGATGCCTATGTGCCTCATCCTGGTGATCACGTCCTCCCAATAGGTCTCCCTGAGGTAGAGGTGTGCCTCCTCCGCGAAGAGGACAACCGGGTCTATCTCGTCGTTGAGAAGAAGCTCCTTCAACCTGCTCAGGAGGTACTCGACGAAGACCCTCCGCTGGAGTGCGCTGAGCTTGCTGATGTCGAAGACGACAAGCACTCCCCTGTCCGGCGGGAAGAGCGTCTCCAGCTGGTCGCCCTCGGCCTCATGATGGTCGTCGGTGAAGAGGCCGGTCGACTCGAGGGTCAGCAACCTGTTAGCCAGCGCCTCTCGGACCGACTCGTTCATGGGGACCGATTGGACGGCCCTGAGGAGGTTCGCGAAGTTCAGGACGCTCCTCCTGCGCAGGTCCCTGAAGAGCTTCAGGAGCTCCCTCATGCTCGTCTGGGGAAGGCCTAGAGCATAGGTCATCACGTCCGCGAGGACCTCATCCGATAGCGAGGCCAGTTGGACCTGATAGTTCAGCCCGGGCGTCAGGACTTTCATGAGCTCGGAGACCTCGCTCCGCTCACCGTTCCTCCGCCTTCCGAGGGAGACGTACTCGCCGTTAACGTCGAGGACCACCACGTTGCACCCCGCCCTTGCGAGGCCAGACGCGAGGACCTTCGAGAGGTGCGACTTGCCCGACTCCTTTCTTCCGACGATCAAGGTGACACTCCCCTCCACGTTCATCACGTCGACAACAACACCTTCTCCCAGCTTCACCGGCACCTTCGGAACTGGAACGACCTCCCTGAGCAGCTCGGCCACCTCCACCCTCCTGACCTTGGAAGTGTACCTCGAAGGGAGCCAGAGGACGTCGGGTTCGGCGTTGTTGACCTTCCGGACCTTCGCCACGACAACCCTCGAGTCCCTGATGGACCTAATGACGGATAAGACGTCCATCGGGTCGAGCCTCTCCACCTCCTCGAACGCGCTGCCAGAAAGGTCCCTCAAAATGTCCTCCATCAGCCCAGGGACATCGGCGTACTCCACGTCTATCACCTGGAGCAGAATCCTCCGGCCGTCCTCCTCCGCGACCAGGTAGTCGCCAAGGCGGAGGCTCGCGTCCCAGGAGAGCGCCAGGAGCTCGACCTTGTCGCCCGACTTCCTGAAGACCTTCATCTCCCATCGAAGGGCAGAAGAACCGCTCCCCTCACGTCCAGCTCGTCAACCAACTTCAGTCCCAGCCTCTTCTCCAGGACGGCCTTCGACGCAACTACCTCGATCCAGCTGTGCCTCGAGAAGGCATGGGCCATCGCCAAGGTCTCGGGGTAACCTGAGATCAGCGCATCGCTCGCGGCCAGGTCTGACAACGACTCGACCCACCGGTCGGCGGGCATCACGTCGGCCCTGAACGCCAGACCGTTGGGAGCAAGTCGCACCACGGTCACCGAGATCTCCGCCCCGACGATTGGGTCCTGTGGCAACCTCCTCGCGAGGAGAGCCAGAGAGCCGGATCTCGCCAGCGATCGGCCGAGGTGGGTCGCGAGGACGCTGTTCTTCGCGATGCCGACAACAGTTGTACCATCGCCCGAAATCGTAAGGTCTGCCATCCTCGTCAGCGGCATGTCGAACAACAGCAACGCATCGCCTGCCGTCCTCGCCACCAGCCTCTGGATCATCGCCTCGAAACGCCTGAGCTCGAGGAGCGCGACCGTATCGGACGATGGCGCGTTCTCGTCGATCCATGCCAGCTTCGGCAGCGGCCCCACGACCTTGACCCTCAACGATCGGCCTTCCCGCTCGACGATCGCTGCCTTCAGAGAGAGGAGCGCCCTGCCTCCAACGAACCCGAGCTGGACGACCGAGCCGTCGACAGCCACGACCCTCCTCTTGGTCCCGGGGAGAATCGCCGACAGCTCCTTGAACCCATCCTGTTCAACTTGTCCGAGCAGAACTATGTCGTCCTCCACCAATTGATCGTTGGCGAAACTGTTCAGCAAGAAACCGCCGTTCTCCTCTGTTCGGAGCCTCAGGAGCTCTTTGACCCAGCTTTCTGCAATACTGTTAAATAAGAGCCACCCGTTTTCAAGGGTGTTGAGGTCGGCCAGCTTGACGCCCATCGCCGGCGCACCTGCCGATATTGGGAATTGGCGGCTATTTAATGTTGCGCAGGTTGATCAACATGAATCAGGATAATTCACCAAATAGGGTCAAGGTCAGGCTGAACGTCGGCGGCGTCGAAGTCGAGATAGAGGCACCGGTCGATCAGCTGGAGGAGAGCGTCAGGAGGGTGATTTCCGCGCTGGCTGAGGGGAGGGAGAAGGAGGAGAGGCCCGTCCAAGAGGCGAAGAGGCAGCTCACCTGCAGGCAGGTCGTCGAGCGCTTAGTCTCAGAGGGTTTCTTCAGGGAACCCAAGTCCCTTTCGGAGGTATACCAAGAGGTGAAGAGGCGCGGCTACAGCTTCGACGTGACGGCCGTCGCCCACGTCCTGCTGGAGTTGGTGCGGGAGGAGGTCCTAGACCGAGAGGGCTCTCCGAGGAGGTACCAGTACGTCGAGAGGAGACGCGGGTCGGTGGGCGAGCTGGCCAAACAGTTCCCCGAGGGAATCACCCTGACTGCCGAGGAGAGAACCGCTCAACGAGGTACTGGAGCCCCATCTGAGTGACCTCGTAATCCCCCCTCTCGAGCCGTCTGACGAGCCCGGCCTTCCTCAGCTCGCTTAAAGCCCCTGTCAGCGTGCCCCTCTTCAGCCCCAGACCCTCGGAGAGCTCCCTCAGATTCGTCAGGCTCGAGCTCCTCTTCCCCATGAGGTGCTCCGCCTTCCTCAGCGCCAAAAACAGCAGGACCTGATCGGGTGCTGGGAGACCATGAGCAGTCGGCTTGAAGACAAACCCCAGCGAGTCGTCGTATACTATGTAATCCTTTACAGAATTCAGCAGCCCATGGAGGGTCACATTGGCGAGAAGGCTCTTAGCCAGTGAGTATGCCGGCACGACCCTCTCAACGAACTCATGAAATGACCTGATGACCGATGCCACATCGCCCTCAAAAGTCAGCTCCAAATCACCGTGCCTGACGGTGACCCGGAGATTGTTTCCGGACGACAAACCAGGTGTAAAGGTCGGCACAGGTGTATTTGTATCTACGCCGATTCTGGAGAAGCAAGCAGAACACGCTTATCATTCACTCTGGTGCGATACGTCTTCAGGATGCATATGGTGAGCCATGCGACGTTGGCGATGTTAATGGTGCTGTCCACGATAATCATCTACCCCCAGCAGCTCGCTTACCCGCCTCTCGGGACATACCCTTCGTCGATCTCGTCGCCGGGAACGGACGCGTTGATTCTCGCTTTGCCCGCCGAGCGTTCCGTGACCATGTACGAGATCGGGACAGGATCCCTCTGGAGGATCGAACTCGGCTTCCAGCCTGAAGACGTTGTCGTGTCCGGCTACCGGTGCCTCGCCTACTCGAGGATCCAGCGGAGGGCTGTTGTGATAGACCTGGTGTCGCGGAAGGTTCTGAACGAATTCGAGATGCGGGTCGAGGCCGCATGGGCCTACGAGGACGGGTTCGTCGTCCACGACGGACAGAGGATCATAGTCATAGGGCCGGAGAACGAGGTCGTCAGATCTTTTCGGACCGGGTACGCAGGTTCCCCCTGGTCGGGAAGCGCTTTCGGCAAGTCCTTCTGGTACGTCGGGGACGACCTGAAAACGCTGAACGTCCTTGACATAGAGAGCGGCGAGAACAAAATGGTTTACAAACACGACGACAAGATAACATCAGTTCTAGCGATTTCTGAGGACAGGGCTGCCATCTCATCTAGGGGCTACATCGGAATCGTTCGAGCTGACGGCTCACTGAAGGACCTCAAACTGCCATATTCGGTCTCCGAGCTGACCAGACTGTTTCCTGCTAAGGCTGGAAGGGTGGTTTTCGTCGATGAGATCTCTAAGGTCGTCGGGATCATCGGCGAGGACTTGGTTGAATATCGGGTCGTGGAGGAGTTCGCAACCCTCATTACATCACCAGCTCCGTCGAAGCTTTTCATGCTCGACCCATCGGCATCGAAGCTCCTGCTCTACGATTTGACGTTCGTGCCGGAGATAAGGGAGGCGAAATTCTCGGTTGCTGGTAGATCGACCGTCAGGGTCGAGGCGGTGGTTGTCGATGCGGACAGGGACATCGAACCCGGTCAACCGCAGGTGGTAGTCGACGACGGCAGAGGGAACAGGATCATCGTCCCGATGAGGGGTGTGTCCGGGGACAGGTACTCGGCCGATGTGGACCTGAGCGCCTTCAGCGGCAGATTGACCCTGAAGGTCGTCGCGAGGGACGAGGAGGGACACGGCGCCGAAAGCAGGGCCTTCGAGGTCGAGGTCGGTGACGGTGAGATCCGAACTGCCACCGCCTTGACGGTCACCGCAACGACGGACATATCCCCCGCGCAGAGCGCTCCCGACATCCAACAGCTCCTCCTCATGTCGGTGGAGCTGCTGTTCTTCCTAGTCCTCGTAGGTGCGCTCGTACTGGTCGCCCTGAGGGCCCGAAGGACCGGCAGAGGGCGGAGCAGGAGGAGAAAGGCTTAATCCTTTCAGGGATTAGAGAAAGCGGATGTCCAAGCACAGGCTTCTCTGGTCGCCCAGCGAGGACGACGTGGAGAACGCCAACATAATGAGGTTCATCGAGTTCGTCTCAGAGAAGAGAGGGATCGAGTTCTCGGGTTATTTCGACCTCTACGACTGGTCGGTCTCGGACATCCCCGCATTTTGGAGCGACATCTGGGAGTTCGCGAACGTGGTGTCATCGGTCGGATACGAGCAGGTCGTCGACGACCTCGGTAGGTTCCCGGGTGCTAGGTGGTTCGTAGGAGCGCGCCTGAACTTCGCTGAGAACCTGATGAGGTACAGCGACGAGCGGACTGCGATCGTCTTCAGGGACGAGCTCGGCGACAGGAGGGAGTACACCTACCGGGACCTCCACCTCGAGGTGGCCCGGTTCAGGGAGTACCTGAAGGAGCTGGGGGTGGGCCCCGGTGACAGGGTCGTCTCCTACATGCCCAACATCCCGGAGACCGTCTTCGCGATGCTGGCAGCCACCAGCCTCGGTGCCGCCTGGTCGTCAACTGGGACCGAGCTCGGGCCGACGGCCGTGGTCGACAGGTTGGGTCAGCTCGAGCCGAAGGTCCTGATCACAGTGGACCAATCCGCCTACAAAGGGAGGGTCAACGACCTGAGGACCAACGTGGCTAAGATAGCTGGCTCTATCCCTTCGTTGAGAAGCGTCCTGGTCATCGAGCGGTTCAGAGAGAGGGCCGATGTCTCTGAGATACCGAAGGCCGTCAGCGCGTCGGAGGTCCTCTCCGGAAGGGGACAGGCGGAGAGCGTCAGGTTCGAGCAGGTCGAGTCGAACAGTCCGGTCTACATCATGTTCTCCTCCGGCACCACAGGAAAGCCGAAGTGCATGGTCCAGAGCGTCGCGGGCGTGCTGGTCAACCACCTGAAGGAGCTGATCCTGCACACCGACCTGAAAAGGGAAGACGCTCTGATCTACATCACTTCGCCCAGCTGGATGATGTGGAACTGGATGGTAAGTTCGCTGGCTGTCGGATCGAAGCTCGTGCTCTTCGACGGCAACCCGCTCCACCCCGACTGGAGGACGATGTGGAGGATAGCGGAGGAGGAAGGCGTCACGGTCTTCGGTTGCAGCGCCAGCTACATCTATGCCATCCGCGGCGCTAACGCCGAGCCCGGCAAGGAGTTCGACCTCTGGAAGCTCCGGGAGGTATCCCAGACTGGGTCCCCTCTATCGGCCGACGGTTTCGCGTGGGTCTACGAGCACGTCAAGTCCGACCTCTGGTTCAACTCGATCTCCGGAGGGACCGACATCAACGGCTGCTTCCTCGCCGGGAGCCCGACCCTTCCCGTGTACGCTGGCGAGCTCCAATCGCCGGCCCTCGGGATGAAGGTGAAGGCCTATGACGAATCGGGCAACGAGGTCTACGACAGGGAGGGAGAGCTGGTCTGCGAGGCCCCATCCCCCTCGATGCCCATCTACTTCTGGAACGACCCCGATTACAGGAAGTACGTCGAGACCTATTTCGAGTTTTACCGCCGGGTTGGAAAGAACGTCTGGAGGCATGGCGACTGGATCACCATCTTCTCGGACACGAGGAGCGCGGTCATACACGGGAGGTCGGACGCGACGCTGAAGGTCTCAGGTGTCAGGATCGGAACCGCCGAGATCTACAGGGTCGTCGAGAGGTTCCCGGAGGTCGCCGACAGCCTGGTGGCATCGCTGGACGTGGACGGCGAGACGAAGGTCGTGCTCTTCGTGAAGATGAGGGAGGGGCAGGAGCTGACGGAGGAGCTGATCGACCGGATCAGGAAGGCCCTGAGGGAGGAGGCCTCGCCGAGGCACGTCCCGCACTACGTCGTGCAGGCACCGGACATCCCGTACACCTTCAACCTGAAGAAGGTGGAGATAGCGGTCTCCAACATCCTCAACGGCAGGCCGGTGACCAACAGGGAGGCGATCGTGAACGCGGACGTCTTGGAGTTCTACGAGAAGTTCGCGTGGGAGCTGAGGGAGAAGTTGGTCGCTCGGAAAGAGAAAGATTAGCGTGCAGGCTCGAATCCCTCTATGTCGAGTATCGAACCGACGCGCTCTGCCCTGAACCTCGGCCTGACCCTCATGCCCTCAACCGGATCGCTTCCGGCAACGTAACGGTGGAGGATCCCACCTTCGAGGCCGTCAAAGGCCACGAACACGAGGACCGTGCCGTCCTTCGTCCTCGTCCAGGTGACGACCCTGCCCTCGCCCGGGACGTCAACGTATTCCACCTTCGAGTCGACGCAGTGCGGGCAGAAAGCGAAGGGCGGTATGTAGCTCCGCGAGCAAGAGGTGCACCTGGAGCCCTTCAGCACGCCCTTCCGCAGGCCCTCGAGGAAGACCGAGAGGGCGAAGCCTGCCGGGTACTCGTAGGGGTTCTCGATCGAGTGCCTGAACTCGCCGACCGTTTCCCCTCACCTCCTGACCGATGCGAAGTAGAGGACGTCGGTGATGCTCCCCACCCTCTCCTCCTCCGGCCTCCAGACCGGCCTCACCCTCATCCCTATCATGATCTCCTGGGGCTCGACCTCTCCCAGCCTGTGCAGTATGCCCGCCGCGTGGGCGACGGTCCTGGTGTTGGGCCTGACCACTTTCGTCCCCTCGAACCAGATCACCGCGATCGGCTCGGGCTTCGGGAGCCTCACCTTCGGGTTGGTGCCGATGTATGCGATGGAGTAGGTCGCCACCTCGCCCTCGCCGCTGTGCTCGATCCACTCGTCGACCCTCCTGAAGCACCACTCGCAGAAGGTCCTGGGAGGTATCAGGACGCGGCCGCAGCCGCTGCACCTCGTCCCCAAGAACTTGCCCTCCTTCAGGCCTTCGAGGAACCTCGTCAGGGCGATCCCCGTGCTCCTCCTGTACCTGAAGTCGAGGAGGTACGGGGTCACCACCAGCGTCTCCGGCGCCTCGAACTCCGTCCTCCCCTTCGACTCCTCCAAGGCCTTAGCCCACGAGCTTACCCTCCCCTCGCCGACCTCGGCTGCAGCTTTCGAGAGGAGCTCAGCCAGCCTGCCCTCGAGCCCCGCGAGCGTCTCGCCACCGAACTTAACTAGCCTCACGCTCATCTCCTGCACACCACCACCGTCCCGACCTGCATGAGGTCTCCCCAGGCCTGAGCGACGCCGACGTAAGCGTTGGGCACCTGCCTCTTCCCCGCCCGTTCGGAGAGCTGCCAGTAGAGCTCCGCGACCTTCATCAGCCCTGCAGCGGCGATAGGATTCCCTACGCCGAGAAGACCACCGGAGGGCGATGCTGGGTGATCCCCGTCCCTGTGGAGCTGGCCTTCCTTCAGCAACCTCGGCGCCAAGCCCGGCTTCCCGAGAAGGCCGTCGAGGTGGTGGAGCTCCTTGTAGGTGAACGGGTCGTACGGCTCCCAGACGTCGACCTCCTTAAGCGGGTTCGTTATCCCCGCCATCCTGTAGGCCTTCTGTGCGGCGAGGTAGACGTAGTACGGGAACGCCAGGTCCCTGTTGGTCCAGTACTGCGAGTCCAGACACGTCGCCACGCCGTCGATCCACACCGGTGTGTCCGTGAGCTTCCGCGCCACGTTCTCAGACGCCAAGAGGACGGCCACCGCGCCGTCGGATGTGGGGCTGATGTCCAGCCTGTTGACCGGCCAGACCATCACCTCCGACTTCAGGACGTCCTCCACCGTGATCCTCGCTCCGAGCTGCGCATGGGGGTGGTCGAGGGCGTTGGCCTTGTTCTTCACGGCGACCTCCGCGATGAGCTCCTTCGACAGGTTATGCGCCTCCATGTACCTCCTCATCTCGAGCGCGAATATCCAGATCAGGTTCGGCCCGAGCGGCTGCTCTACGACGGGCTCGAAGATCGTCTGGAAGAGCTTCTGGGCGTGAGGGTACGGAGGGCTCATCTTCTCCCACGCTACGACGAGGAGCGTATCGAAGAGTCCGGAGGCGACGTGGTACCATCCCGAGACGGCAGCCGCGACCCCGCTTCCCCCTCCCACGAAGACCCTCGTGACGGGCTTCCCGATCGCACAGGCCGCCTCGTTGGCGATCGAGACCTTGTCGTGGTATCCGTCGAAGGCGTCGGGAGCCGAGGCGCAGAGGACGCCGTCCACGTAACGGATCGAGAGCGAACCCACGTCGTCGAGGCACCTCCTGACGGCCTCCCTTATCATCTCAGGGGAGCTGTGGGGCAGCATCGACCTGAAGTCGGTCATGCCGGCACCCACTATCGCGACCCTCCTCACGTCGCATCACCTGTCCTCAGAAATACCAGCGTGCCGGAGTCTGAGATCTCCGTGTGGAGCGACCCGACGATGGCGGCCTTCGCGCCCTTCACCTGCACTCTCCCAGCCTCGCCCCTCAGCTGCCTGACAGCGTCGACGAAGGCCCTTCCGCCCGAGGCGTTCAGGGAGTTGCCGTTGCCCAGGCACCCGCCTGAGGGGTTGAAGGGCAGCGCCGATCCTAGATCCAGATCGCCCGATCTCAGCATCCGCAGCGCCTCGGCCTCGGAGCCCAGCAAACCCGAGAGGAACTGGAGCTCCTGGTGTGCGAAGAACTCGGTGAACTCGACGAGGTCCGACGACCTCACGGGATTGCCATGCAGATCGCGCCCGACCCTCTCCAAAGCACCCCTCACCCACTCCATTGCTCCCCAACTCCTCATCCACTGGTGGGCACCTGAAGTGGCACCGGTCTGCCATATCGACGCGATCTCCACCGCCCTGTCGGATCCCTTTGCAGCCCTCTCCGATCCCAGAACCACCACCGCGACGTAATCGGAGAATCGGGCCACGTGTCTCCGTCTGAGGGGCTCGTAGACGAAGGGGCTCCTCTCGACTTCCTCCGCCGAGAGCGCCTCGCCATATGGTCCTCCCGATCGCGCGGCGTTCCTCAGGTTCTTCTCGACCACCAGCGAGAGGTCGTGGGTTGTGGACCCCGTCTTGCTGAGGAAGGCTCTGGCGTCCAGCCCCGCTATCGCATACGGATCCGATAGGATCGGTCTGAGGCAGTGGGGGTCGAGGGATGCCCTGAGGACGTCCGCGTAGTTCTCGATCTCCGAGGGCCTAGCGTGGGACTCGACGGCCACCACCTCCATAAGCCCGGACCTGACGGCCATGTAGGCGTGGAAGAGGGCCTCGAGGAAGTCGCCGGCGACGAGCATGTTGAACTTCAACCTCATCCCCACCTGATCTGGTGTGTACTCGTCGGCTATCGATATCCCCTCGACGAAGTCCTGCTCCGCTGTGAAGAGCCCCTCGACCTCGGAGGGATCGATGTCCGCGTCGGCGTAAGCCTGGACCGCTGCCTCGAATGTCATCTCCCTGAAGTCGAGGTCCCTGAGAGAAGACGATGGCGGAATCTCTCCGACACCGAGCACATAGACGCCGCCTTGTCCCATCGCGTGACCGAAATGCACGAGCCGGTATATAATTTGGGTTCTACACCTTCAGCAGCCGCTCAGTAGGACTTGGGCAGTCCGAGGACGTGGGTTCCGATGTAGCTCATCACCAGCTCGTTCGTCACCGGCGCCGTCTTGAAGAGCCTCAGGATCGGGTAGAGGTTGATGAGGTCTGTCCCCAGCTCGAAGGCGTAGCCGCCGAAGGTCTGCATCGCGACGTCGAGCGCCTCAAGTCCGGCCTCTGAACCGAGGAGCTTCGCCATGTTGGCCAGCTCGAGGCCCCTGCCGGACTGGTCGTGCAACCTGGCGGCGTTGTAGATGACCGATCGGGCGGCCTCAAGGTGCGCTGCTGCTTTCGCCATGGGGAACTGCAGTCCCTGATGCGAACCTATGGGGACGTCGAAGACCTTCCTGCTCTTGGCGTAATCGACGGCCCTGCTCAGGGCGAAGTCGCCGAGGCCGACGGCGATCGATGCTATCAGCAACCTCTCGACGTTCAGTCCCTCGAAGAGGGCCTTGTACCCCTCACCCTCCCTGCCGATCAGGTTCTCCGCTGGGACACGAACGGAGTCGAAGTAGACCGCGTACTGCCACTCGGGGCCCCTCATGTCGATGTCGAGCCGCTCCATCTTGATGTTGGGGTCGGAGGTCTCGAGGACGAAGAGGGATATCCCGTATCTTTTGTCTCCGACCTCCTCGTAGCGCTTGGTCCGGGCCACCAGCAGCATGAGGTCCGACTCTTTTGCTCCGCTGATGAAGACCTTCTGGCCCGTGATCACGTAACCGTCGTTTTCCTTCTTCGCCAGCGTCGAGATCCTCCAGGTGTTGGAGCCGGCCTCCGGTTCGGTCAGCGCGAAGCTCATCCTCTTCCCATCGGTGCAGGTGGGCGTGACGAACCTCCTTATCTGCTCCTCGGTTCCGGAGGAAAGGACGATGTGCCTGCTGAAGTGGGTGACGAGGAACTGGAGCACGGGAAGGCCCTCGAGCGCCAGCGCCTCCTGCGTCAGCACCGCACCCATCAGCCCGAACCCGGATCCTCCGTACTTCTCCGGAACGCCTACACCCGTTAGGCCCTGCCTCCGCATCTCTTCCCAAAGCTCGTCGGGCGGCTCCTTCTTCTCCCACTTCTCGAGCCAGTAGGACCTGCCGAAAGATTTCGAGACGGACCTCGCGGTCTTGAGGAGGAGGGCTTCCTCCTCGTTCAGGGTCTCGTGCATCGGTATCCGCATGTCCCTCAGACCCCTGATATCAGTGGGCAGCCGATCTCCGTATCGCGTTGACTATCCTGTCCTTGTTGGGGAGATAGAGGTGCTCGTGGACCAGCGGGTACGGCGTGTCGTAACCGGTGACCCTGATCACGGGCGCCTCGAGGCTGTAGATCTCCCTCTCCGCGATGGTTGCGGCGATCTCCGCCCCGAACCCCGACGTCTTCTGGGCCTCGTGGACTATCACAGGCCTGCCGGTCTTCCTGACGGACCTCGAGATCGCCTCCCAGTCGTAGGGGATCAGGCTCCTCAGGTCGATGACCTCCACCGAGATCCCCTCCTTCTCCACCTCCTCGGCGGCGGCCAGGGCGTCGTAGACGGTGGCGCCGTAGGTGATGACCGTCACGTCTTCGCCCTCCCTGACCAACCTCGCCTTCCCGATGGGCACGGTGTACTCGCCGTCGGGGACGTCCTCCTTGAGGGAGTGGTAGAGGCGCTTGGGCTCTAAGAAGATGACGGGGTCGTCGTCCCTTATCGCGGAGATCAGCAAGCCCTTCGCGTCGGAGGGGGTGGAGGGCACCACCACCTTGAGACCTGCGGTGTTGGTGAAGTAGGACTCGGGGCTCTGCGAGTGATACATCCCTCCCCTCACACCTCCACCTACCGGAGCCCTGACGACGAGCGGAGCTGTGAAGTGCCCCGCGTTCCTGTACCTGAACTTGGCGACGTTCGAGACCAGTTGCTCGAACCCACCGAAGATGAAGTCCGAGAACTGGATCTCCGCGACCGGCCTCATGCCGTTGGCGGCGAGGCCGAGCGCCACTCCGATTATCGCCGACTCTGAGAGGGGCGTGTCCATCACCCTCATCGGACCGAACTCGACGAGGAGGCCCTCCGTGCACCTGAAGACGCCTCCGTTCACGCCCACGTCCTCCCCCAGAACCACGACCCGCTCGTCACGGCGCATCTCGTACCTCAGCGCCTCGTTGATCGCCTTCGCGAACGTCAGGACGGTCATCCCCTCATCACCCTCTCGGTCCTGAGCTGCTGCCGAAACTCCTCGATCTGCTCCCTCAGCTGCGGCGTCGGCTCCGCGTAGACGTCCTCGAATATCACCTCGGGTTCCAGGCCCGGCTTGGCGAGGGCCCTCTCCACCTCAGCCGAGACGAAGGCCTCGACCTCGGACCAGAGCGATCTGTCGTCCTCCTCGCCGATGACGTTCTTAGCGATGAGGTAGGCCCTCATCCTGTCCACGGGGTCCTTCTTCATCCACTGCTGGACCTCCTCCTCGGACCTGTACCTCTTCGGGTCGTCGCTGGTCGTGTGGGCTCCGAGCCTGTAGGTGACCGCCTCGATGAGCACCGGATCACCTCCGTCCCTTACCTCCTCGAAGACCGACCTCGATACGAGGTACATCGCGATGACGTCGTTTCCGTCGACCCTGTAACCGCTAAGCCCGTACGCTATTGCCTTCTGCGCTATCGTAGCCGAGCCCGTCTGACGGCTGACGTGCGTCGAGATCGCGTACTGGTTGTTCATGCAGATGAAGACTATCGGAGGCTTGAAGACGCTGGCGAAGTTGATGCCCTCATGGAAGTCGCCCTTCGACGTCGCTCCGTCGCCGAAATAGGTGACCACCAGCCTCCTCTCGCCCCTGATCTTGAAGGCCAGAGCGTAACCTACCGCCATCGGTATCTGCGTCGAAACCGGCGTAGGGGCCGGGACGATGTTGAACCTCCTGTCTCCGAAGACCGCGAACTCGTGGCCCTTCAGCGGGTCGTCAACGGTGTTCAGCTGCCTGTCAAGTATCTCCGAAACCGGGACCCCTCTAACGAGAAAGACTCCCAGCTCCCTGTAAGATGGGAAGACAACGTCCTCCGGATGGAGGGCCAGGGCTGAACCGACCATCGCGGCCTCCTCGCCCATCGCCTCGGCGTAGAGCGCCGCCTTCCCCATCCTCTGCAGCCGCAGGAGGTATCGGTCAAGGACCCTCGTCAGAACCAACAGCCTGTACATCCTGAGTAGGAGGTCTCTGTCCAGTCCGAGTTCCTCCGGATCCGGGGGCCTTCTCTTACCGAGAACGGTGATGAATGCCCACCACCCCCATGTATTTTGTATAACGCATACCCAGTCTTAAGGATGTTTCCTACACGGTTGTTGTGCAAATTCACGTTAACTGGTACGACCGTACGAACCTGAGCCGAATTCCGGAGGTCTCGGAGCGGAGATACGGGGATATTCCGAGGAGCTGGCCGCATCCAGTGTAGCGGCAGACGCTAATAACACTCGGGTCTCCTCGGGCACCGATGCTGTTCGACCGGCTGCGGCAGGGGAGGAACGAGAGGAAGCTCGCATCGCTCGAGGTCAAGCTGAACAGGTCCCTCACAGCGGTCAACGCCAGCATCTCCAAACTCAACAAGAAGTATTCGGAGCTCGAGATGAAGGGGAAGGAGCTCTTCGAGAGGTGCGTGCAGGCCCTCTCCACAGGTGACGAGGAGCACGCCAAGATCTACGCCGACGAGATCATAGCGCTCCGGAGGCTCGCCAAAATCATCATGAGCAAGCTGATACTGCTGGAGCAGGTCAAGGTCAGGCTCGAGACGGTGATGGAGCTGACCGAGGTCCTGGGCCTCCTGTCGTCCCTGAGGGGTGTTGTCCAGGTCGTGGCGCGGGAGCTCAGCTCCGTCACACCTGACGTCTCGGTCGTCTTGAACCAACTCTCTGAAGATTTGGAGTCGCTTGTCGTCACGACGTCCGCTGCGGTTCCCACGCCCGAGCCACAGCACCTCAACGTCGACGGGGAGGCCGAGGAGGTGCTGGAGATGGCCAAGAGGCTGGCGGCCGAGAGGGTCCGGATGTCCTTCCCTGACGTCCCCGTCATATCCGACAGGGAGAAGGCCGTCTACGAGCTGATCTCCTCGCTTGGCGATTCCGGCGCGCTGGACATACAGCAGCTATCGAAGGTCCTCGGGCTCACCGAGGATGAGGTGGAGGAGGTCCTGGAATCGCTGGCGAACAAAGGACTGATAGAGCTATCGTACGCGTGAGGCCTTCAGGAGGCTCCGAACCGCCTGTTCCAATCCTCGAACATTTTGACGCTCTCCCTGCTTACCGTTGGTCTCCTCCTCGCCATCGCCCTCCTGATGTCCTGGGTCGTTATCTCCGGCGGCTCCTCAAGCCCCTCCTCGAACATCCTCTTCACGGCCTCCAGCTGCACGTCGAGACAGACCGAGAAGATGTCGTGGGGCGAGTAGCCCTCCATCTCCTCAGCGATCCTCGCGACGTCGAGATCCCTCGAGGTGTTGAGCTTTGCGAGGTAGTGCTCCAGTATCCTTTTCCTCTCATCGGGTCCTGGTGGAGGTATGTAGATGCGCTTCTGGAACCTCCTGATGAAGGGCTCGTCGAGGAGCCAGGGCTTGTTGGTGGCTGCCATCAGGAAGAGGAAAGACCTCGAGAACTTCGTCAGTATCCCGTCCATCTCCGAGAGCAGCTGGTTCCTGACCCTCGCCTCTCCTCCCACCTCGACCTGACGGTGGGCCGTGAGCCAGTCGACCTCGTCGATGAAGACGATCACCGGTCTTCCCGAAAGGGCCTCGGTACGCGCTGTGCTGAAGATCCGCTGGAGATTCTTCTCGCTCTCGCCGAGCCACTTCGACATTATCCTAGCGGCATCGATCACGTGGAGCTTCGCGTCGGCTTCGTTCGCGGTCGCAGCCACCAGCAACGTCTTACCGCATCCGGGAGGACCGAAGAGGAGGATCCCGGTTGGCCAGCCCAACGGGTAGAACTCGGGCCTCTTGCACGGGTAGATGATGCTCTCCTTCAGGACCTCCTTCACCGGTTCAAGGCCCACGACGTCGTCCCACCTGACCGGAGGTCTCGAATCCAGGGCAGTCGTCGCCTTCTCTTCCTTCTCCCTCGTGTAAAGGTCCTCGGGCTGCGGGCCCCTACCGTCGCCGTCCTCTTGGAGCTCCCTCAGCCTCCTCGAGTAGGCAGCTATCCTCTCCTTGTAGACCTCCCTGTTCACCGGGCTGTCCGTCAGCTCCACCAGCTTCACCAGGAGCCCGATGACCTCGCGATAGGCCTTGACGGCCTCGGCCTTCGACCCGGCTTTGTCCAGCATTATGGCCCTCCTGGCTTTGCTCGCGGCAAGCCTTTCCAGCTCGTTCATCGTCGAGGGAGCCACGAGTCCGTAATATGATCAGCGTGGCTGGCCGGCAGCTGCGATGATGGGCACGGTATTACTCGGAACCTCGCCGAGGAACACGCGGGACCCCGCTCAACCCTCCTTCTCGTCGAGCTTCATGCCTAGATGGGTGTAGATCGCGAGCTTCAGGACCTTAAGGCTCAGCGTGGCGCACTTGACCCTGACGGGACTCAGCTGTACCCCGAGCATATCGATGACGTCGTCCCTCCCCAGCCTCCTAGCCTCCTCGATGGTCATCCCCTTGATCCGCTCGGTCAGCATCGAAGCGGAAGCCTGGCTTATCGCGCACCCCTTACCCTTGAACCGGACGTCGACGATCCTGTCGCCCTCGATCTTCAGGTGCATCTCGACGACGTCTCCGCAGAGCGGGTTGGAGTCCTTCGCCCTCACCGTCGCGTCTGGGAGGTCGCCGAAGTTTCGGGGGTTCCTGTAGTGATCGAGGATTATCTCGATCTCGGGCGATGCCACGTCAGAACCCAGCAGTCAACGGCTCATAAACTTACATTGTCTGAACGATGCGTAGAGAACTTCGCTTCAACGCTTGGGTCCGACCTCGAGCTCCAGATCGAACTGCTGACAGATCTTGTGGACACGTCTCTGGAGCTTCTTGACGTAGACCCTCATCTGCTCGGGAGGTATCTCAAGCCTCACAACGCCACCGGAGACCCTCAGGTCGTATCCCTCGATGTAGCGCCCGATCACCCTGTCGAGCACTGCCTTCACCCTCGTGTCGCCCCGCTCCTCCTGCTCCTCCGATCCGACCGGCACGATGAAGGTCCTCTCGCCGAAGACGTACATCTCGTACTCCACCTCTCCGGTGAAGAGGTTCCTGACCTGTATCGTGGGCCTCGCGAGGTCGGCCCTCTTCATCCCCCTCGGGACCCGGACCGAGACCTCGAGGACGTAGACCTTGGAGACCTCCCCCGCCTTCATGAAGATGACGGTGTCGACGATGGAGGGAACAACGCCGATGTCGACCCTGTTGGCGATGCGCTGGATCGCGTCGATCGGCGTCGTGGCGTGGACCACTCCCACCATTCCTATCCCCGCGAGCCGAAGGTCGATGAAGAGCTGGAAGTCGTCGTCGTCCCTCATCTCGTCGAAGACCGTGTAATCGGGCCTGCTGAGGAGGAGGACGTCGTGCAGCTCGCCCTCAGCGGAGGCGCTCTTCGAGTACTGCGTCACATCGTCGGAGAGTATCAGATCCCTCGGGCTCTCTATCGTCTTGACCACCTTCCCAAGAGACCTGTAGTACTCGGCGAGGGCCTGCGCGAAGGTCGACTTGCCCATCCCCGGGCCTCCTGCTATGAGGATACCTTCTGCCCTGCTGACGAGCCTCTCCTTCAGGACCTCGGGCAGCCCGTACTCCTCAAGGGTCTTCCTTACGATCGGCCGGACGACGGTCACCTCCAGGCCGTCGCTGAATGGTGGTCTGGTGACGACGATCCTGTACTCGCCGTACTGCAGGATCAGCGTGTTCTCCCTCTGGACCTCGATGAAGGAGGTCCTCGAGAGGTCGTCGTGGACCCGCTGGAGAAGGTCCAGAACGAAGACCTCGAGGCTCTCGCGCCTCACCGGTTCGTCGGAGAGCTCGACGAAGCTCCAGCGTCCGGGCGTGCCTACCTTCACCCTCGGCCTAACACCTTCCTTCAGGTGGAGCGACATCACGTTACCCGTGAAGATCCTGTCGAGTTCCCACTCGCCCCTGATCCTGACCCTGATGACGTCGGCGCCTAGGGCCTCGCAGACCTTCTGGACGAAGGGGTCGGCCGTCAGGATCGATGCGCCGGTCTTCAGAGCCAGGGCCGCCAGTGCCTCGTAAGGGTCAGACGTCGTCTCCTCCTCGACGATCTCGATCGGGATGCCCCGCTCAGAGCAGATCCTGCGGAGACGGGCCAGCTCCTTGATCGCCGCGTCGTCCCCCCTCCTCAACCTCTCCCTGATGTCCCTCAAGACCCTCCTGTGCAGGAGGACCCTCCCGGTTATCCTCCCGGACTCGACGTACTCCGCAGCCGCACCTGTGATTATGGACAGCTCGTCCACTATTACGTCCGCCACTTCCTTTCTCTGGGATGGCTGGGGATCCGCTGCTTATGAGGGTGAGTCTTTGCTAGGGGTCGAATCCGACCGGACGGTGAACACTTATAAGCAGTCAACGGTTATGATGGGCAGGATTGGCCATGCTCTCGGCGACCTCGCTCGATAACGAGTGCCCCCGTTGCCATGCGGAGCTTCCCGAGAGAGCCCACCGGTGTCCGCGGTGCGGGCTATGTGTCACGTGCTCTTCCCAATGACGGTCACGTCAGAGAAACGGGCAGGTCCCCTGAAGTGAGGTAGGTGAGTCCGTCGGCCCTCAGAACCATCCCCACTGCCCTGACCTCTACGCCTTTTCCCTTCGCCTCCCTGAGCTGGATCGCGAAGGCCGAATCGCAGTGGGCACAGGGCTTGAAGCCTCTGCAGAGCGGATGGGCGGCGACGAACACTATCACCGTCCTGAGACCCCGCGACGCGATCGCCTCCAGCACCTTCAGGTGCCTCCTTCCCCTCTCACTGGGAACGTCCGGATACATGCAGTACCCGGAGCCGTCGTGGAACACGGCCGACTTCAGCTCGAGGTAGCCGCTCGTTCCCGACGAGGAGGAGATGGCGTAGTCGAACCTAACCCCTCCGTACCTCACCTCCTTTTTGAGCAGCTTCCAGCCCCTCAGCCATCCGATCAGACCCCTCTCCCACGCCACCTCGAACGACATCGCCTGAAGGTGGGGATCGGTGAGCGCAGCTTCCTCTTCAGTTACCGCAACGCCCACGAGCACCCCCGAGGTCTTCTTCGCACCCGATTCACCTCCCTCCAGATAGTACACCAGGGCACCCGGTCGCAGGAGTTCGCCGAGCCTCCCTGTGTTCCTGTTGTGGAGGAGAACGGTGCCCTCCGGTGTAGAGACCTTAACGGTGAACCGGTTGGGTCTCTCGAGGAACTCGCCCCTCCTAAGTTCTAGCTGGAGCAGCCCCACCACCCCCATCACCTCCGGACGACGGGCCCGATCCCTATAGAAGGGAGACGGTGACCGCGATGTAAGCGGCATAGCCTAGGAGACCCAAGAGGAGCAGGCGGCTCGCCGAGAGCCGGAGGAGGACGCTGTACAGTCCGCCGAAGGCTGAGTAGAGCAGAATCAGCCAGATCGCTCCGACTGGAAGGGTCGAGCCGGTCGCTAAGAGCCCGAGCCCCATCACGACCGACGACTGGAGGACGTTCTCGCCCGAGAGGAGCGCCAAACCCATCGAAGCCCTTCCACGGAAAGCCCAGACGAACGCCACCACGACCTCCTCGAGGCACGTCGCGAAAGGGGAGAGCAGCAGCCCGTAGACCAGCGGATTGTCCGCGAGCAGCACCGTGTCGAGGAACGCGTCGGCAGCCCACACCATGGCCAGCGCAGCCGAAGCCGTCTGAACAGCGACGAGTGCGGTGCTCCTTCTCCTGACCAGCCGCTCCAGGAACGTCGCCTCGGCGACCATCGCCTCGCCAGGCTCCCGCAGGATCCAACGGCCTACGAAGAAGAAGGCGAGGAGGTAAAGGGCTCCGAGGACGTAAAGCTCGGCGGCATTCAGGAAGGCGACGAGCGTCGCCGGAATCATCAGCAGAGAGAACCACAGGTAGACCTTCGAGGTCCTCTGCCGGACCTCGGCGTCCCTCACCAGCAGCCCGACGACCGGTGCGCCCAACAGGAGCGTTATGGACGGGGCCGCTATCACGCTCGAGAGCCCCACCTCCCTCGCCCCCTCGGCGCCATGGAACGGGCTCACCACGGCAATTATCGTCTCCGGTAGCGCCGTTAAGACCGCGGCGAGCAGCGCACCTGTCGCGAACTTCGTCAAGCCCAGCCTCTCGCCGAGCGCCTCGACGCCGTTGACGAAGACGAGGACCGACGCCAACAGAACGGTTATCGGTAGCATGAACTCGATCGGCATAGCGCTTCTCCACCACAGTCCTCGGAGGTCTATCAACTTACCCGCAGAATCCAGGCCGCGAAGAGACCGAGGACGGAAGTCAACGCGCTCCAGGCGACGACCCTGAACACGGCACGCCAGCCGATGACGTGCAGCGATGCCTGAAGGGGGAGGAGGGCCGCAGACGCCAAAATGTAGTGGGATATGCTCGTCGGGACTGAGAGGTGGAGGAAGAGCAGCATCACCATCGAGGACGCCACCGCAGCCGAGAAGACGCCCTGAGGCGAGACCCTCACTACCCTCTCGGCGATGTAGTCCCATATGACCCTTCCGGGGAAGAGGGCTCCGAGAACCCAGGAGAGAGCGATGAGGAGGTGAGCGACGGGCCATTCGACCCCCTTCAGGAGCGACGCGAGGAAGCCCATGTTGTTGCCGGTCACGACGTACGTCATGAAGAAGGAGACGGCGTAAAGCGACAGTCGGTTTATCGCGTTGACGGTGAGGATGTCGAGGTTGGAGATGAACCGTCTCATTGAGGCATGCGTTGCGATCGTCAGCCCCGATGCGAGAAACGGTCCCACCACCCAGCCCATCGTCAGATACAAGACGCTCTGCAGCCCAATCGGCCTTCCGGTTCCCAGAATTTCTCCTATCGCAGCGAACACGAGAACGTGAGAGTAGCTTATCGGAATTGCCGTGACGGACCCGAGAAACAGCAAGAGGAAGGTGACGGTCAAGACCGACATCATACCTTCAGCGCTGACGGTTTCGCCGAAAAGGACGGTGTGCGTAACGAACCTCCCGCCGATCACGGTGCCAGTCAGTCCGCCGAGCACCACCGAAATGGTCACACGCCGCGATCCACCGGATGAGCGAAGAAGGCTGATGATCAGGGATCCTGTACTCCATCCGTGCACGAAGGCTATGAGGGTCGCCAGGAGCAGAGCGGCCGATCCCTGATCCCAGGACATCTCATCCGTAGCTGACCGCAATAAGGTTCAGGAGGACGTCACCCGAGTCCTCGGTTGCGTCGCAGACATCGTCAAGCAGCAACACGAACTCCCTCATCAGCACGAAGTCGGCCGGGTCCATGCTCGCCTTATGCTCGAAGAGTTGTCTGATCGCCTCGTCCTTCTGCTCGTCCGCCTCTTCCTCCCACTCCTCCACCACTTGTACGTCCTCGACGGTGACCTTCCGGCCTTCGGCTATCTTGCGGAGGGCCTTCGTCAGAGCGTCGATGCACTGGGCCTGGCAGTACAGGAGCCTCTGGACCGGCTCGGACCTCAGCAGCGGTGAGAAGTCGATGCCCACGCTCGAGGCGGTGTAGAGGAGCCTGCCGGCGTCCTTCGAGTAGTCGGCGATCTCGTCCATCCGCTCGACCAGCTCCAGAAGCAGCTCCCGGAGGTTCGCGAAGAACCCGCCCTTCGAGATCTCCTCAGAGAGCTTCCTCCGCGTGAAGTCGGCCTTAGCCTCGAGCTCCATGAGCCTGCCGTAAGCCTGCTGGATTTCGCCGTCCCTGTTGCCGACCAGGGAGCCTATCAGGTCCCTGAGGGCCGATGCGGTGAGCGCTACCTCATCGGCGTACCTCAGGATCGCCGCGAAGACCTCGTTCTCCCTCCTCATGAAGGGCCGCAGGACCTTGTACACCAGACCCATGCTGAGCATGGGAGCGTGGGCCTCCGTAAAAGCGCAACCCCGAGGCCTCCCGTAGATCTGGCGGCTCCTCTTAGGCCCTGAGCCAGGACAACGTTTTCACGGGGGCGAGGACGTCCGGTTACGTGCCGAGGCGTCCGAGGGACCTCTTCAGCAGGCGCTACAGGCATAGGATCGGGTACGAGGGCGAGTACTACCTCATCAGGAAGCTCAACGACCTGAAGAGGCCAGGCTACTATGCCGTCAGGACACCGGGGAGCGGTACGGGGAAGATGACCGTGAAGCCCGACGTCTTGGCAGTAGACAACGGCGAGCTCTGCGCGATAGAGGTCAAGTCGACGAACAAGAAGGAGGTCTACGTTCCCCGCGAACAGCTCGAGCGGCTCCTCGCCTTCACCCGGCTCTTCGTCGTCCGGTGCCCCTCCTGCGGCCATGAGATCAGACCTAGGCCCATGATCGCGGTCCGGTTCCTCGGCAGGGGATGGGTCGTGAAGGAGGTGGTCGATGTGAGGGAGGGGATCACCGTCAGGGCGGAGGAGGTCGGAGATGGGGATAGTTGAGGGGAAGCGGGTCCTTATCGCAGGTGCCACCTCGGAGATAGGTGCCGAGACAGCGAGGCTTCTCGCGAGGGAGGGGGCTGACCTTCTCCTCGTCGCGAGGCGGAGGGAGCTCCTCGAGGCCTTGGCTTCTGAATGCAAAGGGTACGGCGTGGACTCGACAGCTCTGCCACTAGATTTGACCGCTGAGGGGTCTGCCGAGAGGCTGAGGGAGGAGGCCGTGAAGAGGTTCGGACGTATCGACGCGCTGGTCAGCTACATCGGTTATCCCTTCGACCCCGAACTCTGGTACAGGAGCCTGAAGGACCTCAGGGAGGAGGAGCTGAGGAAGGTCTTCGACGTCGATTTCTTCGCCAACTTCCGCCTCGTGAGCTCGCTCCTCGAGTTGCTGCGCGGCGGCGTCGTCGTCCTCACGACCTCGACCCCTGCGATCTCTTGGTACCGATACGGGTCGGCTTACTCGATGGCGAAGCTCGCTGTAGTCGGCTTAGTCAGGTCGATCGCCGCCGATTACAGGAGTTTGGGGATAAGGGCATACGCCATCGCCCTCGGGAACATAAGGACCAGTGCCACCTACGACTCGATGACCGATGAGGAGAGGAGGACCCTCGCCGAGGAGTCTCCGATGGGCAGGTGGGGGGAGCCGGCCGAGGTGGCTGGGGTCGTCCTCGCCCTGATCTCGGACCTCTTCAGCTTCGTCAACGGGCAGGTGATCGTCGTCGACGGAGGGACGCTGATGATCCCCTGATGACCTTCCCTCTCGCTATAACCTAAAAGCAAGTCGGATCCCTGACTGGTGGAGCGGCTTTGATCGAGAAGAAGTCAGCAGGTGCCGTGATATTCAACGAGACGCTCGGCGATCGGTACTACCTTTTGCTGCTCTACGACGCGGGGCACTGGGACTTCCCGAAGGGAGGTATAGAGGAGGGCGAGAGCGAGATCGACGCCGTGATCAGGGAGGTGAGGGAGGAGACCGGGATAACCGACCTGAAGCTGATCGAGGGCTTCCAACAGACCATTTCTTACCAGTTCAGGAGCTCGGAGGGCGAGATCAACAAGACCGTCGTCTTCTACCTCGGCAGGACGTCGACCTTCAAGGTGACCCTCAGCCACGAGCACAAGGCTTACGCTTGGCTGAAGTACGAGGACGCGCTGGAGCACTTGACCTACGACACGGCCCGATCGGTCCTGAAGGTCGCGCACAAGTTCCTCGAGAGCCAGGCCAGGTCCAGGGCCAAGGAGGGGCAGAAGCCGAACATCAGCAGGTGGTGATGTCTGATGATCGGACGTCGTGAAGCCGCGGCCGCAGCGTTCGCCTTGATCACAATGCTCCTCCTGTCCACGATCGATGTCCAGACGGCCTTCGCAGAGACGAGCGACCTGCAGCTGAAGGTGGTCGATTACGACGGCAACCCGGTCGGGAACGTGGAGGTCGTCCTCACCAACTCTACGCTCAGGCGGGCGTTCAGGACCACAACCGCTGGCATCGCGACCTTCAGGGGCCTCTCGCCCGGAGAGTACAACGTTCAGGTTACAGTCGATAACGTCCCGGTGGCTAACGAGACGGTCAGGGTGCCGCACGAGGGCGAGAGGGTCGTTAGGCTTGCGGTCGCCGAGCTAAAGGCCCGCATCCTCGACGCTGAGGGAACGGGCGTCAGGGGCGTAACGGTTCAGATCACGTCATCGACCGGAAAGGTCACACGCTCCGCGACGACGTCCGAGGACGGAACCGTCTCCTTCAGCAACCTCCCGCTCTCCACGCTCAAAGACGTCGGAACCTACACCATCACCGCCAAGGTGATGAACGCGACGGTCCTCGAAACCTCCGTAAATCACGATCCGCTGAACAGGACGCTGGAACTCGTGGCACCCCTCGTCAAGCTGCGGTTCGAGTTGATCGACATGCGGGGTGAGCCGGTGAGCGAGGTTGAGCTCAGGCTGTCGGCCGACGGTGTCCTCTTCACCATGAGCGTCGCGAAAGGAGAGGCCCTCGTCAGTGGTGTCCCGACCTCCCAGGTGGTCGGCCCTTACAACCTGACGGTCGTCAAGGCCTACGCGGGAACAAGGGTGACCGTTCTGACGGACTCGTTGACGATCTTCGAGCCCTCCAACAGAACTTTGATCCTCAATGTGGCCGACGTCGACGTCTTGATCCTCGCCGACGGCTCCGACCCCGTGAAGGGCGCATCCGTTGAGGCTCGCTCGTCTTCGGGTTCAAGGATCGCGAGGGGTTCGACCGACGATTCCGGGCGGGTCAGCTTCCAGGACCTTCCCCTCAGCACGCTGCCAGGGGTCGGCGAAATCGAGTTCAGGGTCATCCTTAGCGGAAAAGCTCTGCTGAACGAGACCGTCCGCATCATCGGTCCCGTCAGCGACCTCAGACTCGAGCTCCCGCGAAGAGAGGTCACCCTAACTCTCCTGAAGCCCGACGGTTCTCCCCTTCCGGAAGCGGCTGTGGAGGTGACAGAGCCGGGAACGGACAGAAAGATCACCGTGACCTCCGGCAACGACGGCACCGTTAGGTTCGCCGTGCTTCCCGTCCCTTCACAGCTCAAGGTCGTCTACAGGGGCATGACGGTCCAGACCGAGAAAATCGACTTCTCGTCGCCTCCCTCGAACCTGCAGGTGAGAGGCGTCTCGATACCGGTCACACTGACGTACAAGGACTGGATGGGGTCGCAGGTAAGGGGGATCCAGGTCAGGGCCTGGCAGAACAACGAACCGCTGCCGGTCCAGATGGCTGACGGGGAGGCGAGCTTCGTCGTGCCGGTGAGAGGGGCTGTGATCGTGGAGGCAGTCCTCGCGGGACAGGTCATCGAGCGGCGCGAGTTGCAGATCGATGGGCCTATCACCCTGACGATATACGTGAGGGGCGTCCAGGTCGGTGAGAGCGTTATCGGCCCTGAGGTCGTGGGAACAGCAGGAGCCGTCGCGGTTGCGGCACTGCTGATCTCGCTGGGGGTACTGGTCTACATCAGATCAGTCAGGGCTGCCCTGAGGGCCCGATAACCCGATCATACAGCTCCAGATATCTTCTGCTAACAATCCGATAATCGAACTCCTTCACCAGCTCCCATCCCCTTTTGATCACCTCCTCCCTTTTGTGATCGAGTTCGTTGAAGGCCCTCAACCAACCCTCCACCGTGGGCTCGGTCAGGATTATGGCGTCCCTGAAGGGCCTGAAGGCCGGAAGGTCGTTGGCGATGATGGGGCAGCCCGATGCCCAGGCCTCGAGCATGACGCTCGGCATCCCCTCCCAGACCGAGGTGATCATCAGGCACACAGCGGACTTCATGTGGGAGATGACCTGCTCCCAGGGCACGACCTCCTCGACGCCGAAGGCCCTGAACCTCAGCCCGAGCCTCCTGACGATCGAGACGAAGAGGCGGTAGTTCTTGATAGGATCGTTCCTGCCCACGAAGAGAACGTACTTCTCATCTGAGGGCCTGATCCGTTCGATGGCCTCGACGTCGGTCATGTTCGGTATCCAGATCCACCCCTTCCTCTCCGCCTCGAATTTCATCACGGAGGTGATCGCCCCGATTTTGCTCCGAAAGGTCCTAAGCCCCAGGTCCAGGAGCCCGGTAGCCCTTCCGTACTTCTGCCTGAACTCGGCCTCGCCCCCGTGGACCGTCACCACGGCCCTCTCCGCACCCAACAACGCTGGGAAGAGCTTCGGCGAGTGGAGGTGTACCAGATCGAACTCCCTGAGCCTTGCCGACGAGAAGAGGGCGAACGAAAGGGAGGCCGTCTTCGGGATGCGCAGGTGCGGCACGTTCCCCGAGTGGAAGACCCTCGCGTCGACGCCCAGCTCCCTCAGACCCCTCTCCAGCAGGAGCGCGTGCCTTCCTGAACCGCTGCCTCCGCCGTAGGTGAAGTTCACCAGTGCAACCCTCAATCCGCCCATCCTCCTGGCGGCCGCGATGCTGTCCGATCAGGGCCTTGAAGCCCAGCATTTGAACACCTCACCGCAGAGGTGGTCTCGAGGGCTCCCTTCTCCATCCTCTCGGTGGTACGTTTATCTCGAGGTCGAGGACTATGGGTGCGGATGTCGGCGGAGGGAGAGGCCCAACAGCAGAGGCAGAAGACGGTCTGGGGAATCGTCCACATCTACTCGTCCTACAACAACATACTGATCACCGTCACGGACATCACCGGGAGCGAGGTGATAGCGAGGGCCAGCGGTGGCATGTTCGTCACAGGCGGGAGGATGGAGGCCTCGCCTTACGCGGCGATGAGGGTCGCAAGCTACGTGATGGAGATCGCGAAGGCCAAGGGGATCAACGCCGTCCACATCAGGGTCAGGGCTCCTGGCGGCGTCAAGTCCAAAACACCTGGACCTGGGACTCAGGCAGCCATCAGGACGATCGCGAGGTCCGGCGTGCTGATCGGCAGGATCGAGGACGTAACGCCAATTCCGCACGACAGCGTCCGGAAGAAGGGAGGGAGGAGGGGAAGGAGGGTCTGACGAATCTGTTCGCATCGAATTTAATAGGTTCGGGGGGAACGTTTCTGTGAAATGGTAAAGGCTCTCCGCATCGTCCTGATATCTGTCCTGGTTGTTGTGATCGCCGCCATCGGCGCAGTCGTCGCCGTGGGGTCCCAACTCAGCGTTGAGGACGTAGCCGTAAGGGTCGGCTCCAAGACCGCAGGCATATTCCTGAACCTGAGGAACAGCGGTTTGCTGCCCGACTGCGCCATAGGCGTCGAGGTCCACGGCGAGGGCATGGAAGGGAAGGTGAACCTGAGCGCGGAGTTCCACACCACAGTCATGGAAGGTAACGTGATGAGGATGGTCAAGGTCGAAAGGGTCTGCGTAGGCCCGATGTCGGTCGTGAAGATGAGGGGCGCCGAGGGCGAGGGATACCACATCATGGTCTTCGGCGACGTCGAGAAGGTCTCGGTCTATCACGTCTATTTGAAGTTCGAGAGCGGAAAGACGCTGCACTTCCACGTAATGGCACCCGAAGGCTCCCAGATGGGAGGCATGCACGACCACGCGCACAGCCACGGCTGACTCGGCGGATGGGGTCCCCTCACTCCTCTCTTTTTCTATTTCAATTCCTCGAGGCTCCCGACGATCCGCAGAGCCCTCAGCTTCTTGTAACCCGCCACCTTCGAGTTGACGAAGTCCATCAGCTCCCCCTCGCTCACCTTGCCTTCATAGCCCTCCCTCAGGACCACGAATCCCACCGGCCTCTCGCCGACCTCAGGGTCAGGTTCGCCCTTGACGAGGGCCTCCTTGACGGCCGGGTGCCGTTTCAGGACCTCCTCCAGGTCCCTCGGGAATATCGGATATCCCTTGTACTTGATCATCCTCTTCTTGACTCCACGGAAGTAGAGGAGGCCCGACTCGTCAGCGGAAACGAGGTCCCCCGTCTTGAGCCAGCCGTCCACGATGGCCCTCTCCGTGTCCCTCGGGTCCGAATAGCCGAGCATGATCCAGGGAGACTTGACGTGGAGTTCGCCGACCTCTCCGGGCTCCTTCACCTCCGTGCCGTCTTCCCTGACGATTTTGTGCTCCACCCCCGGCAGCGGCAGACCGATCGTCCCCAACCGGTCGGCCATCTCGAGAGGCTGGACGGTGACCGCCCACCCCTCCGTCAGGCCGTAAAGCTGGACCAGAGGTGCCCCGAATGACTCCTTGAAAGCCCGCTGGACGTCGGGCGGGAGGTAGCCTCCGGCCGAGAGGCAGTACCTGATCCCGTCGGGCAACCTCACCTCTCCAGCCCTGTTGACGAGCCTGACGTAGAGCATGGGGACCGACCAGATCGAGTTGAAGCCGAACCGGTTTGCGACCTCGGCCTTGCACCTGTTGTAGGCGGCCTGTGCCTCCGGGATCTTGTAGCTGTAATCGACCCACGCCAGGTCCACCTTGTATCCCTTGGGCAGTGGGTAATTCTTCTCGAACCACTCGACCGCGTCGAGAACTCATAAGCAGTAGGGCTTCCCGACGTCAGAGGTTGCGCCTGTCAGGTCGCATATAGCTCCAATTTTGATGACCCTCTGCTCCTGCACTTGCTCAGCGCCTGGAGCCGCCTACTGCATCACCAGGAGAAGGACCGCTTCGACGGCCACCACCACTACGACTACGACGATTCCGAGCAGGACGGATCCCTTCATGCGCATGACTATTAGTAAACGCACGCAGATAAGGTTTATTGTCTGCCTTAACGCGTCCGGTTAAATTGTGGCGACAGGAGCAAGGTCAGGGGTGAGGTGCCCTCGCGAAGTGGATAGTCTGCGGCGCGTGGCCTTACATCAACGCGGTCCCACACCTCGGCACGCTGATAGGGTGTGAGCTATCGGCCGACGTCTTCGCCCGTTACATGAGGTCGAAGGGCGACAAAGTTCTCTTCGTCAGCGGCTCCGACGAGCACGGGACACCCCTCGAGCTCCAGGCGATCAAGGAGGGTGTGAGACCGGAGGATCTGACGGACCGGATGCACGCGTTGGTGAAGGACCTCTTCGCCCGGTTCGATATCACCTTCGACAACTACACCAGGACCCACTCCAGAACGCACATCGAGTTCGTCCAGAAGTTCTTCCTCGAGCTCTATCGGAAGGGCTACATCTTCAGACGCAGCGTAGAGCAGCTTTACTGCGAGAGGGACAGGGTCTTCCTTCCCGACCGGTTCGTGATCGGAACCTGCCCCCACTGCGGTTACGATAGGGCAAGGGGCGACCAGTGCGAGCGGTGCGGCAAGGTCCTCGACCCGCTGGACCTGAGAGGCCCGAGGTGCGCGATCTGCGGTGCCGAGCCCGTCACCAAGTCGACCGATCACTGGTTCTTCGACCTCCCCGCCTTCGAGGAGAGGATAAAGGCCTGGATCGCGTCCAACGACCGGTTCCCTGACTCCGTGAGAAACTTCTCGATCGGGTGGATCGGCGAGGGTCTGCGGCCCAGGTCCGTCACAAGGGACAACAGGTGGGGCATCCCGGCCCCGTTCCCCGGCGCGGAGGGGAAGACGATCTACGTCTGGTTCGAGGCGGTCCTCGGGTACATCACTGCGAGCATCGAGTGGGCCGAGATGAAGGGCGACCCGGAGGCGTGGAAGGAGTTCTGGTACGACCGCGAGGCGAGGAGCGTTTACTTCATCGGCAAGGACAACATACCCTTCCACACCATAATTTTGCCAGCGCTTCTGATGGCATACGACGAGGACCTCGTCCTGCCGTGGAACGTTCTTGCGACCGAGTACCTGACATTTGAGGGGAAGAAGTTCTCCAAGAGCGCAGGCGTCGGCATCTGGCTCGACGAAGCCCTCGAGATCCTCGGACCGGACTACTGGAGGTTTTACCTCGTGAAGATAAGGCCTGAGACTGCGGACTCCAACTTCACCGCTTCCCACTTCAGGGACGTCATCAACGACGAGCTCAACGACATCATCGGCAACTTCGTCCACAGGGTCCTGACGTTCGTCCACAGGAACTTCGACGGAATAGTTCCGGAGCCAGGAGATCTCGATTCCCAAGACCTGGAGCTGCTGGCATCGATCAGGACGGCTGCCGAGGAGTCCGAGCGCGGCCTGGTGAGCAACAGGTTCCGGAGCTCGGTCAACGCGGTCCTCGATCTGGCAAAGAGGGGGAACGTCTACCTGAACGCAAGGGAGCCGTGGAAGGCGATCAGGACCGACAGGAGCTCGGCGATGAGGACGCTCTACGTCTCGACGCAGGTGGCCTACGGAGTCTCGGTGCTTCTGGAACCGCTGACGCCGAGGGCCTCCGAGGCGCTCAGGAAGGTCTTCAGGCTGCCTCCCGAGAGGTGGACGGTGAAGGAGCTCATCGAGGGAAGGCTCGTCGAACCCGGACACAAGATAGGCGAGCCCTCTCCGCCCTTCTCGAGGCTCTCGGATGAGGTGTACGAGCGGATCAGGTCCAAGGGCGGGTCTACCTGACGAGTAAGCACGTTACCCTTAATTGATTGTGGGTGAGAGGCCTGGCGTGAAACGGTACGAGCTTCCCCAACTTCCATACGCCTACAACGCTCTTGAGCCCTACATCATCGAGGAGATCATGAGGCTCCACCACACAAAACATCACCAGGCTTACGTCAACGGTGCCAACGCCGCGCTGGAGAAGATAGAGAAGGCCTCGAGGGGCGAGATCCAGATCGACGTCAGGGCCGTGCTGAGGGACCTGAGCTTCAACCTCGACGGCCACAAGCTCCACTCGNTCTTCTGGCCCAACATGGCACCTCCGGGGAAGGGCGGAGGAAATCCCGGTGGGGCGATAGCCGACAAGATCAACNCCGAGTTCGGGAGCTTCGAGAACTTCAAGAAGCTCTTCAGCGACGCCGCGAAGACCGTCGAGGGCGTNGGATGGGCCCTCCTGCTNTACGANCCNGANGTCGACAGGCTGGTGCTGACGCAGATCGAGAAGCAGAACCTGATGCACCTGGCCGAGCTCCCGATACTCCTCGCGATCGACGTCTGGGAGCACGCGTANTACCTTCAGTACAAGAACGACAGGGCGAGCTACGTCGACAACTGGTGGAACGTCGTGAACTGGGACGACGTCGAGAAGAGGTTCAGCAAGGTCAGAAGGTGAAGGTCGGCTCATCCGTACATCGATTTAGCTGCGACCTCGTCCTTCGTCTTCACGGCCTTTATCAGCATCTCGATCACCTCCGTGACCGCCTTCTGATATGCCAGGAGCGCCTTTGCGGCCTCGCTCAGAGTAACCATCCCCAGCAGCTTGCCATCGAGGTCCACGACCGGCAGCCTTCTGAATCCGTGGCTCAGCATCAGNGCCACCGCCTCCTCGATCGGNGNNTCGGGACTTACNGCTATCACGGGATAGCTCATCACCTCACCGACCTTCGTCTTCGAGTGGTCCAAACCTGTAGCGAGGACCCTNACGACGAAGTCCCGTTCCGTGACTATGCCTATCAGCTTTCCACCCTTCTCGACGAGGAGGCTGCCNACNCCCAGGCGGTCCATCATGATGCANGCCTCCCTCACCGTCCTATCGGCGTCTATCACGTTGATCGCGGACATCATCACATCGCGCACTTTGATCCTCGGGATCTCGTCGCNCCCGGACACGCTCTCATCCCCCTATGGTGTNCATCGACCTTACGTGTGTGGGGATCTGATGTTTTCTGATCAGGGACTCGACGCCTTCGAACTTGTTCCAGAAGGCGGACCGGATGAAGTCCTCGATCTCCTCGTCGGATGCCNCTCTCCGCAAAAGNGGCTTCAGNTCGTACTCCGCGTTGCTGAAGAGGCAGGGAACCAGCTTCCCGTCGGCCTTCAGCCTGACCCTGTCGCAGTCATAACAGAAGGGCCTGGTCATCGAGGTGATCACNCCNATGGTCCCCTGAGCCCCGTCCGCGAATCTGTAGTTCAGNGACGTCGACCCCGGCTCCCTCTCCAAAGGCTCGAGCCTGTACCTCTCCTCGATCGCCCTCACGATCTCCTCGCCGCTCACCACCAGCTCAGGNCTCCAGAGCCTCTCGCCGTCGAANGGCATGTACTCGATGAAGCGAACGCTGATCCCNGTCCTCCGCGCAAGCTCCGCGAAGTCCAGTATCTCGTCGTCGTTGCACCCCCTAGTGANNACCACGTTCACCTTGACCGGCCAGAGGCCGACTTCGATCGCCCTCCTGATGCCCCGGACGACCTTCTCGAAGACCCCTTTCACGCCGACGACCTCCTCGTACCTCTCCGGCTTGAGGCTGTGGAGGCTTACCGTCACGCCCCTCAGCCCCGCTTCCTTCAGCTTCGCCGCCATCTCCTCAAGGAAGTAGCCGTT
>AWOE01000004.1 GCA_000494145.1 Candidatus Calditenuaceae archaeon JGI OTU-1 | reverse complement strand
CTTTCAACTCCCTCTCTCGGGATCACTTCACAACACAGCAACTTTCATTAATGCAGACAGCACTGCAGACTTTCAACTCCCTCTCTCGGGATCACTGACGTAGCCGATGAAAACGTCCGCGATGAACTTCCCGATCTTTCAACTCCCTCTCTCGGGATCACGTTTGCGCTTGTGACTATTAAGGCAGCTATCCATGCAATTATGGCTCACTTTCAACTCCCTCTCTCGGGATCACAGTTCAGGTCAATTTTGAGCTAACCCGCGATTGAGCCCTATCAAAAACTTTCAACTCCCTCTCTCGGGATCACCGAGCCCTATTCCGGGATTTTCCGGCTCTCCGCGGCTTCCCGCCGCGGCGCCCCTTCGCACAACTGTATTTTCCGGCCACTATTTGAAGATATAACCGCTACAAAACATCATGATTCAAATATAGAGGATTTAAAAGAAATTCTCGGTGTACTTCTGTCACCAGATGCTCCTTCGTCTCAGAGCCTCCAGGACGTCCACCAGCTGCTTCACGTCCTCGACCACCAAGTCAGCACCCCGGGCGGCGAAGTCGACGGCAGCCGCCTCAGGATCCGGATGGAGGCCCACGACGGCCGCGAACAGCGTCCTGAGCCCGTAGGACTCCGCGTACCTCGAAGAGTGGAGGTCCTCCGCCGAGTTCCCGACGTAGAGGGGAGAGCTCCTGGGACCGAGGGCCGCCGCGGACTTCAGGAGGCCGTAGGGGCTCGGCTTCATCAGGGTCTCGGGACCTCCCCTCCTGAGCTCGTCGGCGATGAAGACGCAGGCCCCCTCCCTGAAGAAGGCCTTCAGATCTCCCAAGACCATCCAGGTCGTGACCGAGTCCCTTCCGGTTACGATGCCCATCCTGCCCGAACCGATCAGCTCCTCGAGCCTGACGAGCGTCGCGCCGTCGACGACCGGCACCTCGTTCGCGTAGAGGCCCCTGCCGAAGTCGAAGTGGGGACCTGAACCGAAGAGGCTCCTCACCACCTCGGACCCGTAGTACAGGTCGTCGAAGACCGTCTCGAGCAGGTCGCGGCCGTAGGTCCTTCCCGTCCCGAGGAACTCCTTGAAGAGCTCGTACTCCCTGAAGATGCCCCTGTCCTGAGCGACCACCCTGACGACGGACTCGACGTCGTCCCGGGTCGCATGCGACCTGCCCGTCCTCGGAGCCCTCTCGAGCAGCACCTCTAGCGGCACCGGGTTCGTCCGGAGGATGCGCCTCGGGTAAGAGCCCCTCGGTGCCTCGGCGACGACGGCATCCCACAGCTCCCTCGGCCCCTTCGGCCTCGAACCGAGGACCCGCTCCAACCGCTCGCCCAGCTCCCTGACCGCCAGCTCCTCGGCCCCTGCGAAGAGCCAGAGGGCCATTATCCAGGCGGCGTCGAGGTCGTTGTTGAATCCGCCGGTCTTCCTCAGAAGGTAAATGGGCTCGGAGCCCAGGGCCGTGTCCGGCAACTCCATCCCGAAGGCTCCCTCGATGACCAGCCTCACCGACTCGATCACCGCCCTGTCGTAGGAGCCCCTGACGTCGATGAGGACGCCGTCGCAGTCGAAGATCACCGCGTCAACCTGCGCGAGCTCCTCGATCGCCGACCTCCTCACCAGCCCTCCCGCAACCCTGACGTAGGCGCTCAAGGCCCCAGGGCCCTCCTGTGGTGCGTAAGCCCCTCCACCTCTGCGAGGACGCCGACCTCCCTCGAGACCCTCGACCTGACCGTCGGCCCGGCCCTGACGACGTGGACGAGCTTGACGTAGTCGAGCACCGTTAGCCCTCCCCTCGTCCTAGCCCACCCTCCTGTCGGCAGCACGTGGGAGGCGCCTGCGAAGTAGTCGAGCAGCACGCTCGGCACGCCTTTACCGACCGTGATCGCTCCGGCGTTTCTGACCCTTTTGGCTAGGTGCTTGAGGTCGTTGGAGGCGATGGAGAGGTGCTCCGGTGCGACGGCGTCCACCAGCCTGACGGCTTCGTCCCAGTCGTCGACCAGCACGACCGTCCAGTCCCTCGAGAGGTTCTGCCGGACCGCACTACCCTCGGGAAGCGACCTCAGCGCCGACGAGAGGGTCGATACGAGCTCCTCGGCCGCCCTCTCCTCCGCCGTCACCGCCATCACGATCGTCCCCGGCCCGTGCTCGGCCTGGGCCATCATGTCCTCGACCACGAGCGAGATCTCAGACCGCCCGTCGAAGAGCACGACGAGCTCCGTAGGGCCCGCCACCATGTCGACCGCCACGTCGGCCTGCACCTGCCTCTTCGCCTCTGCCACGTATCTGTTCCCCGGTCCCAAGACCTTCTCGACGGGTCTGACGCGCTCGGTCCCGTAGGCGAGCGCAGCTATCGCCTGTGCCCCTCCCGACCAGAGGACCTCGTCGAACCCCGCCACCCATGCGGCCGCGAGCACCGCCTCCCGTGCTTCCTCGCCCTTCGGAGGTGGCGTTGCGAGGACCTTCCTCCCGACGCCGGCGACGGCGGCCGGAACCCCCAGCATCAGGACGGTGCTGACGTAAGGGGCCCTTCCTCCGGGAGCGTAGCAGCCGACGGAGCCGATGGGCCTCCAGACCGACTCGATCACCGTCCCCTCGGGATACCTGAGCCTGAAGGCGAGACCCCTAAGTCTCTTGGCCTCGAGGCGCCTGATCCTCGCCGAGAGCCTCCTCAACGACCTGAGAAGCATTGCGTCGACCTTTCCAGCCGCCTCCTCCATCTCGCGCCTGCCGGAGATCAGGCCGTCTTCGTCCATCTCGACGCCGTCGAACTCCCTCGCCATCTCCACCAGAGCCCTGTCGCCCCTCGCCCTGACCTCGGCGATGATCCTGCGGACGACCTCGGAGAGCCTCTGGTCCCTTTGGGCCGCTGCCCTCACCTCCCTCGCCAGCGACTCAACCTCCCTACCGCTTACCCTCATCGGCTTCAACGCGCCTCATCACCTCCTCGATCGAGAGGATCAGCTGGGGCTCGTGGATGACGAGTCCCTGCGCTATCCGCCTGAGCTTCGGGAGGACCCTGAAGAACTCGCCCCGCTCGATGACCGTGTTGACCGCGTACCATCCGGGAATCGATAGCCTGCTCACGGTGGGTGACTTGAGGCCGGGGAGGACGGACAGGAGCTCCTGGAGGTTCTCCTCCCTCACGTTGAGGAAGACGTGGATCCTCCTCCTCGACTCGATGACGCCCGTGAACATCGATAAAACGTCCAGTATCTTCTCCTTCTTCCACGGGTCCCTGAAGGCCTCCTTGTTGGCGATCAGCGTGGCGCTGCTCTCCATGATCTGCTCGACTATCCTCAGGTTGTTCTGCTCCAACGTCCTCCCCGTCTCGGTGTTGTCGACGATCGCGTCCGCCTCCTCCGGCGGCTTCGCCTCCGTGGCCCCAAAGGAGAGGTAGATCCCGACCTTCTCGTTCTCGCCGACCCGGTACCAGGGCGTGATGACCATCGGCCTCGCGCTGCCGAAATACCTCCTGTAGACGGGGTTCTGGGCTATGGTGCTCGCCGTGATGTTCAGGTACTCGGTGGATATCCTGACGGGCAGGCCCCTGGAGAACCTCTTCTCGAGGAACTCGCTGACGCTCGATGAGTCGTCGGATGCCGGTGCCGCGAAGACCAGTCTGACCCTGCCGTACTCGAGGTCGCAGAGCACCTCCACGTCCGCACCCGTCTCGATCACCCAATCGGACCCCGTGATGCCTATGTCGTGGAAGCCGTCCTGGACGTAGACCGGTATCTCCTGAGGCCTGAGGATCTTCAGGGATATCTCGCTGTCGCTGATCGATGGCCTGTACGACCTGTCGGCGCCCTTGACCTCGTAGAAGGCCGCCTGGAGCAACCTGAGCGTCTCCTGCTCCAGCGACCCCTTCGGTATCGCGAACCTCAGCTTTCTCTCCGCCAACCCGCCACCACCCGCGACGTCCGTTTTGTAAATACTTGTTGGGCGTGACGTCATGGGAGGTCTCCGCACCTCCGGATCAGCTCCCCGTCCCGCTCCGGCACAACTTCTCCGTCAGAACCGTGGCCACCGTTCCGTTCTCCGCACCCGGATTGCGGGTTTCGGCGCTCTGCGGCAGTATGTTCACCTGACCATCAATAACCGATATTGCCTTTTCATCCAGACCGCTGAACCGTCCATCATCGATCACGCTTACGGAGGAACGATGACATTACGGTCAAATATCGACCGAACTGCTGAACGATTGAATTCTGCGAATTACCGAGCACGTCAGTGGAAAGGTTAATGAGATGAGCTTTTTGTTGGCGACGGCAAGAATGAAACTCATCTCGTGCGCACCTCAAAACGTCGGGAAGAGTGGGGGTGAGTTGGCATAGTGATGGAGCAGTTCCCCGAACGAATGGGAGGAAAAGAGGCTATAATTGTAGACAGATATCTGAACATACCCAGGCAGTCCTCACCGGAGTTCTGGACCGTCAACAGGATTGAGCACATCAGGAAGCTGGCCGCAACCGGAAGGCCCGCCTTCGTCTGGGACCCCTGTAAATCGGGTTCGAAAAGGATACTCGACAGGCTGGTCTTCAGAAGGGAGCTCGAGGACCCCGTCCCGTCGGCAGAGGGGTTGGAGGAGTCGGACGGGATCGAAGTGGAGAGCGAGATCGCACACGGAAGGATCCGGATGGCAGTGCCCCTGTACTTGGGCGACATGTCGTTCGGTGCGCTGAGCGGGGTCCCCAACGTGGCCCTTGCGAGGGCCGCCGACTCGACGGGCGTCCTCTGCGGGGTCGGCGAGGGAGGCGTCCATCCCGAGGTGGCGAAGTGCAAGAGGATCGTGATACAGTGGGCCTCGGCCCGGTTCGGGCTGAACCTCCACCTGCTGCGCCTCGGGGAGGCGGTGGTGATCAAGATAGGTCAGGGAGCGAAGCCCGGGATCGGAGGCCACCTACCTGGAACCAAGGTCGTCGAGACCATCTCTCGGACAAGGAGGATCCCCGTGGGGACCGACGCGATATCTCCAGCACCCCACCACGACATCTACTCGATCGAGGACCTGGAGCAGAGGATCTGGGCGCTGAAGGAGGCGACCGGGAAGCCGGTCTTCGTGAAGGTCGCTGCCACGAACTACGTCGCCTACGTCGCAGCCGGTGTGGCGAGGATGGGTGCCGACGGCATCATCATAGACGGCCAGGGTGCGGGGACCGGTGCGGCGCCTTCGGTCGTGAGGGACAACGTAGGTCTCCCGATCGAGCTGGCTGTGGCCACAGCAGACGCGATGCTCCGCAGGGAGGGAATGAGGAACGGCTTCACGGTGATAGCGGCCGGCAGGGTGAGCAGCGCGGAGGACATGGCGAAGCTGATGGCCCTCGGTGCGGACTGCGTCTCCATCGGCACCGCTGCGCTGATAGCCATGGGATGCGTCATGGTCCACAAGTGCCATCTCGGCTTCTGCCCTGCGGTGATCACGAACCGGATCGAGGAGAACCCGAAGAAGTTGCTCTCGCTGGAGTTCGCCCAGAGGTGCGTGGAGAACCTGATCAGGGGATGGACCGGCGAGCTGAAGCTGATCCTCGAGAGGCTGGGGCTGAGCAAGGTCACGGAGCTCGTCGGCCGGAGGGACCTCCTCGTGGGCTTGGGGCTGGAGGAGCCGACCAGGAGGGTTCTGGTGGTTGAGGCTCTACAGTAAGTCGGTGAGCATCGAGGGAAGGGCGCTCTCTTACCTGAGGCAGATGGCCGGGGCCGAGGGGAGGGTGCCGGGCGAGCCGCCGATCGTCAGCATGGGATCTACTGCACCGCCCTTCGTCGAGGACCCGCAGTCGGTGCTCGACCACATCGTATCGGACGGAGCTCAGGTCACGAGGCCCAGCATCGATCCCTACAGGGAGCCGGTGGAGACCTCGATCTACCTCTTCGACGGCGACGTCAGGCTCTCGATGCCGATGGGCATATCGTCGCTGAACGACCTGCCGATGGAGCTGGTCGAAACGGTCGTCAGGACGTGTTACAGGATGGGCGTGATCGCAGACCTCTCCGGGCTCGGGGCTGAACCTTCCTCCGTAGCGGGAAGGGAGGACTACGTGATCTCAGGAGCTGATGGCGTCGGGTCGACTGCGGCGAGGAACGTCCAGGTCATCATCACCGGGAGGGACGACGTGGACCCTGCACTGGTCAGGCGCGTGGTCTCTTCGGGGAGGAGGCCCGTGGCACGTGTGCCTGCTACCGACGAGGTGGAGCTCTACACCGCTCTGGCATCTTCTGGCTTCAAAGCGATCGTCATCGACGAGGACCTCGAAGCTGATCGCGAGGTTGAGCTGGAGGTCGCGGTCTCGCTCTGCGACAAGGCGCTGAGGAGCTCCGGCACCGGAACGAAGGCGCTGCGCTACACCGTCAACCTCATCGCAACCTCCCTCAGGCTCAGGGGATCAGGTGACGTCTTCAAGCTCCTCGGGCTCGGGGCCGAGGTGGTTTTGCTGAAGGACTGCTGGAGACTCGGCATCGACCTCCAAAGGGAGAGTAACCCGAGGGTCGTCGCGGAGAGGCTCGAGCACCTGTTGCTGGGCATGCAGAAGGAGCTGAAGCTCTTGGCGGGCGCTGCCGGCGCGAGCTCCCTCCACTCCACCGTCTGCGGCAACAGGGAGCTCTTCAGGGCCGTCGAGCTGGACGACCGGACGTTGAGCGTCTTGGGGGTGAAGGCGGCTGGAAGTTGGTGAGCCCTTCTCCTGCGAGCTGAGCAGGCACGTATCCGCCTGCGGCGTCTTCGGCGTCCTGAGGAAGAGAGGAGCTCCGCCCATCAGCCCGAGGGTAGCCTTCACAGCCATCGAGTGCGTCAGGTACAGGGGAAGCAGGTTCGGTGCAGGGTTCGGGCTCGTGAACCTCGACGCGCGGATCAGGAGGATCAAGGCGTTCGCAGTATCTCCCGAGGCGGAGAGGGAGCTGAGGAGGGAGCTGTCAGAACGTCTCGGCGAGCTCGAGCCGTTGGGCGCGGAGAACGTCGACAGCGGGACCTCGCTTCGATCCTACGTCTACACGCTGCCCGATGATCCGGACGAGCACCTCGTGAGGCGGACCGTTCAAGACCTCAACCGCGAGTTCTCGAGGCCGAGCTTCAGGGCCCACATCTACTCGTGGGGAAGGCACGTCGACGTCTTCAAGGGCGTCGGGTACCCTTCTGACGTCTACAGGGCGTACGAGATGGAGCGGAGGCTGAAGGGCGCCGACCTCTGGGTCTCCCACACGAGGCAGCCTACCAACTCCCCGGGCAGGCTCCCGATATGGTCCCATCCGTTCTCCTCCGGCGAGTGGGTCGTGGTCCACAACGGCGACGTCAGCTCCTTCGGCGCCAACATGTCCTTCCTCGAATCGGCCGGCTTCCGGAGCTTCGTAGGTACCGACAGCGAGGTCATAGCCTTCCTCCTCGACCACCTCACATCATCAGAAGGGCTACCGGTCGAAGAGGCCTGCAGGGTCCTCGTTAACCCGTTCGAGGACGAGGGAGATGACGGGTCCTTCCAAGGGATGACCGTCAGGTTCAGGGGAGCGAGGCTCGACGGGCCCTTCACGGTCGTCGCCGGACACTCGGACGGCAGGGACGTTTACATGGCGGTCCTCGCGGACAGGTTCAAGTTCAGACCGGTCGTGGTCGGGGAGGACGAGAACTACGTCTACGCAGCCAGCGAGGAGGCCCAGATCAGGGCCGTGTCGCCGAACGCGAGGGTCTGGACGCTGGAGCCGGGGAGCTTCATGCTCGCATCGAGCAGCAGGGGCATCCTGATACCGGGGAGGAGAAGGGTTGACCTTTTCGTGGGGCCGCAGGGCTCGATCGCCCGACCGGAACCGGTGGGGAGGGTGGTTGACGCGTCGGAGCTCGGATACCAGCAGATCAACGGGATCCTGCGGGAGTGCGTCCGGAAAGGAATAAGGGAGGTGAGCCTGCTCAACGTGAGGGGTCAGAGGTACATCGGGGTCGGAGTGGAGGGGACGCTCTACGTCAGGATCTACGGCACGCCGGGCAACTGCCTCGCCAACCTGAACGAGTCGATCGACTTCGAGGTCTTCGGGTCGGTGCAGGACGACGTGGGCGACGTGATGCACGGAGGTAGCGTGGTGGTCCACGGCGACGCGAGGGACGTACTCGGTCAGGCCCTTCAGGGCGGAACGGTGCTCGTCAGGGGCAACGCGGGGAACAGATGCGGGATCCAGATGAGGGAATACTCTGAGAAGAGGCCGTACCTGATTGTGGGAGGCCGGGTCGACGACTACCTCGGCGAGTACATGGCGGGCGGCGTGATCGTCGTGCTAGGATTGGGCTACGAGGGGACCGATGTGCCCGTGACCGGAAGGTTCGTGGGCACCGGCATAGTCGGCGGCAGGATATACGTCAGGGGTCTGGTCCCGAGGTCCCACATAGGATATCTTCCGCCGCGGAGAGACGTCCTCCAGTATCTCAGGGGCCTTCACCTCGACGGCGAACTTGACTCCGCGACCTTCTCCAGGCTCTCGTCGTGCGAGCACCTCGATCCTGAGACGCTCTCAAGGCATCTGCCGCCAGACCTGCTGAGAAGGGTCATGAAGCTCTTCGAGCACAAGTACTTCCGGCGGCTTCTGGTTGAGGAGAGGCACCTCACGGATCAGGAGCTGAAGGAGCTCGGCCCTGTCCTCCGGCTCTTCGGGATGAAGTTCTCGATGGGTCGCGAGATCGAGAGGGTCCTCGAAGACGTCTTCACGGTAATTCGCCCTGTAGAGGCAAAGCCCCAGCGCCCTGCGGTCTCCGAGGAGGGATGACGTTGACGATCTCTGCGTAATACGCTGGCATGTCAAAGGGCTGAGCTCATGCCTAAAGCCCGCCAAACCTAATCTCCGGCCTGCAACCACAGATCGGCATGAACAAGGTGCTGGTCGGGCTAACCGTCTCGATCCTCGGAGTATCCTGCAGCCTGCTGCCTTTCGTCATAGGATGGGTCTCCATGACGTCCGGAGCCGAGGCGGTCTACAGGCTCTTCATGATCGGCGACGGCTTCACTTTGAACGTCCCGCTCTCGCTGATCCTCTCGGTCGTCTCGATTCCGGTCACTCTGACCGGCCTGACGGTCTTCAGGAGATCGATCAGGAGCGCGGTGACGGAGGCCAGGGCATCAGGAGAGTGAGGCGAGCTCGACCGCCCTGCGCGCTGCCTCCTCCATCGACCTGAAGAACTCGTAACCGTTCTCCCTGAGGATCCTCTGCCCCTCCTCCTCACGGGTGCCGACGAGCCTCACCACGAGCCTCACGCCCCTACCCACGTCCCTCATGGCCCTCACCAGACCGAGAGCCACCTCATCGCACCTCGTTATGCCTCCGAGCACGTTCACGAAGACGACCTTTACCCCCTCCTTCTGGAGCAGGAGGCGGACCGCCTTCTCAACACGCTCCGCGTTGGCTCCCCCACCTATGTCGAGGAAGTTGGCAGGCCTGCCGCCGTAGTGCTTGACGAGGTCCATCGTGGCCATCGTGAGGCCGGCACCGTTGCAGATCACGCCGATCTCGCCGTCGAGCTCGACGTAGCTGAAGCCGAGGTCCCTCGCCATCTCCTCGAGGCCCTTTTCCCTCTCGAAAACGAGGCCCCTAACTCGGGCGAAGTTGTCGTCGATGATGACCTTAGCGTCCAGCGCCAACAGCCTGTTACCGTCGTCGACCACGAGAGGGTTGATCTCCGCGATCTCGCATCCGTAGTCCGTGTAAAGCGCGTAGAGCCCCGTCAGGATCCGCTCGCAGGCGGAGGAAGCATCGCCCTCAAGCCCCAAAAACCTCACGACCTTCCTGACGTGGTAGCTTCTAAGGCCCACTAGCGGGTCTATCGGGATCCTGAGTATGCTCTCAGGGTGCTTTGACGCGATCTCCTCTATGTCGACCCCGCCCATCGGCGAAGCGAGAATCGTGTGGCCCCTGTTGGTCCTGTCGTTCGTGAGGGAGACGTAAAGCTCCCTCCTGACGTTGACCAGCTCGGCGACGAGCAGCTTCCTGATCACCTCGCCCTTCAGGGTCGAACCCAGCATCGCCTTCGCGACCACCTCCGCCTCCTCCGGCGAACTCACCGGTCTTATCCCTCCTGCCTTGCCCCTGCCTCCGACCAGGACCTGCGCCTTCAGGACCGCACGGCCACCGAGCTCCTCAACGGCCCTCCTGACCTCCTCAGGCGTGGAAGCGACGAAGGACCTCGGCACGTCGATTCCGTATCTCCTGAAGAGCTCGACGGCTTCGTGCTCGTAGAGCTTCATGGTCGGGGAGAAAACCGAACCAGCAGGTCATAAACGATGCGGGAGCGAGCTGGATCACTCGATCTCCTTCTGCGGATTGATCTTGCTGAAATAGGCCCTCATCCTCCTGACGTCGATCCCGCGGGTCAGCAAAATCCCCTCCACCTCCTCGACGAACTCCCTACCAATACCCCTCGGCAACGAGATCAGATCGTCCACCAGATCGAGCGCGATCGGCAGGCCCGTTGCTGGGTTTGCCGTATCGAGGGCGTAGCTCAGGGCCAGATCCAGCGTCTCCGCATCAACGCCCTTCGGGAACTCGAGGCACACCGGCGGCTGATCGGGGGCCGTCCTGACGAAGACCCTCCTCGTCGACAGCACAGTTTCTATGATCCGGGACTTCCTCTCCTCCGGCTCGTCGGGCCCCCTCGGCAGAAGGTCGGTGACGATCTGGGTGCCGACCCTCTCCCACGACTTGGCGAGGAGCTTGCCCATCTCCAACCTCATTCCCTTCTTCCTCCACTCGTGGATCATGCCCGATAGCGCGGAGAAGACCTCGTAGGGCGCCTCATCGCCGGTCAGGGCGTTCAGGTCGAGCACCTCCCCCACCTCCATCATCAGCGTCAGCAGCGACCTGTCCGTCAACCCTGATGAGGCGTTGGGGTCGTTTGCCCTGTAAGCGACGTAGCCGTCTATCGATGAGGTGGCCACGCGCTTCACCACCCCGAAGGCTTTGCCCGACTGCAGGAGCGTCCTCGTGAACCTCACCAGTTCATCGATCAGCTGCTGGACGTTCTCGAAGGTCCTGTGGGTTATAGGGTCTGTCCAGCCGAGCTCGAGCTTCTTGACCCTGCTGCATCCGGCCCTGAAGCCCCAGAAGGACCCATCGATGACGACGTGGTCGACCGAGCCGTCCTCGAGGGCCCTGACCGCGTAGAGTCGCTCGAGGTACGTCGTCACCAGGTCCAGCACCTTCGAGAAGTCCTCCCGCGACTCGTGATGGCTCCCCCTCAAGGCGTCGCCCACGAACCACTCGGCGCCGGGGAGCTGCTCGATGCCCCTGAAGTGCTTCCTGCAAGCGGCCACGAGACCGAACTTGATGCCTATCCTCTCGTCGATCGAGGGCGTGTCGGAGCCGTCCACCACCGCGAAGACCCTGTCGTTCCACGCGACCCTCCTGCTATGCCTCCCAAGGTGCGGCGCAACCGTCTCGTAGACCCTCCTGAGGGGCTCGCCTATCGAAGAGATCTCCTTCAGGACTTTGTCCGCCTCCCGCTGCGCCAGCTCGAAGAACGACTCCTGAAGCGGCCTCGGGATCCTCAGTATATCCGGAAGACCCTCCTCAGCCTCCACGCCCGTGCACCCGCTCGCTCTCCGGGATCTCGAAGGTCATAAGGAGCGGTATGGGTGAGGGGTTCGCCTTCCCCACGATGTAGAAGTGGCCTTCAGGGAGGCGGAGGAGACTGTCGCTGGTGACGAAGGAGCTCGCGAAGTACTTCTCAGCTTCCATGGCATCGAGCGGATGGATCCTTCCGATGAAGAGCGTGTTGAGGTTCCTCCGGACCGCAGCGTTTATCCCGATCTCTCCGGCAATTCCCTGCGAGACGAGGGTAAGAGAGAGCTTGTAGGACCGTCCGAGGGCCGCGAGCTCGATCAGCGATTTCGTCGTCTTCTCCTCCAGTCCCCTGGGCTGCCAAGGACAGTACTGCGGCGCCTCATCGATGAGCAGGGCTATCTTCAGCTCGTTCTTCTCCTCCATCAGCCTCTTCAGGTACCTCGTCAGCGAGAGGAAGACCGAGAGCTTCTGCTCCTTCAGGCCGTATGAAAGGTCGATGACCAGCACGCCCTTCTCCCTGAGGAGACCTATCACCTCGCTCGGCTTCATCTCCCCCATCAGCGGCTTCAGATCCTCGGGTGAAAGATGTTCAAAGGCCCTCTCCGCCTTGCGCCGATAGATGTACCCCCATCTGCTGAGCTTCCCGCTCTGTTCCAGGTTGTCGTCCCTGATCACGTCGAGGAGGTTCTGGAGGAGCTTCTCTTTCGTCTCGTGGACGCTCCTCCCTTTCCAGTCGGTCGTCGACACCACCTCCTCGAGGTAGCCCACGATCCGGTGACCGGGGTCACCGCCTCCGAAGTAGTTCAGGGTCTCGGCGAGGTACGAGACGACGGAGCTGTCGTCGAGCTCCACATCTCCCATGCTGATGACGTTCTCGGGGTAAAATGGAGCGTAGTCGCTGCCCTTCCAGTCAAGGATCAAGACGTCGTACCCGTATCCCCTCAGCAGCGGTATCAGCTGGTACCTGCAGAGGAACGACTTGCCGGAGCCGGTGACGCCGAAGACGCCTATATGGTGTGAGAGGTACTCGGCCATCAGAGGGATCGTCCAGCTCTTGTGTCCGTTCGCATAATATCCTATGGTGAAGTCGGATTTGTAGAGGAACCGCATGGGGTTGAACTTCTCGTTGAACCTGTAGACCGGGGAGCCGGGAGCGATGATCATGGTGTTCTGCTTCACAACGCCCTCGGTCACATCACCTATCACCACGAGCCTGAAACCGAAAAACTCCTTCGAGCTGCTCGGGCCGTGGCCCCTCTTGGCGTAAGCTATCCCGGGCGTGTAGGCAGAGGTCCTGAGGGCGTCGTTGTACCCGAAGCCTCCCCTGCAGACCGCGAGGATCTTGTTGCCGGAGCGGTTGTCTATCAGCACGAGGGTCTCGTTCGTCACGGTCCCCTCCTTCCCCTCCTGCAGGACCATGAGGGCGCTGTTCTCGCTCGACTGGCTGGCCACCACGCCGATCTGCTCCAGCGACCTCGTCCAGCTGCTCCAGTCGATCGGCTCGTTGCCCTCCATCCTAATCCCTGTGCGATCGCGGGTCATATAAGCGCCTATCCGGGTCAGGATCGCCCCTCCAAAAGTTTTGATCCTGCTCGAAACGGAGTATTACCGGAGTGAGGAGGGTAGGGACCGCGAGGCTCTGGCTGGTGGAGGGGCCCGTCCCGCACTTCCGGGAGATGGTCGAGCTGGGGAGGGAGATCGTCAGGGCCCTCGTCGAGGTCAGGGGACCCGAGGAGACGGTCAGGCTCTTCTCGGACCCTCACTGGCTCACGGCGCTCTCCTGCGTCCTCGGCTTCGAGTGGGACACCAGCGGCCAGACCACCGTCACGCTCAAAGCGCTGAAGGAGGGGCTGAAGGGGACCGAGATACCGGTGAGGGTCCTCGGCGGCAAGGGCGAGGAGATGAGGTGGGTGCCTTACGAGGTGGAGAGGGAGCTGAGGCACCTCGAGATCAAGAGACCCGACGAGCTCGTGACCGTCTCGAGGCTGAGCTGCAGCATCGACGAGTCGGCCCTCCAAGATTCCTACCACATCTACTTCCACGCGCTGATCGTGTCGGAGAGCGGCGAGTGGTCGGTCGTCAACCAGGGAATGAACGTCACCGACAGGACGGCGAGGCGGTACCACTGGTCCTCCTCCGTCGGCGTCTCCTCCGAAGGACACTACTCGACCATCTACTCCGAGAGGACCGAGGAGGTCGTGCTCGACATGACGAGCCCCGGGTCGAAGGAGGCGAGGGGAACGATACTCGAGGTGTTGAAGGACTCTCCGCCGAGCACGATCAGGCAGGACCTCATGCGGGCGAAGGCTATCCTCAAGGGCCAGAGGACGCTCGACGAGGCTCCCATACCCATATCCGGTCCGGCCGAGATACCGGAGCACCTCAAGCCTCCTGCGGATCTGGACGTGGAAGTCCTCAGGAGGGCGAAGGGCGCCGAGTCGTTCGACGAGCTGCTCCTGACCAGAGGTGTCGGGCCGGCCACGGTAAGGGGCCTGGCCTACGTCTCGGTCCTCGTCTACGGCTCGAGGGCCTCCTGGAAGGACCCGGCGAGGTTCGCTTACGCCCACGGCACCAAGAGCGGAAGACCGTATCCAGTGAACAGGAGAGCGATGAGGGAGGCCGCTGCGGTCCTGAGGGAGGCCGTGATGTCCTCGAGGCTGGGAGATCCCGATAAGCTGCAGGCGCTCAGGCGGCTCGCCGTCCTCGTCTCCGGCGGTGAGGAACCGGCCAGCAGCTGGACCTGACGGTTGGACTGTGGGGGTTCCGGTCTCGGCCGGCAGTGCAACGATCGTTTTACGCGTTCCACCGTCACCGGTTCAGATATAAAACGACGCGCTAATTTCTTGTCGAGCGAGGCGAGGCAGGACATGCTCGTCTTCCTGCTGACGAAGGCCGTACCCGCGAGGACCACGAGGGTCGTCACGGTCGGCGGAGTCCTCAGGAGGGAGGAGATGGACCTCGTGATCAATCCGCTCGACTTCAAGGCGCTCCAGGCGGCCGACTACGCGAAGAGGTACAACGGCGGCAAGCTCGTGGCGATCAGCATGGGTCCCGACTTCAAGGTGAAGCCCCTGCTCTCGGAGCTCTACTCGCACCCGATAGAGGGGGTTGACGAGGCGGTCGTCCTCAGCGACAGGAGGATGGCCGGCGCCGACACATGGGCGACCGCCTACACGCTCTCGTTGGGCATCAAGAAGGTCCTCGACGTCAACAAGGCCGCGGTCGATGAGGTGCTGGAGCTGGTGGAATCCGGCGCTCCACCGGAGAAGGTTTTGGAGAGGGCGAGGGAGCTCTACCACAGCAACCTCCTGCCGAACCTGATCTACACCGAGAAGCCGGGTCTCCCTCAGGGCGTCGTCCAGCGGTACGCGAGGGGAAAGGCAGGCGCTGAGGAGGTGAGGGAGGCGCTCGAGAGGGTGAGGAAGGAGCTGGACAGGTTCCTGATCGTGGCAGGCCTCAAGACCTCGGACGGCGAGACGGGCAGCACCGGTCCCCAGACTGCGGAGGCCCTCTCGGGCGTCTTGGGGAAGAAAATACCGGACATAACCCACGTCACCGACTTCGAGGTCGACGTCGAGTCCGGCAACCTGATAGCCGAGAGGAAGCTGGGCTCCTACGTCCAGAAGCTCCGCGCCCCCCTACCCTGCGCGATCACGATCATGCCGGAGCACAGGCCCGGCGTGGTACCGGTGGTGAGGAGGAAGAGGGCCGCGCTCTTCTCCTACAGGGGAAAGGTCAGGGAGGTCAGGGTGTGGAACGCCGACGACTTGGGTGCGGACCCGAGCAAGATAGGCCTGGCAGGATCGCCGACGATAGTGGGACCGGGGATAGACATCGGAGGGCCGCCTGTCCAGAAGTTCGTGGGGAGGACCAAGGTCTTCACCCAGCGCGTGGAGGCCTTCGAGTTCAACGGCCAGAGGTACGGTCCGTTCGAGAGGTTTGCCAAGGCGGACGATCTGCCGGAGGAGCTCGTGAGGGAGCTGGAGGCCAAGGGCCTCCTCAAGACCTTCGACCTGAGGGACCTCCTGGAGGAGGTGTTGGGAGGTGTCGTCGTCGCAGCAAAGCATTGAGGTCAGGATCGAGGGTTACAGGGACGTCTGGGTCTACTGCGAGCACGAGGACGGCAAGCTGACGAGACCGACCACCGAGGTCATAGCCGGCGCGAGGAAGGTGGCCGACAAGGTGGGGATGGACGTGGTGGGTGTCCTCATCGGCTACAACCTCGGCGACCTGGTGAAGGAGCCGATCTACTACGGAGCCGACAAGGTGATCTACTGCGACGACCCGAGGCTGAAGGACTACCAGGTCCTCCCGTACACGACCGTGCTCTCCGACATGGTGATGCGGCTGAAGCCCTGGGCCCTGCTCTTCGTCACCAGCGAGATCGGCAAGGACCTAGGGCCGAGGGTCGCCTACAGGACGAACACCGGTCTGGCGGCCGACGTGATAGACCTCATCGTCGAGGACTTCGTGATGAACCTCCCCACCGGCAGGTACGTCTACAAGGACTGCATAGCCCAGGTGAGGCCCGACTTCGCGACGAGGATCGCGAAGATCTTCACGCCCAAGCACAGGCCCCAGATCAGCAGCGTCAGGCCCGGGAACTTCACGCCCCTCCCGAGGGACGAGACCAGGAAGGGCGAGATCGTGAGGTGGGAGCCCAGGTTCGAGGAGGACGACTTCCAGGTCGAGGTCATCGAGACGAGGAAGGTCCCGAAGAGCGAGGTGAAGCTCGAGGAGGCGAAGGTCGTCATCAGCCTCGGGCTCGGCATCCTCAGGGACGCCTCCGGCAGGCCGAGGGACCCCAGAGAGGCATTCAGGTTGGCCAAGGAGCTGGCCGATCTGATCAGGGAGAAGTTCGGTGTCGAGACGGAGATCGGTGCGAGCAGGGCCCTGATCTACGCAGGGCTGAAGGAGCTCGAGGGGCTCATCACAAAGGAACGTCAGGTCGGCCAGACCGGCAAGACCATAGCGCCCGAGGTCTACATAGCCTTGGGGATCAGCGGCGCCCTCCAGCACAGGGTAGGTATGCAGAGGTCCAAGAGGATCGTCGCTGTCAACGTCGACCCCAACGCTCCCATCTTCCAGATAGCCCACTACGGCTACGTGGGCGACCTTTACGAGTTCCTGCCCAAGGCGATCGAGCTCCTGAGGTCGATGTGAGATGGGATACGACTTCGACGCGGTTGTGGTGGGCGCTGGGCCCGCGGGATCGGCCGCTGCGATGAGGCTCGTCAGAGAAGGCCTTCAGGTGGCGCTGATAGAGAAGGGCCTCGTCCCCGGAAGCAAGAACGTCTCCGGAGGAGTCCTCTACCTCGACTACATCCCAGGGTACACGGTCGATGACGTCTTCCCCAACTTCGAGAAGGAGGCACCCCTCGAGAGGAGGATCGTAGAACACGAGGCCTACTTCGTCTCGGAGCCGGTTAGGAAGAACGGCGAGGCCGAGTACAGGGTGAGGAGGATCGGCGAGAGCTCCCTGCTGACGAGGCTCGGGCTGACGGGCTTCAGCGAGACGAGGGGAAGGGCCTACTCGGTCCTGAGGGCGAAGCTCGACAGGTGGATGGCCGAGCGCGTCGCGGAGGAGGGAGGGGTGCTGAACACCTGCACCTCGGTCGAGGGCCTCCTCTTCGAGGGGGACCGGGTCGAGGGCGTCAGGACCAACAGGGAGGAGATCAGGTCGAAGGTCGTCATCGATGCGTCGGGCGTCACCTCGACCCTCGTCGTCCAGGCCGGCCTTCGGCCCAAGCTCGAGCCCGAGCAGGTCTACCACGGAGTCAAGCACGTCTTCAAGCTGAAGGAGGAGGAGATCGAGCAGAGGTTCAACGTCGGTAAGGGCGAGGGGAAGGCGATCTACTACGTGGGGCCCTTCATGAGGGGCGTCGAGGGCGGTGCGTTCATCTACACCAACAAAGACACCCTGAGCGTCGGTATCGTCGTATCCCTCAGCTCCTTCCTGAAGAGGGCCTCCGAGGACCCGGAGAACGTGGGCAAACCCGTCGACCTGCTGGAGGAGTTCGAGCGCCACCCTGCAGTTGCCGGGTTACTCGAGGGTGCAGAACTGGTCGAGTATTCGGCGCACAACATACCGAAGGGTTACAGGTCGATCCTCGAGCGTCCCTACAGGCCCGGCTTCCTCGTCACCGGTGACGCGCTGGGCGCCTTCGTGAAGATAGGTGCCCTCATCGACGGCATGAGGAGGGCGATCGCAACGGGCATCATGGCCGCGGAGACGGCGATAAGGGCCATTAAGTCCAACAGGTTCGACGAGTCGACGTTCTCGGTCTACAGGGAGCTGCTGAGGCCGATCTACAGGGACGTAGCCCGTTCAGGCAGGAGCGCAGCGATCAGCGAGGGGAGCATCGGCTACAAGCTGGGCCCGAAGCTGATCATGATAGGGGCGGGCGTCGGGAAGGGGCCTGCGAGGGCACCGGAGCCTAACCCTGCGGATGCCCTGAAGAAGGTCCAGTCGATGACCGCGTTGCTCCAGTACGACGAGGATCACCATTACAGCCACATCAAGGTCGACGCTGAGAAGGCCTCCGGAACGTCTCTGAAGCTCTGGGTGCCGGCCTGTCCTGTCAACTGCTACACCCTGCTGCTCGAGAAGGGCGTCTTCGCGTCCTTCAGGGACCTCTACCGGTACAACCTCGAGAGGCTGAGGAGGGAGGGCCTGCCGGAGGAGGAGGCGAGGAGGAAGGCGGTCGAGGAGACGTTCTCTGACATCAGGCGGGCGAGGCTGAACTTCGACTACGTCGCGTGCGTCGCCTGCGGAACCTGCGGCGTGATCGGCCCTCCGGGGACGGTCGACTTCGGCCACGAGCGGGACGGACACGGCGTCATATTCAGGTACGGATGACGTCGCAGACAGCCGCTCACGTTTTCCTGAGCAGCAACCTCTCCAGAGAGCAGAGGGCCCTCGATGTGGCGACCCAGGCGTCGAGCCTCTGTCCGTGGACCCTCAGCCTGACGTCAGCCGCTTCCAGGACCTCCCTGCTGAAGTCGCCGTGAGGGAAGCACCCGACCACCAGGATCAACCCCCCAGCTCCGAGCAGACCCTCCAGAACCGGATCGCTCATCTCCTCACCGGACTCGTGCAGCAGCACCACCGGGTGCTTCCCGAGCTCCTGCAACACTTCCCCGAAGCTCCTCCTCTCCGACTGGAGGAGGACCTTTCCGTCCTCAGTCACGACCTTCCCCTCTTTCAGGAGCGCCTCCATCAGCCCCTTGAACCGGTCGTAGACCCTCGGCAACCTCGTCGAGGGGTCGATCCTGATCCAGTGACCGGAGAGCGTGTGGACGTGGACCTCCAGCATCCCCTCGAGGTTAAGCGGCGACCCCAGCGCCTCCAGCAGCGTCACGTGGACTATGTCAGGCCTCCCCCTCTTCTCCGTCCCCGAGAGCTTCCTCATCGCCCTGTGATGGTAGGAGGAGTCGAGGAGCGTCCACCTCGGCGACTTCTTCCTCTTCCTGCAGTAGGCCCTGACGTCGGGCTCGTCCCAGATCTCCGGCGGTATCAGCTCCAGCGATGCCTCGGCGAGGAGCAGCTTCACCGGTGGCCCTCTGACGTCCTGCACGATCCATTCGAACGGAACGGGCTATACAAAAGAGAGACCGCCGATCCCCGCATCACATCCGTTTCAATTGCTAAAATACTTCAAACTGTAATGGACAAAGAGGCGTAACCAGGTTAAAATTAAGCCCCCTTTGACCGCGGAGCGATGGACCTGCTGGAGCTTAAGCCGAGGCTGGTGAGGCTCGACGAGCTCAGGGAGCACGAGCACTACATCCCCGAGCACTTGGAGGAGCTGCTGAGCGAGATCCTGAGCGACGGCGTCCTGAAGAGGCCCATTCTGGTGGACGAGAGGACGATGACGATCATCGACGGCCACCACCGGTACAACTGCATGAAGCGGTTGGGGAAGAGGTACATCCCGGCCTACTTGGTGGACTACATGCGCGAAGAGATCGTGGTCGAGCCCTGGGACGGCAAGCCGCCGGTGACGAAGGAGGACGTGATACGCGCCGCGTTGACGGGGAAGAGGCTCCCGCCCAAGTCCTCGAAGCACATGGTCCGGATCGGCGACGAGCTCCACCACGTCACTTACATAGAACGGGAGGACCCGACACCGCTCGACCGGATACCGTGAGCTTCCCGACGGCCATGATCAGCCCATGCTGGCCACGGCTTCCCTCAGCTCCTCCGCGTTCCTCACCAGCGTTATGCCGTTCCGGGCTACGAGGTCCCTGCACTGCTCCAGCTTCTCCCTGAGTTCCGTCATCATCTCCCGGAGCACCTCGAACAGGTACTGCTTGATCTCGCCGCTCAACATCCTCCCAGACCCGTACTCCTCCCTGACCCGCTCGAGCTCCCTCTCGTCCTTCAGGACGAAACGAAGGATCTGATAGGGCACGTCCACCTCGAGGTCGGCTCCAAGCTTCCTGTGGACCTCCACGGGCTCCCTACCTCCGGAGAAGGCCTTGAAGACCTTCCGCCTCAGCTCAGCCATGTCGTCCTCCGGCAGGAAGATCGCGGAGAGCGGATCGCTCTTGCTCATCTTCCCCTCCCCCCTCAGGCTCGGGACGTCCCTGATGTAGGCTCCGATGATGGGCTTGAAGTCGAAGTGAGGGGTCCGCCTGACGTAATCGCGGGCCAGCCTGAGGTGCGGGTCCTGGTCAAGACCGACCGGGATGATGCCGGGCGTTCCTCGGAAGGCCAGCTGGGGGAAGAGGACGTCGCCTATCTGGTAGAGGCTGGAGACGATCCTTGACGGCTCGGCGCTGCCGTAGACTGCCCTGAACTCGTTCAGCGTTATCTCCCTCGCCGCATCGGCCGCTATCCTGTGGACGTCTATGTTGTCCGACTGGAAATAGAAGACGGTCCTCTCGGGATCTATCCCCAAGGCAAGATAGGTCGGTATGTGGTACTCGAGGGCAATCCTCCTGCCGTCCTTGAGGCTGATGTTCCTCGTGGCCAGCGACTCGAGGTCAGCGACGAGGAGGACCGTGAACTTTGCCCTCTCGGCGAAGCACTTGACCGACTCGATGACCGCCATCGTGCCGAGGTGGATCCTCTCGGAGGAGGGCATGATGCCCGTGAGGACGTAGTAGTTCGAGGTCCCCAGGGCCTCAATCAGCTCCTCCTTCGTCCTCGCCGAGAAGACTATCCTGCGCCTGACGTACGGGTGGTCGAGCGGCAGCTCCGACGGGTCGAGCTCCGTCAGCCCGAACTCCTCGAGGAGCTTCTGCTCCCTGCTGCCCGCCACAATAACGGATCCCTCACGTCGCCTGCTTGGACTCCACGATATCTACCTTCTCCATCCCCATCGAGCTCGAGGCAGGACGCATCGAATGCCGGTGCAGCGATGAAGCGTTTTTCACGTGCTGGCCTGTCCACCGGCGAAGAGGATGACGGAGGTCCTCGTCCACCTGTCGGGGAACCTGCCGAGGTCCGAGGAGCTCTTCGGCGTGCTGAGGAGGTACGGGAGGGGGAAGGCGACGTGGGAGGAGGTCAGATCGGTTGCCCTCGCTGAGACGTCGAGGTGGGTCCAGCTCGAGCAGGAGCTGGGATTCGACTATCTGACGGACCCGATGCTCCTCTGGCACGACCACTTCAGGCCCTTCGCGGAGAGCTGGTCCGGCCTCGAGGTCGACGGGCTCGCCAGGTGGTTCGACAACAACCTCTTCTACAGAGTTCCGGTCTTCAGGGAGAGGCCGAGCAGCCCCGGAGACGTCCTATCGGAGTACGTCTTCGCCGAAGTCCTCAGGGGGAGGGGTGTGAAGCTGATCCTTCCCGAGCCCCTCACGATGGTCATGCTCTCACACCGGATCGTCCAGATCGGTCCCGAGGAGCTGGCAGTCGAGGTGGCCCGTCTGCTGGCAGAGGAGGTGGTGCGCTTTATCGAAGTCACTGGTCTCAGCGTCGAGCTACTCCAGCTCTCCGCGCCCTACTTGGTCACGAAGAGGCTGAGCCCGGCGGAGGTGGACGCGGTGGCGGAGTCGGTGAAGGTCCTGAAGCGGAGGACCGGACTGAGGGTACAGCTCCACACCTTCTTCTATCCCCTCGGGAACGCCACAGGATGGATAGAGGACGCAGGTGCAGACGTGGTGGGCTTCGACGCGACCGTCACATCGCAGGACGATGTCCTGAATTCGGGGCTCAGAGGCGAGGTGGCAGTAGGGATAGTGGACTCGAGGAGCAGCAGGGTCGAGCGGCCGGGAGAGGTGATGGGGCTGCTGAGGGCGCTGGCCGATGCGGGCTTCAACAGGATCCACCTGACGACCACAACCGATCTGGAGTACGTTCCTCCCGACGTGGCCAGGTCGAAGCTGATCGCGCTCAGAGAAATTAAGGCGACCTTCCTGGGGCAGGGAGGTTGATCGGCCTGTTCAGGACACAGGAGGTCGGATCGCTCTCGAGGGCTCCCTTCCTGAAGAGGCCGGGATCGCACGAGTCGGCCGAGATGGCGCTGTACTGGGGAAGAAGGCTCAACGTCGAGGACCACGAGCTCCTCTACCGGTCCCTTCGCGACGGGAGCTTCACCCAGGACCGGCTGCTCGAGTGGGCATCGCTATACGGGATAAGGTTCCACGAGGCCGCAGGGCTTGACGTGGTCTACGACGGCGAGCAGCGTCGGGTCGAGATGTACGAGCACCTGATGCTGAGGGTCGAGAACGCCGTCTTCCTCGGAAGGGTGAAGGTCTGGGACGCGGAGACCTACAGGAAGGCAGCGGTAGTGGGCGTCCCGAGGCTCAGATCGTCTCCCTACCTCGATGAGTTCCTCTTCGTCAGGTCGAAGGCTCGGAGGGAAGTGAAGGTGCCCGTGACGGGTCCCTACACGCTGATGGACTGGAGCTACGACGAGTTCTACATCTCCCGCCAGAACAGGGACCTCAACCCCATCGAGCGGAGGAGGAGGGCGAGGGAGGAGCTGCTGCACGACTTAGTGGAGAACGTCGTGAGGCCCGAGCTGAAGGCCCTCGTCGAGGCCGGTGCGAGGAGGATCCAGATAGACGAGCCTGCGCTGACGACGAAGCCCGACGAGGTCGAACTCTACGTGCAGGCCTTCAACGAGATGGTGGAGGGGATCGACGCGACGTTCACGCTCCACGTCTGCTACAGCGACTACTCCAAGCTCTTCCCTCACATCGCCGAGATGAGGGTCGACGAGTTCTCGATAGAGTGCGCCAACAGGGACACCCTGCTGCCCGGCGTGAGCGACGACGCGAGGAAGGGTTACTCCGTCCTCAGGCTCTTCAGGGAGCACTCGATCGGGGCGAAGGTGGCACCGGGTGTGACCGATGTCCACACCGACTTCGTCGAGCCGCCTGAGCTGGTGAGGGACAGGCTCCTCTACGCGGCGAGGGTCCTCGACGATCCTGGGAAGGTGATCGCGTGTCACGACTGCGGCCTCAGGACCAGAAGGTGGGAGGTGGCCTTCGAGAAGGAGAGGGCCCTCGTCAAAGGTGCCGAGCTGGCGAGGCGCGAGTTTACCGGCCGGTAACGCTTATCCGCTGTGAAGCCAAGGTTCACACGATGTCGGAGCAGAGGAAGTTCGTCTTCGGCTCGAGGGAGTGGTTCGAGGAGTTCATGCGGGTGCTGAACGGCGACGAGGAGTACGCCAAGGCCGCCAAGAACTGGGAGGACCCGCTGATCCTTGTGGTCACCGACCTTCCGAAGCCCGTGAGGGAGCACTTCGGGACCGAGAGGGTCGTTGTGTGGATGGACCTCTACCACGGCAAGTGCAGGGGCTTCGAGTTCCTCAACGCACCGGAGGAGAAGCCGGCACCGATAATCATCTCGGGCACTTACGAGAACATGAAGAAGGTGGCTCAGGGGAGGTTGAGCCCCACGATGGCTTTCATGACCGGGCAGCTCAGGGTCAAGGGAGACGTCGGCAAGCTCCTTTCCAACGCCGCCGCCTCCTCGGCCTTCGTCAACGCCCTGAAGAAGGTCCCGACCGAGTTCATCGCGTAGGTGGGTCTATGAGGGCAGCCACGTGGCACGGTCCGAGGGACGTGAGGGTGGAGGAGAAGGAGGAGCCGACCCTGGCTTCGGACAGGGACGCCATCGTGAGGGTCACTACCGCCTCCATCTGCGGCACGGACCTCCACGTCTACAGGGGGGAGCTGACGGTCGTCCCGGGGACGGTGCTGGGACACGAGTTCATGGGCGTCGTGGAGCGCGTTGGCAGCGGCGTCAGGCGGTTCAGGGAGGGCGACAGGGTCATAGTCTCGGCGTGGGTGGCCGACGGCGAGTGCTGGTTCTGCAGGAGGCAGCTCTTCACCCAGTGCGAGAGCGTCAACATCTTCGGCATGGGGCCTGCTTACGGTGAGAGCCTCGACGGGGCCTTCGCTGAGCTGGTGAGGGTCCCGAACGCCGACGTGACGCTGATCAGGGCACCTGAGGGCGTTCCGGACGAAAGGCTCGTCTTCATCGGCGACGGCCTCGCCACAGGGTTCGATGCGGTCGCAAACGCAGGCCTCTCGCCCGGCGTCGTCGTGGCCGTCGTGGGATCCGGGCCGATCGGACTGATGAGCGGGATGTGCGCCCTCCTCTTCGGCGCCTCGGAGGTCCTGATGGTGGACGTCTCTGAGGAGCGTCTCAAGTTCGCGGAGTCGTTGGGGTTCAGGACCGTGAACGCGAGCAGGGCCGATCCCGTGGAGGAGGTGAGGCTGATGACCGACGGAAGGGGAGCTGACGTCGTGATCGAGGCCGTTGGGAGGACCGTTGAGCCGCTGATGACCGCGATCCAGATGGTGAGGAGGAAGGGGACCGTCTCTGTGGTCGGCTTCCACCTCCACGAGTACGGTGTCCAGATGGGGCAGCTCTGGCTCACGGAGAAGAAGCTCGTCTTCTCGATAGGCGACCCGATCAGGAACGGCGAACGGCTCATCAGGCTCGTCTCCGAGGGTAGGCTCGACCCGAGCAGGCTCGTCACCCACCGCCTCCCGTTGGAGGAGGTGCCGAGGGGCTTCGAGCTCTTCGAGAGGAAGGAGGCTCTGAAGGTCCTCGTCGAGGTGAGCAGGGGAGCCTAGGCCTCCACCCTCTCCTCCACTAACTCCTCCCTCACCGGAACCTCGCAGCCCTCGAGCCAGATGGCCGCCAGCGTCTCGAGATCGGGAGGTGTGAGGTTGGCCTCCCTGTCGACCTTCACGTCGATCACCGCAGGCCTCCCGCACGCTGCGGCCTCCCTCAGGGCACCCCTCAGCTCCTCCGCCCTCTCCACCCGGATCCCGTGACAGCCCATCGCCTCAGCGACGAGGTCGTGCCTCACGTCGCCGAAGTCGACGCCGACGTACCTCGACCGGTAGAAGAGCTTCTGGGCTCCCTTGATCATGCCCCACTGGGCGTCGTTGAAGACGATCGCCACGATCTCCGTCCCCAACCTCGATGCGGTCTCCAGCTCCTGGACGTTCAGCATGAAGGCCCCGTCTCCGGTTAGGAGGTAGACGCTTCGGTCAGGTGACGCGAGCTTCGCGGCTATCGCGTACGGGAGCCCTGCCCCGAGGTGGCCGCTGTCGGCAGCCCAGAGGAAGGTCCTCGGGTAGTAGATGCGGTTGAGGTAGTGGGCCCAGACCGCGGTGTTGCCCCCGTCCGCAACTGAGATCGCGTCCCTCGGGAAGAAGCTCCTCGCCTCGTGGACGACCCTGAGCGGGTGGATGGGATGGGAGGAACTCATGGCGACCTCGAGGAATCCCCTCTCCCACTCCTCGCAGAGGCGCCTCAGCTCGCCCACGTCCCTATCGACCCTGACCTCAAGGCCTCGGAGCTCCTCCAGCATCTGGGAGAGGACCGTCTTGGCGTCTCCGACGAGGGCCAGGTCGACGGGCCTGTTGAGCCCTATCATCTCCGGGTCTATGTCCACCTGTATCCACCTCTGGACCCCTATCTCTCCCCAGTGTGGCGACCTGCCCCAGAGGTCCATGTCGCCGAGCTTCCCGCCCATGTGGAGGACGACGTCGGCCATGCCCATCGCCACGAACGCCCCCGGACTCCCAGGTATGAGGCAAAGCTCCCAGTCCTCGGGGACGGCGCCCCTCGCCGAGAGGCTGGTGATGACAGGTGCCTTGAGGGCTTCTGCGAGCCTCATCAGCTCCTCCGAGGCGTCGCTCCTCAGGACCCCGGACCCCGCGTGGATCAGGGGCAGCCTGGCACCGGCCAGCATCCTCACCGCCTCCCTCACAGATCCCGGATCGGCCCTCGGCCTCTTCACCGGCCTGTAGGACCTCGGCTCGGGAAACGCCTTGACCGGGTCGAGGTCGATCTCGGATGCTATGACGTCTGAAGGTATGTCGAGGTGGACCGGCCCCGGTCTCCCGGTAAGCGCGACCCTGAAGGCCCTCTGGACGAGCTCGGGGATCCTGCTCACGTGGTTCACGACGGCGCTCCACTTCGTCACCGGCCTGAAGAGCGAGTGCTGGTCGAGCGACTGCATGCTCCCGTGGTCAGGGTAGATCCTCGTGAGCTGGTTCTGCGAGGTGAGGACTATCACCGGTATCGAGTCGGCGTAGGCCGCGTACACACCGGGGATCAGGCCCGCGGCGCCTGGCCCGACGGTTCCGTAGCACACGGCCGGCCTGCCGGTGACCCTGTAGTAGGCGTCCGCCATGTGGGCTGCGGCCTGCTCGTGCCTGGTGGTGATGAACTCGAGCCCCCTCTTCCTGCCGACCCTGTGGATGGCGTCGAGGAACGGAAGGCTCCTGTCGCCGGGGATCCCGAAGACGTACCTGATGCCCTCACGCAGTAGGCACTCGACCAGAATCTCTCCGCCGGAGAGCCTGACCAACGACGGAAAATCGGCACAGGGACGGATAACGCTTTCGACCGGAGAAGTCACTTGGTCGCCTTCCTCGCGACGCCCACTGGCCCTCCCTTCCTCCCGGTGGTCCTGGTCCGCTGGCCCCTCACCTTGAGGCCGAGCATGTGCCTGACGCCCCTCCACGACTTGATTTTCTTCTCCCTCTCGATGTCCTCGCGCATAGTCAGGTTCAGCTCGGCCCCGACGAGGTGGGTGTCCTTCCCCGTCACCGGGTCCCTCCTCCTGTTCCACATCCAGGTCGGTATCCCGTAATTCGCGGGGTTCGTGATGGCGTCCTCGAGGAGGGCCAGCTGCTGGTCCGTCAGCTGACCGAGCCTCGTCATCGGATCGATCCCGACGGCCCTCGCCACCGCGTATCCGAAGTTTATCCCGACGCCGTAGATCTTGGCTAAGGCGTAAGGAACGTGCTTCGTTCCGTCGAGGTCGGTGCCGAGGAGCCTCACGATCAGCCTCGTCTCCTTCTGCTGCGCCGACATCCTCTCCGTCCCTGTGCCGGAGACTCATAAACTCGATGGCGGAGACGGCGGATTGCCCGGCTCCGGGGCCGAGCCTGCTGCCCGGGATCATGACTAAAGAGGAGAGTGATGGGGAAACCCACAGGATTGAGGGAGATCCACGTCTACCTGCTGAAGTGCGGCGTGGCCGTGCTGACCGGTTACGTCTCGGCGCTCATCTCGCTGTCTGCCCACTGGATCGTCACGATCCCAGTTGCGGTAGGCGTCTACATCGCCGTCACGCTGGCCTTCATGCGACCTCTGCTCAACGAGGCCGAGATGACGAGGAGGAAGGCTTGGTCCGTCGGTGCAGGGGCGTACACCGCCTTCTGGCTCCTCAGCCTGATCGCGTTCTACAACCTGCTGATCTGATCAGGACCGGACCTCCGCCAACCCCCTTAGATCAGCCCTTTCCGGACGCGGCCCCCTCCTCGTCGAGCGTCTGCTGCTTCACCTCCTGAGAGGACCTGAACTTGTGGGGTACGGGGAGCCTGTCGAAGTTCCTTAGCACCGCTTCCCATACCTCGACGACGGGTGACCTGAAGTCGTCGAATGACGCGTCGGCCTCGCGCATCGCCCTGACGTACTGCTGGAGCTCACCCTTCGGGTCGTCGGACGAGTAGACCCTGTAGAGCACGGAGGTCTTGTCGTCGGTCGTGTACGAGATGAGGATGCCTCTGATCGCCGTCGCGTATCCGTTCAGCTCCGTCCCCTTGACCCGCTTCTCGAGGTTCTCGAGGGCCCTCTCTGCGTCCGAGATCTTGCCGTCGAAGAGGAGCTGGAGGATCCTCACTACCTGCCTCTCCAACTTCTCGTCCAAGCACCTCACCTCTTCCTGCCGTACTCCTCCCGCTCTTCCTCCTCGACGTCCTCGATGCCGTTCTCGGTGATCTTGATCAGCACCTCGCCTTCAGGGAGGTAGGGGCTCGAGACGAGCCGGACGATCCTGAAGTTCTTCCCTGCGGTCTTCCGGATGAAGAGCCTGGTGTGGCTGGTGTGGCCCACCACGTGACCGCCGACCGGTGCGACGGCCATCGGTGCGAAGAACTCGTCGGGCCTCGCCATGACCTGGTTCGTCACGACCGCGGCCGCGTTGAAGGCCCTCGCCAGCCTGAGGAGACGGTGCATGTGCTTGTTCAGCTTCTGCTGCCTCTCCGCGAGCATCTCCCTTCCGATGTACTCGCTCCTGAAGTGGGCCGTCAGCGAGTCGACGACGATCAGCTTGACGTTGTTCTCCTTGATCACCTTGTCCGCCCTCTCGAGGAGCAGTATCTGGTGGTCGCTGTTGTAGGCCTCCGCGTAGATGATCCTCTCCAAGACCTTGTCCGGCTCCAGCCCCAGGTACTTGGCCATCTGCTCGATCCGCTCGGTCCTGAAGGTGTTCTCGGTGTCGATGTAGAGCGCCGCTCCGTCGAGCCCTCCCCTCTCCACCGGGAGCTGGACGTTCACCGCCAGCTGGTGGCACATCTGGCTCTTCCCCGACCCGAACTCACCGAAGAACTCGGTTATCGCCTGGGTCTCGATGCCTCCGCCGATCAGCGCGTCGAGGGCCTTGCTGCCCGTCGTGAGTCTCCTTATGCCGCTCCTGAGCCTTATCAGGTCCTTCGCCGTCACCCACGAGATCTCTATCGACTCCCTCGCCAACCTGATCAGTTCCTCGGCCTTTCTCTCGCTGATCCCCGCAGCCTCGAGCTCGGCTACCGTGGCTGTGGCGAGGGCCTCTATCGTCGAGAACCCTATCTCCCTCAGCTTCTCGGCAGTCGCAGGTCCGACTCCTGGCAGCTCCGAGATATCGGTGTAGACCTGGTGCCTCGGTTTCTCCTTTTCCTTCTCCTTCTGCGGCATCCCTGACGGTCGATCGCCTCCGCGTGATATAACGCTAAATCCGGCGGGCCTCGACGCGGCCGCAGCCGTCCTACAGCCGACCTGCCGGGATAAGGGCTCCGTTAACCGTCGTGAGGAGCACGCGACGCTCGGGTGAGGCCCCGAAACCCTACGAGGCCGCTCTTTCGGAAATGCCTTAAATCATCGACGGGAGAAACGGAGGTCGATGTCGACCGGAGAGCTGCCGATGAACGTCCAGCAGCAGCTGGCGAGGCTCCAACAGCTCCAGCAAACCCTCTCCGTCCTGATCTCCGAGAAGCAGAGGGTCCAGGCCGAGCTCGAGGAGATCAAGCTGGCGCTCGAGGAGCTCTCGAAGGCCGACGAGCAGGTCGTGGTGTACAAGGCGGTGGGGCCGTTGCTGATACAGACGACGAAGGAGAAGGTGATGGCGGAGCTTACGGAGAAGAGGGACCTGAACGACACGAGGCTGAAGGTCCTCGAGAGGCAGGAGGCCCGGACGAGGACCCAGATCTCCGAGCTCCAGAAGCAGATCCAGTCGGCCGTCTCCGGGAGGGGAGTCGAGGAGTCGTGACCCCCTCACCGCGGAACCTCGAGGAGCTGATAAGGTCGAGGGATTTCGTCTCGTCCCTCTCGAACCACCTCGCCCGGCTGAAGGGCATGAGGGTGGGCTTGCTGACGCACCTGGGCGGCGACCAGGACTCGATAGCGGCGGCCTACGTGTTAGGCAACCTCCTGAGGGACCTTTACGGAGCGGAAGTGGTGGACGGCGTTCACGTCCCGGGAGAAGTCTCCGACCTCTCTGCGAGGTTCGCCGAAGCCCTCTCGATACGGCTGGCACCCGAGCTCCCCGAGGCCGAGCACTACGTTGCGGTCGACGTCGGCTCGCCGAACCAGCTCGGCAGCACCCTCTCCTCGGTCGTGGGCAGGGTCACGGTCGTAGACCACCACGTGAGCGACCGGTGGCCGGAGGGCTTCGCGGTCTTTTCCTCTCCCGAGTACAAGTCGAGCTCCGAGATCGTCCTGGACCTCTGCGTCCTCAACGGCATGCCGCTGAAGGCGGTGGAATCGGCGGCCCTCTTCTTCGGCATCTACTACGACACCGTGAGGCTGACGGTGGCCGACGCTCTCGTCCTGAGGAAGGTCGGCCTTTTGGGAGGCTTCGGCGCCGATCCGTCCGTCCACGCGGAGGCGCTGGAGGTCCCTCCCGACTACTCCGAGAGGGTCGCTAGGCTCAAGGGGCTGAAGAGGTCCTCGCTCTTCAGGGCCGAGAACGTGATCATAGCCGTCACGAGGGTCGGCGCCTTCCGCTCGTCGGTCGCCAGGACGCTGGTCAACGCCGGTGCCGGGATAGCTGTGGTAGGAGACGAATCCGAGGGCTTCACCGACGTCGTCTTCAGGGTCTCGCCGGAGGTCGTAAAGACGTACTCGATCAACGTGGTCAAGGACGTCATCGAGCCCCTCACCTCGAAGCTCGGAGGTCAGGGCGGGGGCCACGCGGCCGCAGCTAGGGTAAGGGTTCCGGCCTCCTTCGAGGAAGTGATCGCCAGGTGCCTCGAGCTGCTGGGGTACGCGCTGGGGAGCCACGTCAAGCCGATCGAAGATCGGTGATGAAGGCGGTAGAGGTAAGGGGTCTGAGCTTCCGATACGAGGGCTCGGAGGAGTGGGCCCTCAGGGAGGTGGACCTCGAGATCGACCGGGGGGAGCTGGTGCTGGTGCTCGGATCGACCGGCTCGGGGAAGTCGACCTTCCTCCGCTGCCTCATCGGCCTCATACCGCACTTCTACTCCGGCGAGTACCTCGGCTCGGTCAGGGTGATGGGGATGGAGGTGGCGTCGACGCCGGTGCACAGGCTCGCCACGAGGGTGGGGATGGTCTTCCAGAACCCCGAGACGCAGATCTTCTCCACTTCCGTCGAGTCGGAGCTGGCCTTCCCCCTCGAGAACCTCGGCGTGCCACCCGAGGAGATCCGGCGGAGGGTCGAGGAAGCGCTGGACCGGTTCGGTCTGAGGGACCTGAGGAGGAGGAACCCGGCGGAGCTCTCAGGTGGTCAGAAGCAGAGGCTCGCTATAGCGACCGTGATGGCGATGGGCCCTGACGTCCTGCTCCTCGACGAGCCGACCTCGATGCTCGACCCGCTGGCGGCGAAGGAGGTGCTGGACCTCGTCGTCAAGATCTGCAGGGAAGAGGGGAGGACCGTCCTCGTGGCGGAGCACAGGACCGACCTGATCGCACCCCACGCCGACAGGGTGATAGCCTTCAGCGGAGGGAGGGTGATCTTCTCCGGCGAACCGAGGTCCTTCTTCTCGGAGCCGAGATGCGACGAGATCCCGGTTCCGAGGGTCGTGGAGCTATACTGGAGGCTGAGGGATTCCTGCCGTCTCGACGGTCCGGTGCCGCTGCTGCCAGAGGAGCTGGAGGCCCTGGTCTCGAGGAGGGTCCGGGGAGGCGTGGGCGGTCGATGATCGAGCTGGACCGGGTCTCCTTCACATACCCTGGAGGTGTGAGAGCGGTCGAACGCGTCGATCTGGTCCTGAGGGACGGCGAGGTCGTAGCGCTGATGGGGGGAAACGGTGCGGGGAAGACGACGCTGCTGAAGCTCATGTCGGGCCTCCTGAAGCCGAGCGAGGGCACCGTTAGGATCGACGGGCTCGACACCAGAAGGACACCGCTGAACACGATCGCAAGGCTCGTCGGGTACGTCCCCCAGATCGCCGAGACGCTCTTCTTCCTCGAATCGGTCGAGGAGGAGATGCTCTATGCGTTGAGGAACTTCGGCATGCTGGACAGAGCGGACCGCGTCATCGATCTCTTGAGGGCCTTCGGCCTGGAGGGCACGGAGAAGAGGTCGCCCTTCACCCTCAGCGGAGGCCAGAAGAAGAGGCTGTCGATAGCGGTGGTTCTGGCCTGGGAGCCGAAGTACCTGCTGCTCGACGAGCCGACGCTGGGACAGGACAGGGCCGGCAGGGACGCGATGACGGAGATCATCAGGCGCCTCAGGGACGAGGGGAAGACGTTGGTGATAGCGACCCACGACGTCGAGTTCGTCTCCGAGCTCTCGCCGAGGGTGGTTTTGATGGGGAGAGGGAAAGTTCTGGCGGACGGGAGGGCGGAGGACGTGCTCACCGACGAAGGGCTGCTGAGGGAAGCGAGGGTTCTCCCTCCCCAGTCCGTCGTCATCTCATCGAGGCTCGAGGCGATGGGCGTGAAGAAGACGTCGAGTTTCGAGGACCTCGTCCTGCAGCTCAGGTCCCTCCTCAAGTCGGTGGGTGGATGCGGTGAGCCTGAGGCTCGGTGATCTCCTGCGGTTCAGGAGCGTTGAGCGAGGTGTTGCCGCCCTCGACCCGCGGGTGAAGCTCGCCATCTCGGTCTACCTCTTCGCGCTCCCCGTGATCTACGACAGGCCGCCGGTCCTGTCGCTGGCCGCCTCTTCGGCCGTCCTCCTGCTGGTGACGTTGCTGCTAGCCACGGTCAACGAGTCGGGAAGGGTTCTGAGGACGATGAGGGCCCTGGGGCCCTTCCTGGCCTTCGTGCTGCTGCTCAACGTCCTGGGGAGCCTGACGGCCGGGACACCGGTCCTCACGCCCGAGTTCGCGCTGACCAACGCCGCGCTCCTGATGAGGTTCATCGCCGTCTTCACGTCCTTCTCCTTCTTCCTCTTGACCACCTCGCCCGAGGACTTCGCCCTGGTCCTGAGGTGGATGAGGGTGCCATACGACTACGCGTTCGCCCTCACGGCCTCGATCAGGTTCGCTCCGCTCTTCCTCGAGGAGGTCCAGGAGGTCATCGACTCGCAGAGGATGAGGGGCGTCAACTACGACACCCGGAACCCCATCAGGCTCTTCAGGAACTACGTCAGGGCTTTCGTCCCAGTCACCGTGAACGCCCTCAGGAGGGCCTTCGAGATGGCGGAGGCCCTGGAGGTCAAGTGCTTCGGCGCCGTGGAGAAGAGGACCAGCTACAGGACGCTGAGGTCGAGAAGGAGGGACCACGTGGTTTTGATCGGATCGACCCTGCTCTTCATTTCCTCCGTCTCACTCAAATTCTACTATCTCTGATGATGCGTACTATGCCGACCCAAAACCCCTGACAGTCACTACCTCCCAGATATCGTTCAGTATCGACGTCACCGTCGGCTCGCCAGCGCCCTCGCCGATGAGCGTCAGGTCGCCAGCCGTTTTGAGGCGGATCGTGACGGCGTTCAGCGTCCCGTGGACGCAGATGGGGTCGTTCAGCTTCACCAGCCTCGGAGCCACCGAGAGCCTGCCGTCGGCGTCAACAGATCCTATCAGCTTGACGGCCATGTTCGCCTCCTTCGCGAGCGCCACGGCATCGGCGGAGATCCTGGAGATGCCCGTGATCCTGACGTCGTCGAGCTTCCTATCGAGCCCCATGACGGCGTTGGCGAGTATCAGGAGCTTCAGGGCCGTGTCGTAACCCTCTATGTCCAGCGTCGGGTCCCTTTCGGCGATCCCGAGGTTCTGGGCCTCCCTCAGCGCGAGGTCGAAGGTCAGCCCCTCGAAGTGCATCCTGCTCAGGATGTAATTCGTCGTGCCGTTCAGTATGCCCCTGATCGTTAGGACCTCGTCGCCCCTCAGGCAGAACCTCCTGAGCGATATCAGCGGTATCCCTCCGCCCACAGTCCCCTCGAAGAGGAGGAGGGCTCCCGTAGACCGTGCTACCTCCTTCAGCTCCCGGTAGGCGAGGGCGATCGGCGCCTTGTTGGCGGTGACCACGTCGATCCCTCTGGAGAGGGCCGTCCGGATGTTGGTTAGGGCCGGCTCGCCTGAAGGGAGGTTGGTGGGGGTGAGCTCCACCAGCAGGTCCACCTTTCCGTCCTCGAGCAACACCAGCGCGCTGCCCTCGACGAAGTGGGGCGAACCGCTCAGGTCGTTTCCCAGCTCCTCCGCCCTTAACCCCTCGGGCCTGTAGAGGTAGCCGGTGGACCTGGCGACCGCGACCAGCCTCACGCCCGGGAGCTTGCCGAGGAGGAGGGAACGGGCCACCCTCTTGCCGAGGAAGCCGTAACCGTTCACGAGGGCCCTCAACACCCCCCTCACACCTCCGGGACCAGCAGGTAGCCTAAGCTCGAGGCAGCCCCCTCGAACCGCGCCATGGCGCTCTCCCCTTCGTCGCCCTCCGGAACCTCCAGCGTTAAGCGGGCCGTTATCTCGGGTCCGCTGCCGCGGACAGAGGCGTCGACGATCCTGAGGCCGAGCCCCTCGACGGCCCTGATCAGGTCTCCGAGCTCTCCCCTGCCGACGACGATCACCGTCCTCAGCGCCTTCTCGAGGCTCTCAGATCCTATCACGGGGACGCCGACCGACTCGATCCCCCTCTTCGCCCTCTCGAGGCTCTGGGCGTCCGGGAACTCGACGTTGATGCTTACAGGGACGTAGCCCGACGTGATGTTCTCCCTGCTGTGGACGATGGAGATGATGTTGCCCCCTGCGAGGGCTATCTGCTCAAGCGTCTTGAGGAGTGTGCCGGGCCTGTCGACCAGCGCGCACGTGAGCCTCACCCTTACCGCCGGCATCTCCAACGATCACCGGGGCACCCGCTTATGTCCTTCACCGGGTTCAGGCCGTCACCTGCGACGAACGGCCTCCGCACGATCAAAGCGTTTCACACGTCGAGGGAGGAACGGTGAAGGTCCCAACGGGAGGTCAGACCTGTTCCGCGACGACCTCAATGTGGATCAGCGTCTTGTTGTGGGGCGATGCCCTCCCGAAGGCCCTCGGGAAGAACTTCTTGATCACCCTCCCCTTGTGGACCGCCGCGTGGACTATCTTGAGCCTCGAGGTGTCGAGGCCCTTGAACTCCGCGTTCGCCTCCAGCGACTCGAGCAGCTTCAGCAGCAGCCTCGCCGGCTTCACCGGATAACCTCCCGGCCCCTTAGTCTCCGAGTGGTGGGCCCTCAGCTTCCTGTACCTCCTGTAGGGGATCATCCTTTTCCGGGCGATCACGTCCTCCAGCAGCCTCTTCGCGTCCTCAACGTACATCCCCTTGATCGCCGCGCAGACCTCCCCCGTCCACTTCGGCGACGCGTCGACCTCCCTTAAGCTGGCCTTCGCAATCCTCGACTCGTCGACCAGCTGTATCGAGTACCCCCACTTCGGCATCTCCCGCCTCCCCCCTCACCGGACCGCGAGCATAAAACTGTGAGCACATCGTTTCTGACCTCGGTCCGCTCCTGCTACGGCGTGAGATGAGGGGGAACGCTTATCGGACACCGGAAGCCCCCACGATCGGCATGGCGCACTATCTGGTGAGGGCCTTACCCAAGCCGGGGGCGATGAGGAGGATCTGGCAGGACCTCGAGTCGGGGAGGATAGCCTCGATGAGGCCCTTCGGGAGGGCCCTCGACGAGAGCCTCCGGAACGCTCGCTTCGACCTGAGGGGCCACGCGGTCTGGGAAGAGGAGGACTACTGCAGCCCTCCGCTGGCGATGGAGAGGGAGGCGGTGCTGGACGACGCCTTCGAGCTGGTCTCAGTCGAACCGGTCACGAAGGGTGCAGGGTGGGCGGCGGTCAGGACGCTCCCGAGCCTCCGGGTCTTCGTCTTCGGCTTGCCCGAGCGGCACGGCGAGAGGCCGGTCACGAGGAGGGGCATGCCCCATCAGCAGCTGACCCAGAACCCGGGACCGAGGATATACTCGATGCTGGCCGACGAACTCTTCTCGCTCCCCCACGTGACCGAGGAGGTGAGCGCCGTCTCCGTTCCCGGTGCGAGGGCCCTCGTGCTGGAAGAGGACGCGGCCAAGGGCCCGGAGGACGCCTTCATGTACGGCAGGGAGTTCGCGCACCTTCACCCGCCCCACGACGGAAGCCTCCACCTGATGGCCCCGCCGAACTGGATCGAGGAGTTGGTCGCGAAGGGATGGGCAGAGCCGCACCCCGCCGCAGGCCACCTTATACCGCGAAACGCCGTCATGGTCTACGCTCCTCGCGATGAGGCCGAGGTCCGGACAGTTACGGAGATCGTGCTGCTCTCCTACTGGAGGGCTATGGGCGTGGAGGTTCCCGGTCCGGGGACGTTGACGTGACCTCCCGAAATCCTCCACAAGGTGCGTAGCCGGTCAACGGTAATTAGCTTGAGCTCAGCCGGTAAACCGTGCCCCGCGTGAGGATCGTCTACTGCGTTCCCTGCGGCTTCCTGCCCAGGGCCGTCCAGCTCGCTACCGACCTGCTCAACAAATACGGCACGAAATACCTGAAGGACTTCTCGGTCACGCTCGACACCGGCGACGGCGGCATCTTCGACGTNTACGTCGACGANAGGCTNGTCTANTCNAGGAAGGCTGAGGGCGGCAGGTTCCCGACCGTAGACGACGTCGCGAAGCATTTGGGATGACGACCGAGAGCGGCTCGGACCAGGCCCTTAGGAGAAAGGTGGTGATCGGAGCGGACGACGTCTACCCCGCTGCTAGGGAGGCGGCGAGGTACCTCGCCTCGAAGGGGTTCGAGGTGGAGCTGGTAGGATCGCTGGTGACCGAGAGGGTTGAGCCGTGGCCTGACGTCGCGTTCGAGGTAGCGAGGAGGGTCGCAGAATGTGAGGCCGGCTTCGGGATCGTCGTCTGCTACACGGGAACCGGCGTCTCGATCGCCGCCAACAAGATCAAGGGCGTGAGGGCCGCCCTCTGCTTCGACGCCGAGACCGCAAGGGGAGCGAGGCTCTGGAACGACGCCAACGTTCTAGCCCTGAGCGGCCGCCTTACAACGCCTCACGTCGCTAGGGAGATCATCGACGCCTGGCTCTCGGTCGAGAAAATCGACGAGTCCGAGCGGGAGAACATCGAGAAGTTGAAGCGGCTCGACGAAAGGCGGTGAGCTCAGCTCTTCGAGACGGTTTGGCTCCCGCCCCTCAACGCCCTGATCGCCTCCAGGACCTCTTTGGCGTGTTCCGCGGGCTTCACCTTCGTGAAGACCTTGACGACGGTTCCGTCCGGTGCGATGACGAAAGTGTGTCTCTTCGCCTTCCTCGTGAGGCCGTTCAGCGACGCGTAAGCCCTCGCGACCTCGCCCTTCACGTCGCTGAGGAGCGTGAAGTTGAGCCCGTACTTCCTCGCGAACTTCGCGTTCCTCTCCGGCGGATCGGTGCTGATCCCGACAACCATGACGTCCTCCGAGCTGAGGTCTGGCATGTGGTCCCTGAAGGAGCAGGCCTCCTTCGTGCAGCCGGGCGTGTCGGCCATCGGGTAGAAGTAGACCACGATGAACTTCCCCTCGTTCAGGTGGTCGGAGAGCCTGAAGGTCTTCCCGTTCGAGTCGGTCAGGACTATCTCAGGCGCCTTCCTCCCCAGTAGCTCCTCAGGACCCTCAGGTTTTACCTCCGACAATCCGATCACCTGTAGATGGAGCGGACATGATACGACGGAGTGGTTCAGTGGCCGCATCCGCAGGAGCAACCGCCGCCGGCGTGATCGTCATCACCGTGAGCGCCGATCCTCCTGATCAGGAAGCCCTCGCCGAAGGACGTGACGCCGTAGTCCAGCTCGATCTCACCGATCCTCTCGGCGGAGAAGCTGTCGATGTAGAACTTGACGCCGTCGACGTTTATCACCCTGTCGCCCTCGTACTCGCTGTCCTCGATCGCAAGGCCGTACTGCGGGCCGCAGCAACAGCCCTCGGTGACGAAGATCCTGATGCCCGCCTCACCTCCCACCTCTCTGAGAACCTCCTTCATCTTCTCCAGCGCCCTGTCGGTAACCCGGAGCTGAACGTTCTCCATCACACGTCGTCCACCGTGAGCCTTAGAAAAACTTTTGCCAACAACAACAACAGACGTCCGGTCCGAAGAGGCACGGAACAACAGAGGCGTTAATGGGAAAGGGACGGCGTGACGGTTCAGGAACTCGAAGAGCTCATGACGAGCATCGTGAGGGTGGACCTGACCTTCTCGAGGCGCCTGATGTTCCATGAGACGATCTCCTTCAGCTTCTCCATGTTCTCCGCCTCGACCTTCGCCACGATGTCGTAAACGCCGTAGACGACGTAGGCCTCCTTCACGGCCGGCATCGACTGGAGCTGCTTGAGGACCTCCTCCTCCGAGCCGATCTCGGTGTTGATCAGGACGAACGCGATCGGCATTTCAAGATGCATTTCCCTCGGACCTCCTAAAAAGGATTCAGGAGACCGCAGCCCCGGTCGGGACAGGAGAGGTGAGAAGGTGCAAACAGGAGAGATGCCTTGGTATGGAGAGGGCAGCGCGAAGAAGTCGTGAGGGGATCCTGGTAGGCGCGTCGCCATAGGCTCGGACTCGTGAAGGGACCTGAGAGGACGCTCTCCGGGACGGCGCTGTCAACTGTCTGATTAGCGATACCCATATAACAGGAAGCGAAGAGGCAGAAAATAGGGCGGTACCATGCCCAAGCACGTGCTCGTGACCTTGACCGACGAGCAGTACAGGTGCCTCAGTTACCTCAAGGGCAAGATGGGGAGCAGCGACGCCGAGGTCCTGAGGAACGTCTTCCTCGCTTGGGTCTGGGAGAAGATGGGTGGGGCAGTGCTCGGCGAGTGTTGGACCGACGTCAAGAGGATGGTCGGCGAGAAGGAAGGGAAGTGACGACTGAAAGCGGCTCCGGGTAACCCGAGTACTCCGGATCGGGGTTCTTCCAGATCAGATACTCGGGCGGGTTGAGAAGCATGACGAGCCTAGATGCGGCTCTCGCCAACGGGATCCTCCTCTGCGCTCCCTTCCGCCTCCAGTACTCACCCACGGTCCTGAGGGCATCCCGCACCTCTCCCTTCTCCCTCCCCGACAGGCCACGGTACCAGAGCCTGAAGAGCTCCGGGTCGAGCAGCACGTCCTCCCTCGCACCCAGCTCCTCCAGCTTCCGGTAGGCGGCCCCGAGTGACCTCCTCCTCTCCGGATCGGCTCCAGCGGCGATTCTGACCATCCCCGCCCTCTCGAAGAACGGATTGTACCTGGCCATCACGGCCAGCGTCTCGACGTAGGGCCTCCCCTCCAGCGGCAGCGTCTGCCTCACCAGCTCCACCGCGACCCCGATCCCCCTGAACTTCGGGTAAACGATCACCCTCGATATCCTGACGAAGTGCTCGTTGATCCACCGGAGGTAACTTTGCATCCCCTCCCTCATCATCTCCCTCAGGAAAGGGAGCGCGGCGTTCCTCGGTCTGAGGACGGGATGCGGTGACGCGTAGACTATGACGCCAGCCAGCTCTTCGCCCACAACGGCCCTGTAGATCGCCCTCACCATTCCCGGGTGCCGGCTCCTGTAGTGGAGTTCCCTCAGCGCTTTGTAATCGTCGATAGTTCCCTTCTCTATCCTGAGCGATTTCATCAAAGAGCATTTCTCCGGGCGCGGCAGATCGTACCGCACCTCAGCCGAGGAGCCGAACCTCTTGACCACCAGCACGTCAGGCCCGAGGTCTTCCACCAGGTCGTCATGCGCCGTGGCGACCACCAGCGTGATCCCCTTCCTCTTGCACCACCTCTGCGTCATATAGGCGAGGACCTTAGCCGTCGTCCTGTCGAGGTTCGAGCAGAACTCGTCTATGATGAGGGTCTTCGGGCTCTTCGTGAGGGCCTTGGCCATCCTGTACCTGAACTTCTGGCCGTCACTCAGCTCGGAGTAACGTCGGAGGAAGAGGTAGGCCTCGCCGAGCCCCACACCCGATAAGATCTCTATCGACTCTGTAACGCTCCTGCCCACCCCCTCGATGGCCCTCTCGCCGGGATCTACCCGGATCGAGTCGAAGTTCAAGACCGGCCTGAACTCCTCGTGCTTGCGTAGCTCGGCCTCGAGGTCCCGTAGCAGGAGCGATTTGCCCCCACCGCTCTCGCCCGTAATGTAAACGACGTCACCCGGTTCCACGTCCACCAGCAAATCCCTGTAGATCACGTGCTCCCTCTTCCCGATGCCGATGCCGAAGGCCTTGTGGACCTCCAGGGCCCTCGGGGTGCGTGGGACGCTCGAATCGAAGGACCTGCTGAGCCTGAAAGACCTCCTCTCCTCCCTTTCCGGCTCCGAGAGGACGTCCCTGAGGACGAGCAGCAACCCGCTCACCCGAGGGCCACGGCGTAGGTCCCCGACGAGTCGACGGTCGAGGCGTAGCACGCCAAGGCGAGGGCCCTCGCCAGATCGTCACGGGTTCCCTGAGGGTGACGGAAGACCAGGCGACCCCTCCTCGTCCTCTCGAACTTCACGGACTGGAGGGAAGAGATCAGGGCCTCGTCCAGGTACATCCTGATCCTTCCTCCCTCGAGCATCACCTTCAGCGCCAGCATCGCCTTCTCAACCTCGTCAGGCCCGACGCCGATCACCCTGATCCCGTGCGACTCCAGCTGCTCCTTGATGGGTATGCCAGCACCGATCTCCTCGAGCGCCAGGTCGAAGCCCATCTGCTTGTAAAGACCGACGACCCTGGCGACCGAGTAGGTGTAGCTCTCGCTCATCCATGCCTCGGTGTGGACCAGCCTCAGGTAACCGGCCGACGACTCGACGACCGCCACCGCGTTCGGATCGGCCCTCCCTCCCCAGTCGAAGCCCGCGTAGAGCCTGCCGCCCGATAGCTCGCGTGGTTGGTAGTCCTCGATGCAGGACCTGATGAGGTCGGAGGGGAAGAAGCTGTCCGAGTCGTCCACGAACTCGGCAAGCATCTCACGCCTGAAGGCCTCCTCGCCCATCAGCCTCCTCTGCTCCTCGACGAAGGAGGGCCTGACCAAGGGGCAGTAGGTCGTGGGCCACCTCCTCACGCTCCAGCTCTGATCGGTGAAGCACCTGTAGAAGACGTGGTTCTTGTCCCAAGGCGTGCTGACCATCCAGAAGCTGCCGTCGGTCGTCGCTATCTGCGGCATCAGCACATCGGTTATCACCCTCTCAGGGACGAAGGCTGCCTCGTCGACGATCACCAGGTCGGCCGTCAGGCCCCTTATCGTGTTCCCGAGCGTCCCGGAAGGGAGGGCGACGATCCTGCTGCCGTTCCTGAAGGAAACCTCGGTCTTGGTCCTCCTCTTGACGAGCCTCGCGCAGGCCGGTGAGCCCCTGACGAACTCCGAGACCTTCTCGAGGAGGTTCAGGCTCTGCCTCAGCGTCGGCGCCACCAGGAGCACCCTCGCGTTGGGCCTCGAGAGGGCGAAGTGAAGGGCCTTGACGGCGATGGTCGTCGACTTACCCGTCTGGCGGCCCGCACAGACGCAGATCCTCTTGCTCTCGTCGGCCAACAGCTCCTCCTGGTAGGGGAAGGGCCTCCAGTTCAGCACGGAGAGCGCGAACTCGACGGCATCGCCGGGGATCCTCGTAGCAGCTGCCTCCCTCTGGCGCTTGAGCTCGAGGATCCTCCGGTAGAGCGCTGCCTTGCCGACGTACCCCATCATCCCATCACCTCCCCTCCTCACCTCTCGCCAGCTCCTCTGCCAGGGCCCTGAGCTCGGCCACTTCCCGCTCGCGCCTTATCCTGCTCAGGAGGTCGAGCCCCTTCAGGGCTATCCCGAGGTAGACCTGGGAGGCCCTCTGGTCCCCTCGCCGCCTCGCCTCTGCGGACTGCTGGTGGGCGTCCCTGACGACCTTCCAGACCTCCTCCTCGAGCCGGTCCCACTCGGCCGCCGACCCCCTCTCGGACTTCCGCTGGAGCCTCCGGATGCCGTCGCCTATGCGGACGATCCTCCTCTCGAGCTCCCTGATCCCGGCCGGGCCCTCAGACCACGCCTTCCTCACCACCGAACCACCTCTGGACCTGGGCGTAGTTCCTCACCTCCTTCTTCGGGAAGTTCATCACGCCCCTCTCGACGGAGTCGATCAGCGAAAGGGGGATGTACGTGATGTCGCTGCTGTCGGGCTTCCTCTCCACCACGAGCCTCAGGTAGGTCAGCCTCTCCCCTTTGACCAGCCCACCGTAGGCGCCCACCGAGACGATCGGGCTGTCCACCTTCTTCGGGTTCCTCATGCTGTTCGGGACGTCCCTCCAGGTGCAGGCGTCGTACCATCTCACCACTATCAGCTCACCTTCCTTCAGCGACCTCAGAACCTGCCTGACCCCTTTGCGCATCGTCTCGAATCACTGCCCTCGATAGAATTACAGGATAGCTGTTCTTGCTGGACTTGTAGTTTGGCGTTTTGCAGCAATTCTGTTTTTAATCCGAGCAGCAATACGGGAGCCGTTGCAGATCGTATAGCGATGTACGGGTCTGTGGAGGAGGTGAAGATCAGGGTCGGGATCGATGTGAACGACTCGTCCCACGACAGGATGATAGCATCCTTCATCGAGGAGGCAGACGCGCTGATAGACGCGATCCTCGAGGCCAACGGTTTCAGGACGCCGCTCGAGGAGCCCCCGGGAAGGGTGAGGAAGCTCTCGTCGGCGATCGCATCGCTCCTCTTCATCGCCTGGAGGTCGCCGAGGAGGGAGGACGCGGCGAACTACATGCGGCTCGTCAGGGAGGAGCTGAGGGCCTTCTCGGAGGAGCTCAGGAACAGGGGCGGGGTGGAGCTGACGGGTGAGACGGATTGAGGCGGGAGAGGAAGCTGACGGTCAGGAGGAGCGGAAGGGCCCTCACGGTCAGGGTCGAGGTGGAGGACTGGCTCGGTGTTCTGGCGCTGGTCTTGGCAGCGGCCTTCGTGGCTCTGCTGACGGTCGGGAGGACGTTGGAGGCGACGCTCGTCGGCACCTTCGGGGGCGGCCTCTCGCTGGGCGAGATGGTCAGGAGGGCGAGGAGGTCCCTGAGGGGATGAGGTGCAGGAGCCTCTGCGAGGGAATAGAGGGGTCCTCGAGGAGGGCGAGGTACGCGCTGGGTTACTGCTGGTGCACGGCGTGCTCGATCGCCATCCAGAGGAGGCACTGCGAGGAGAGGGAAGGGGCGCTCGTCTGCCCGTGCTGCGGCAACCGCGTCAGGACCACCCCACGGACCAAGCCGAGGTGGAGGAGATGGTGACGGTCTCTTTGGAGCTGACGTCGTCCCTATACGGAGCGCTCTACGCTTCCGTCTTCGCGGGTGCCGGATACCTGAAGTCGAGGAGGAGGGAGGGGTTCTCTCCGACGAAGTTCCTCGAATCGGTCCTGCTCGGCACGCTGATAGGAGCGATGGCCGGAGGCATGGGCCTCGACCTCAGGGACCTCGGGATAGAGGACCTGCTGCTGGTGGGAGGCGCTACGACGCTGACGAGGGACCTGCTGAGGGCAGCCCTGCGGAGCTCAGGTGGTGAGCGATGAGGGGCGTCGCTCTCCTGACGCTGTCGATCCTCGCGGTGACAGCTTTGATGGCAGCCTTCGCCCTCACCGCACCGGACGTCGTTCTGATCACCTCGCCTCCGTCGAGGTACGTCGAAGTCCCAGGGCTGGGAAGGGTTCCCGCCGAACCGGGTGAGCACAGGGTCACGGTCAGGTTCAGAACCCCGGAGGCCCTCGTGGCCTTCGGCGCGGCGGCGGTCCTCGTGGCAGGTGCTGCGTATGCGGCCTACTCGGAGAGGGGCTTAATGGTGCGAAAGGTCGTAGCGGCGGCAGGGATCGCTTACGGGTTGGGGATAGTGCTGCTGACATACTCGAGAAGGGAATTCCGGATAGCCGCGCCGCTTCTGCTGCCCCTCGGGCTCTCCCTGCTCGGCCTCTCGACAGCCCTCAGGTGGATGCTCAAGAAAAGGCTCAGCGAGTCGACTCCACGGAGACGCGCACCGTCATCGAGAGGACCACGGCCCTCCTACCCTGATCCACGTAGTCGGTACGCCGCAGCTCGACGGGAAAGGCGAGGACGTCGGCACCGGACACCCCCAGCGTGGGGTCCTCCCTGATCAGCTCGTAGGCCCTGAGGGCCGCCCTCAGCACCCTGTTGTACTGCTCCAGCGGATCGGCGCCGAGGCCCTCGAAGACCAGCTCGTACTCCTGGCTCGACCGCGTCGAGGATCCTCCTATTGACCTCGCGGAGATCTCCACGTTCCTCAGCATCACGTAGGCCCTCGGGAAGACGGGTGCGTTGCCCGACCTGAGGACGGCAGCGATCAAACCCTCCTCCCTAAGCCTCTCGAGCACACCGTTCAGCGCCCCCTCCACCTCCTCCACCATCAGGGGCGACGTCACCTCTCCCTGCACCTCCCCAGATGGCCCTCTCGGGCGATCATGTCGCGCACCGCCATCCGTATCGCCTCTGAGACGCTTACGTAGAGCCCTGACCTCACCAGCTCCTCCAGCGACTCGAGGTAGGGCTCAGGGAGCCTGACCGTAAGGGCACGGAGCCTGCCGCTCATCCTGCGGTGGTCACGAGCGCCTGGAGATAAGCCGAGAGACCCACGCCTGCCCGAAGCTGAACGTGGACCGAGCGACCGGCATCAGATACATTACATCGCTGGGGAGCTGAGGACCGAGAGTTGCCGGGCGTCAGGCACTTCCTCGAGGTTTACGACCTGAGAAGGGAGGAGTTCTTGGAGGTCATCAGGACCGCGGTCGAGTTTAAGCGCTCCGGCTACCCCTCAAGCTCCCTCAAGGACAGGTTCATCGCGCTCCTCTTCGAGAAGCCCTCCACCAGGACCCGGGTCTCCTTCACCTCGGCCATCTCAAGGCTCGGAGGCACCTTCGACTACCTCTCCTCGAACGACCTCCAGCTGGCCCGCGGCGAACCGGTCTACGACGTCGGCCGCGTCCTTTCCAGATACGTCGACGGCCTGGTCTGCAGGGTGAGGAGGCACACAGACCTCCTCGAGCTCGCCGAGAACTCGAGGGTCCCCGTCATAAACGCGCTCTCCGACAGGCACCACCCGTGCCAGGCCCTCGCCGACCTCATGACGGTCTACGAGCTGAAGGGCAAGTTCGAAGGGGTGAAGGTCGCCTTCGTCGGTGACGGGAACAACGTGGCCACCTCNCTGATGCAGGCTTGNGCNCTCGTCGGNGCCGACTTCGCCATCGCGTCCCCGAGGGGCTACTGGATACCGGAGGAGGAGCGGAGGAAGGCCGAGAGGGTTGCGGAGGAGACGGGCGCGCAGCTCACCTTCACGGAGGATCCTGAGGAGGCCGTGCGGTCAGCGGACTTCGTCTACACCGACGTCTTCGTCTCGATGGGGTTCGAGGCCGAATCGCAGGAGAGGATGAGGGCCTTTCTGCCGAGGTACAGGGTCACAGAGCAGCTCATCTCGAAGGCCTCACCCGAGGCGAGGTTCATGCACTGCATGCCCGTGAAGAGGGGGGAGGAGGTGGAACCTTCGGTAGCCGACGGCCCGAGGTCGGTGATGTACGATCAGGCCGAGAACAGGATGCACACCGAGGCCGCGCTCCTCCATCTAATCTACTCCGTCTGGCGCTGGATCTGAGGGCTTTCGGGTTAGCATATACCTCGAAGGAGTGAGGCCGTATCGCTTTTAGGTGCCCTGAAAAACGGTAACGACGTGAGCCGGGAGGTCTTCACCACGAGCGTCGTCGGCAGCTGGCCGAGGCCCGCATGGCTGCTCCAGGAGCTCAGGAGGAAGAACAGGGGCGAGGTAAGCTACGAGCAGTTCAGCGAGGTCGCCGACGAGGCGGTCCTGCTCGCGATCAAGTACCAAGAGGACGCAGGGATAGACATGATCACCGACGGAGAGCAGCGCAGGGACAACTTCTACTCCTTCGTCGCCGACAAGCTCGAGGGCATTAAACTCATGTCGGTGGCGGAGCTGATGGACTACGTCCAGGACAGGCAGAGGTTCGAGGAGGTCCTGAGCAGGCTCGACGTCCCTGCCTTCGCCATCAAGAGCCCAGTCGTCGTCGGTCCGATAAGGAAGAGGAGGCCGATCGCGCTGGACGAGCTCCAGTTCCTCAAGGAGCACACCCGCAGGAGGATAAAGGTGCCGCTGCCTGGTCCTTACATGCTGACGAGGGCCAGCTGGGTCGAGCCCCTGTCGAGGGAGGCCTACTGGAGCAGAGAGGACCTGGCGATGGAGTACGTCAGGCTCCTCAGGGAGGAGATCCTCCAGCTCGCAGAGGCCGGGGCGCACTTCGTCCAGCTCGACGAGCCGACTCTGACGGAGGTCGTGTACGGAGGCGTCAGCACCCAGACCTTCATGTGTGCAGCGATAATGGCGAAGACCGACCCGAAGGAGGAGCTGGAGTTCGCTACCGAGCTGATCAACAAGACCGTGAAGGGAATAACCGGCGTCAAGATCGGGATCCACGTCTGCAGGGGCAACTGGACCAGGGCGGAGGGCTCCCTGCTGAGGGGAGATTACGCCCCGCTCATGCCCTACTTCCAGGAGATGAAGGTGGACCAGTTCGTGCTGGAGTTCGCTACGGAGAGGGCCGGCGGCCTCAACGTCTTCGAAGGGACGTCCGGGATCAGGGAGCTCGGGCTCGGCGTCGTGAACCCGAGGACCGACGAGGTGGAGAGCGTCGACTTCATCGTCTCGAAGGTGAGGGAGGCACTGAGGTACTTCGACCCCGAGAGGATCTACCTGAACCCTGACTGCGGCTTCGGCACGTTCGCCGAGTCACCGGTCAACAGGGCACCGGTCGCCTACAGGAAGCTCCGGTCGATGGTCGAGGCCGCGGAGAGGCTGAGGCAGGAGTACGCCTGAAGAGGTAAACGAAGTCGACAGCGTCGACCAAGCTTTAACTCGCCTAGATCTCCTCCGTTTCGCGTGAGCTCGGACAGGATACCGGGATACGTCTACGGCTCGCCGCAGCTGGCAGACTTCCCTATGAGCGACGAGGAGTTCGAGCAGCTGAAGAAGACGGTCCTCCTCACGGATGAGGACATCAGTTACCTTAGGCTGGCCGGGGAGGTACTGAGGGATCAGATCGACGACGTCCTGGACCTCTGGTACAGCTGGGTCGGCTCGAATCCCCACCTCGTCTATTATTTCAGCAATGAGAAAACCGGTCAGCCAATACCCGAGTACCTGGAGGCGGTCAGGAAGAGGTTCGGGCAGTGGATCAGGGACCTCTGCGAGAGGGACTACGACAGGGACTGGTTGAGGTACCAGCTCGAGATCGGATTGAGGCACCACAGGACCAAGAAGAACAGGACCGACGGGGTCAGCAGCGTCGAGCACATCCCGATGAGGTACGTGATAGCCTTCGTCGTCCCCATCACCCTCACCATCAGGCCTTTCCTGGAGAAGAAGGGCCACCCGAAGGAAGTGGTGGAGAAGATGCACCAGGCTTGGTTCAAGGCCGTGACGCTCTCGGTTGCGCTCTGGTGCTATCCGTACGCTAAGGAAGGCGACTGGTGAATCATTGGCGCCTTTTCGGGCTCATCTCCGGCAAGATGACGTCATCCCTCCAGTTCTTCTGGAACAGGTCACAGAGATAGATCAACGCCTCGCAGAAGGTTACAGGCCTCCCAGTCACCTCCTCGAGCTTCGCCTTCACCCTCACGAGCCTCGCATAGGTCTCGTCGGAGATCCTGATCTGGGCCATGGACTGGTTACCTTAACGGTCCCAACAGAAATCCTTTCCACTCCCGAACAGGACCGGGCCGATCCCAAGAATTCCGTCCCCTGAGCGTGATACGTTTTTATCATCGCCGTCCGTAGTGCCGGTGCACAGGTGAAGAACATGAGCAGCACATCCGAAGTGACCGTGCTGGTAGGGAAGAAGCCGCCGATGAGCTACGTGCTGGCGTGCCTGATAGCGCTGCAGCAGGGGCAGAGCGTGACGCTGAAGGCCAGGGGGAAGGCGATCAGCAGGGCCGTCGACGTGGTCCAGATACTGAAGAACCGGTTCATGAAGGACCTGAAGGTCCAGGCGATCAACCTGGGGACGGAGACGCTGAAGGGACAGGACGGAAGGGACGTCAACGTCAGCACGATCGAGATCAAGGTCGGTGCCTGAACCGACGAAAGGCGGTGCGGGACATGAAGCTGGGGGGCCAGGTCGATGAGGCTTCCGGTCTGCACGTTCGACGTGAGGTCCGGGACGCTGTGCCCGAGGTGCGAGCCTCTCCTCCACTCGGGCGTCATCGACTGGACCGACCTATCCGTGATGCGGGAGCTCATCGACCTGGAGCAGCAGTTCCCCCAGCTTAGCGAGGCCGAATACGTCAAAACGATACGTACGGGTTCCATTTTCTTTGTGCTCCTCCGTTCACGCCATCACCTATCAACCCAGCTGAAGACCCAGCTGGAGAGGGCCCTGGTCAGGAGGCTCGGCGGCCCTGTGAACGTGATCGAGTACCTAGGCGACGTGAACCAGCTCCTCGAGCAGCTGGTCAAGCCTGCGAGGATAACCTCGATCAGCAGGACCTGGCTTCCCGACGGGACCGAGATGCTCGTCGTCAAGGTCGACAGGCTCTCGTCAATTGCGATAGGTATCAACAACGTGGCCGAGGTGGTCAGGTCGTTGAAAGGCCTAGATGTTGAGATCGTGGAGTCCGCTAGATGAGCCCCCAGTTCCTCAGAAGGTGGAGGTACCTCTGGGCCGAATCGGGGAGGACCGTGACCACAACGCCCTCGTCGATCTCCGAGGCGACCCTCATCGCAGCGGCGACGTTGGCGGCCGACGAAGGCCCTGCCGGAACGCCCATCAGCCTGGCCAGGTCCCGGGCAACCCTGAAGGCCTCCTCGGTGCTGACGTAGATCCTCTCGTCGGCGAAGTCCTCGGCGTATATCGAGGGCCTTATCGCCTCGTCCATCCTCTTCAGGCCCTCGATCCCATGGAGCGGCTCGGCGGGCTGGACCTCAACGATCTTGACCTTCGGAAGGCTCTCCCTCAGCCTCCTGCCGACCCCCATCAGCGTCCCCGAGGTCCCGACGCCGGCGACGAAGTGCGTCACCCTCCTCCTCGTCTGGACGAGTATCTCCTTTCCGGTCGTCTCGTAGTGGGCCAGAGGGTTCGCCGGGTTCGAGTACTGGTCGGCGTAGAAGTAGGCCTTCGGGTTCTCTTGGTAGAGCTCCCTCGCCTTGAGTATGGCGCCATCGATCCCCTCCAAAGGGTCGGTCACGACGAGCTCAGCACCGAAGTACCTCATCAGGTCCATCTTAACCGGGCTCACGTTCCCGGGGACAACTAGGGTCAGCGGTATCCCGAGGGCCGCACAGACGAGCGAGTAGCCGATGCCCATGTTGCCGGACGTCGCGTCGAGCAGCCTCTTCCCGGTGCCGAGCTCGCCGCGTCTCAGACCGTCCAGCACGATGTACTTCGCAGGCCNGTCCTTGACGGAGCCNCCGGGGTTGAGGAACTCCGCCTTGGCGAGGAGTCTCACGCGTCCCTTCCCGACGAGCCTAGAGAGGTCTATCATCGGAGTCCTCCCTATCGCGTCGAGGATCCCTCCCGTTCTCCTCCGCAACCCCTGTTTGCCTCGAGCTTCCACCGTATCAAACCCTTCATCCGCCCCGAAACCGAAATGGGCCAGTAAGGAGCAGTGGTAACGGATGTCGGAAGGGCAGGCCGAGAACTGGAAGGTAGAGGAGGCGCGGAGCTACCACGAGGCCACGAAGCACACATACGTCTCGGTCCGGATGCCGGGAAGGGGGCTAGACTGGGCGAACAGGCCTTACCCCTTCAAGGTCTACCTCGATGCGAAGAAGGTCGCGCTCCCGTCCGAGTTCGGCTCGCCGTCTTCCGATCTGCCCTCAGCCCTCAGCTCTCCGAGGAACTCCGGTCGAAAGGTCGACCTGCGGTCGCTCGCTGAGCTACTCTTCTACTCCGCAGGGATCACGCGGGTCTACCGTTACCCGTTCGGCGAGCGCTACTACTTCAGGGCCTATCCCTCGACCGGTGCGCTGTACCAGACGGAGGTCTACGTCGTAGTCGCCGACGTCTCCGGCCTCGGGCCAGGAGTCTACCACTTCGACCCGGGCGAGTTCGCGCTGAGCCTGATCAGGGAGGGCGATTACCGGGCAAACCTCTCCGAGCTCACCGGCGACGAGGAGGTGAAGGGGTGCGACCTAGCACTGGTCCTGACCTCGATCGCGTGGCGGAACGCCTGGAAGTACGGACCCCGGTCCTACAGGCACTGGTTCTGGGACGGAGGGACGCTCTTCGCCAACGTCCTCGCCCTGGCCGGGGCGCTCGGCCTCAGACACGAGGTCCTCATGGGTTTCGTCGACGAAGGTCTGAACCTCCTCCTCGGGATAGACGGGTGGAAGGAGGCGGCGATCGCGGTGGTTCCGGTCTGGAGCGGGGGCGCGTCGAGGGCACGAGAGAGGTTGCCGCTGAACGAGGTGAGCCTGAGGGTGCTCCCCCTCTCCAGGAGGGAGGTGGAGTACGAAGAGGTGCTGAGGGCCTACAGGGCCTCGAGGTTGTCGGACGCCTCCGAGGTCTCGAGGTGGAGGGAGCTGGCCTCATCGATGGGACCTCTGCGGGTCGAGGTGGAGGGCGAGAGGTTCAAGATGCCTGGTCCTCCAGCAGGGACGAGGCTCCCGCCGCTCGGTGAGGTGATCCTCCGCAGGGGATCGACGAGGAGGTTCGCGAGGCTCCCGATCGAGGGCTGGAAGCTCGGGTTCGTGCTGAGAACGATGTACTCTCCCCTGAGGGCTGACTTCCTCGAGGGTGCCGGGTCGACCGTGACGTCCTTCCTGATCGTCAACGCCGTCGAGGGCCTCCGACCCGGCTCTTACGTCTATGACGCGCCGAGGGACGAGCTGGTGCTGCTGAAGGAAGGCAACTTCAGGCGGGTGGCGGAGTACCTCTGCCTCGAGCAGGAGCTCGGCGGCGATGCCTCGGCGACGCTCTTCCTGATGGCGCCCCTCGAGAAGGTCCTCGCCTCCCTCGGGAACAGGGGTTACAGGGCTGCGCAGTTCGAGGCAGGCGTGAGGGCGGGCCTCGCGTACCTCGCTGCCTACTCGGTCGGCATAGGCGCGACGGGCCTCACCTTCTACGACGAAGACGTCAAGGCGTTCTTCGAACCCTTCTCCGCGGAGATGGAGAACATGCTGGTCGTGGCGCTGGGAGTCCCCGCCTACAGGCCCAAGCCCGGGTCCGTCCACGTCGGCGTCGTGAGGCACCCGACCGGCTGAGGAAAGACGTCGCCGTGGAAGGCTCTCCTCCACGGTCCTTCGTCAATTTTTTATCGGACGGTGTGAGGGAGGGTGCGAGAAGGGTTGTCGACCGACATCTCGCTGAGGCTGCTGGACAGGAGCCTCGGGAACCAGGTGCTGGTGAGGCTGAGGAACGGAAGGCTCGTCAGGGGAGTGCTGGTCGGGTTCGACAAGCACATGAACGTCGTCCTCAACCCGGCGGAGGAGGTGCTGCAGGACGGCAACTCGGTGAGGCTAGGGACCGTCCTCGTGAGAGGTGACAACATCGTCATGTTGTCGCCCAGCAGGCTGAGGGAGGGTGATCAGAGGTGACGAAGGGAACGCCCTCGATGGGCAAGTTCAAGACGCCGACGCACGGGAGGTGCAGACGCTGCGGCAGGAGGTCCTTCCACTACAGGTCGAGGAGGTGCGCCCACTGCGGGTTCCCCGATCCCAAATGGCGGAAGTACAGATGGGCGAAGAGCCTGAAAGAGAGGACGTGAGAGCCTGACGGATGCGGTCAGCGCTCTCCTCCGGAATCGCCTCTTTCGATCTCCGCCATCTCCTCGAGGAGCTCGAGCAACCTCTTTCCCCGTTCCGAGAGCCTGTAGGCCCTCTCCGCCGACCCCTCGACGTCCTCGATGAGCCCGTGCCTGAGAAGCAGGTCGACGTGCCTGTCGACGCTCTTCCAGTCGATCCCCAGCTCCCTCGCGAGCTGGTGCCTGTTCATCGGCTGGACGAGCTGTCTCAGTATCCTCTGCCTCGTCGACGCGCCCCTCATCCTCACCACCAGCCTGAAGACGTCGTAGTCGAAGTAGTTCCTCGACCAGACCCTCCGGACGTACCCCTTGAAGGCCAGCATCCCGAGCGCGCCGGTGAGGGCGGCCGCTCCGACCGCGAGCTGAACAGGTCCGGCTGCAGGGAACGCGACGACAGGCCCTCCTGCTGGCTCCCTGCCCTCCTCCGGTTGGAGGCGCTGGACGGTCACCTCAGAGGGGTGCGGTAGGATCAGACCTGCGGCCCAGAGCGCGACGGCCGTGGCGCCGACGACGAGCAGCGCGATCGAGAAGGAAGTGTAGAGCCTGCTGTGGACGCGGCCGATCCACCTCTCCACCTTCATCCGGCTCCGGAGATCGCCGGTGGATATTTCTCATTTTGCCAGAGGCTGTGGCAAAACCCGATATATGCTCGGGCGGCAAATGTGATGCGTGAGCTCGACAGGTCCGCTCGAGAAGGTCCTGATGGTGGTNACGGTGGTGGCCGTTGCTGCGGTCTTGGCGGCGACTGCGGTNCTCCTCTCGANCGTCGGNGAGCGGGCGNCCCACGGCGTCGACGTCAGCCCGGAGCCGAGGCGGATCATCACAACCGGCTTCGCAACGCTTACGCTGGTCCCCGATGAGGCGAGGGTGACGGTCGGTGTCGTGACGAGGGGCGAGACGGCCGAGGAGGCCTCGAGGAAGAACGCAGAGGTCATGACGAGGGTGATCGAGGCGTTGAAAGGACTCGGCCTCACGGAGAGGGAGATACAGACGAGGTGGCTGTCGGTCAACGCCGAGTACGACTGTTCAGGGGGGAGGTGCACCGTCTCAGGGTACGTGGCGACCAANACGNTCGAGGTCANGCTGAGGTCCGAGAGGTTCCAGCTGATCTCGGAGGTCATCGACCGCACGGTGGCGGCCGGTGCGAACCTAGTCCAGGGCGTTCACTTCTCNGTCTCGGAGGAGATGAGGAAGTCGGTGGAGGAGGAGCTGCTGAGGGCTGCGATCGCCGACNCCAGGAGGAAGGCCCAGAGGGCANNGGAGGAGCTGGGCTCAGGGATCAGAGGGGTCCTCTACGTGGACCTCTCGATCGATCAGATCCCGTATCCCATCGTTCCGGCGATGGCCAGGGGCGAGTCGGGCGCCAGCACGCCGGTGGTTCCGGGAGAGGTGACGGTGACCGCGCGGGTTCAGGTAAGCTTCGAGATCGGGTGAACTCACGATTTCCTCTCGCTCAGCAGCTTCCTCAAAACGTACTGGAGTATCCCTCCGTGACGGTAGTACTCGACCTCGATCGGCGTGTCAAGCCTCGCGATGACCTTGAACTCGACCGTGGAACCGTCCGCCTTCCTCGCCCTGACCGTCAGCTCCTTCCTCGGCCTGAGACCCTCGGAGATCCCGATGACGTCGAAGACCTCCGTCCCGTCGAGCCCGAGCGACTTCCATCCCTCGCCGGGTCTGAACTGGAGCGGCAGGACGCCCATGCCGACGAGGTTGCTCCTGTGGATCCGCTCGAAGCTCTCCGCTATCACGGCCTTCACACCCAGCAGGTGAACGCCCTTCGCCGCCCAGTCCCTCGAGCTCCCGGCACCGTACTGCTTCCCGGCCAGCACTATCAGCGGGGTCCCTTCTGCCTTGTACCTCATCGCGGCGTCGTAGACCGGCATCACCTCCCCAGAGGGCAGGTGCTTCGTCCACCATCCCTCCTTCCCGGGGACCAGCAGGTTCTTCAGCCGGACGTTCGCGAAGGTGCCGCGCATCATCACCTCGTGGTTTCCTCGCCTCGCCCCGTACGTGTTGAAGTCCGCCGGGTCAACGCCTTTCTCCATCAGGTACTTCCCTGCTGGGCTGCCGGGCAGTATCGCTCCGGCCGGAGAGATGTGGTCCGTCGTGATCCTGTCGCCGAGCAGCACCAGAACCCTCGCACCGGTGATGTCCTCCGGCTCCCTGAACTCCAGCGAGAACCCCTCGAAGAAGGGAGGCTCCCTGATGTAGGTCGAGCTCGGGTCCCAGACGAAGACCTCGCCGGAAGGGGCCTCGAGGGACCTCCAACTCTCGTCGCCCTCGAAGACGTTGGCGTACTTCGCCTTGAAGAGCTCCGGCGTCAGGGACCTCTCTATGACATCCCTGATCTCGGACAATTTCGGCCAGATGTCCCGGAGGTATACCGGCTTTCCCGTCCTGTCGTGACCGAGGGGTTCCTCGAGCAGGTTAATGTCGGCCCTCCCCGCTATCGCGTAGGCAACCACGAGCATCGGCGACGCGAGGAAGTTGCCCCTGACCTGCGGGTGTATCCTGCCCTCGAAGTTGCGGTTGCCGCTCAGGACGGAGAAGGTGATGAGGTCGTGCTTCTCGATCGCCTCAGCGACCTCCCGGGGCAGAGGACCGCTGTTGCCGATACAGGTGGTGCAGCCGAAGCCGACGAGGGAGAACCCGAGCTCCTCGAGGTACCTGTAGAGCCCCGAGCGGACCAGATACTCGTAGACGATCTGCGACCCGGGTGCGAGGCTCGTCTTGACGTACCTGGGAACCCTGAGGCCCCTCTCGACGGCCTTCTTTGCCAGGAGACCTGCTCCCACCATCACGGTCGGGTTGGAGGTGTTGGTGCAGCTCGTTATCGCCGCGATCACGATCGATCCGTCCCTGAGCGTGCAGGTCTCTCCGTTGACGGTCACAACGGCCTCCCTCACCTGCTCGGCCCTCTGGAGCTGGGCCACCGCCTGCCCACCGCCCTCGCCCTCCCATCTGCTGGCCGCCGAATGGGCCACCGCCGATGACCTCACCTTCCTGATGTAATCCTCGACGACCCTCTTCAGGTCCGCTATCCCGAGCCTGTCCTCCGGGTTGGCGGGGCCCGCGAGGCTGGTCTCGACGTCGCTGAGGTCCAGCACCACCACCTCCGTGTACCTTCCCCTCCACTCGTAGTCCTCGAGGAAGAGGCCCTGTGCCCTGGCGTAAGCCTCGACCAGAGCGGCCCTCTCCGGGCTCCTGCCGGTGAACCTGAGGTACTCGAGCGTGTGCCGGTCGATGGGGAAGTACCCGACCGTGGCTCCGTACTCGGGCGCCATGTTGGCGATCGTGGCCCTGTTTGGCACGGAGAGGTTCGCGAGGCCTGGACCGAAGAACTCGACGAACTTGCCGACGACGTTCTTCCTCCTCAGGAGCTCCGTCACGTGGAGCACCAAGTCGGTCGCCGTCACCCCCTCCCTCAGCTCCCCCTCGAGCCTCACGCCCACCACCTCGGGCACGGTCATGTAGTACGGCTGCCCGAGCATCACCGCCTCCGCCTCAATACCTCCCACGCCCCATCCGAGGACCCCGAGGCCGTTGACCATCGGCGTATGCGAGTCGGTCCCCAGCAGCGTGTCGGGGAAGGCGACGCGCTCGTTGTCGATGACGCGGTCGTCGACTACGGTCGCCAAGTACTCGAGGTTCACCTGGTGGACGATCCCGGTTCCCGGAGGGACGACTTGGAAGTTCGAGAAGGCCTTCTGCGCCCACTTCAGCAGGACGTACCTCTCCTTGTTGCGCTCGTACTCCAGGTCCAGGTTGAGGAGGTAGGCGTCAGACCTCCTGAAGTAATCGACCTGGATCGAGTGGTCTATCACGAGGTGGACAGGCACCAGCGGGTTCACCACCTTCGGGTCCTTGCCCAGCCTCTTCGCGACACCACGCATCGCCGCCAGATCGACCACCAGCGGAACGCCGGTGAAGTCTTGGAGGAGCACCCTCGTCGGGTGGAAGGCGATCTCCTCGACAGAAGGAGCCGAGAGCCCCCAGTGCCCGACGGCCTTCACCTCCTCCTCGGTCACGACGCCCTTCCCGAGGTTCCGGTAGAGGTTCTCGAGGAGGACCCTGATCGAGAACGGAAGCTCTTCTACCCTCGACGCGAGGCCGATCTCCTCGAGCTCCGCCAGCCTGTAGTACCTGAACCTGCCGAATGCCAGGTCGAGATACGCCGGCAAACCTGACCTACATCTCACTGCGATAATTAATGCATATCAGGCCAAGTCACTTCCTGACGCAGAGGCCCACGAAGTTCCTCAGGACCTTCCTGCCGGTCCCTCCGGACTTCTCGGGGTGGAACTGGGTTCCGTAGAGGTTCCGGCGGAAGACGATCGACGGGAACTCGAGGCCGCCGTACTCGCTGACGGCCGAGACGACCTCGGGCTCCTCGGGTGAGGGAGCGTAGGAGTGGACGTAGTAGACCCACTCGCCCGAAGATATGCCCTCAACCAGCTCGCAGGGCCTGACGACCCTGAGGCGGCTCCAGCCGATGTGGGGGAGCTTGGCCCTCACCCTGAGCCTGAGGACCCTCCCCCTCAGCAGCCCCAGGCCCTGACCCGGGCCCTCCTCGCTCCCCTCGAAGAGCAGCTGCATCCCCAGGCATATCCCGAGGACCGGGGAGCCCGACGAGAGGAACTCGAAGATCTCGTCCCGGTGGAAGGCTATGTTCCTCGACCCCTCCTCGAAGTTCCCGACGCCCGGTATCACGAGGCCGTCGATCGAGTCCCATCCCGACCCTTTGAGGAGAACCACCTCCGCTCCCAGTTTGGAGAGGGCGCTGACGACGCTGAAGAGGTTCCCGACGCCGTAGCTCAGAACCCCTATCCGGACCATCCCTCCCCAACCACCGTACCGGCGCTATTTGATCGAGCGGTGAACGCGCATCAAACCTCACCGGACCGTCGAGGAGAGGACCGTCCCGATCAGGACCAGCAGCAGCCAGGGGCTCGAGAGCTTGAAGGACCGCCACGCGTTGGACGCGTCGGGCCTCCTGAGGAGCCTCACCGTCTCGAGGGAGAGCAGCGCCGTAGGGACCGAGGTCAGCAGCAGGAACGGCACCGGGTTCTCCAGGACTGCCGTAAGGCCGAGCCAGCCGACGATGAGGAGCGCGTTGGAGGCGGCGATCGCCAGCGCCGTCGCCCTTACCCCCCTCGTCACCGGCATCATGGGGAGGCCTGCTGACCTGTAGTCCTCCGATGCCCTGATCGCGAGGCTCCAGAAGTGTCCTGGCGTCCAGAGGAAGATCAGCGCCGCCACCGCAATTGAGACGGGCGTGAAGGTCCCCGAGGCGGCCGCAGCACCTGCGAGNGGAGGGAAGGATCCGGCGATGCCTCCGATCACGATGTTCAGGTCCGTCCTCCTCTTCAGGTAAAGCGTGTAGAGCAGAACGTAGGAGAGGGCGCCGAGCAGCATCGCTGCCGCCGTAAGCGGGTTGAAGACGATCGAGGCGAGCAGGACAGAGACGGAGGTGAGCGCTGCGCCGAGGATCAGGGCCGTCCTCCTCGAGACCCTTCCGCTCGGGATCGGTCGCCTCGCTGTCCTCCTCATCATCCCGTCGACGTCCGAGTCCACGACGTTGTTCAGCACGCTCGATCCTCCAGCCGCTCCGTAGCCGAGCGCCCCGAGCAAGGGTATCCCAGTCGGGCTGCCGCCGGAGGCGACGTAACACGCCAGCGCAGCCGCCACGTTCAGCAACGTTATCTTCGGCTTCGTCAGCGCAACCATGTCCCTCGCGACGCCCATTCCAAGGTGAAGGATGACACGTGAGATATACACCGTTCCCGGATACGCACTGGCCGCCGGCCGGAGAGGAGCGTTATTTGAGNGGCTCGGCNCAGCGGATCGTGGGATGGCGAGGGGGAGGCTGCTGGAGGACATGAGCGTGGAGGTGACNGGGAGCGATGCGGCGAGGCTTTACGGCTGGGGCTTCGGCAGGCTCGTCGGCCCGAAGAGGTTGATCNTGGAACCTCATGAGGNCCTCCACCTGGTCGAGGAGGGGGAGCTCGAGGTCTGGAGGGACGGCGAACCGGTCGGGTTGCAGGAGCTGCTGAACCTCTACACCNCNTCNCTCGAGAACTTCTGGGTNCGGTACCTCGTCTTCAGGGACCTGAAAAGGAGGAGGTACGCGGTGGCNAAGGGGACCGACGACGTCCTCTTCCTGAGGGTCTACGAGAGGGGGAGGACCGACACGGCGAGGTACCTCGTCATGCCNCTCTTCGAGGGCGAGTTGGTCACGNTCGGAGAGCTCCTGCGCCGCTCGAGGCAGTCGATGGACCAGGGGAAGCAGCTGCTCCTGGCCATCGTCGAACGGAGGGGCGAGGTGATCTACTACCTCTGCACCGAGTCCTCACCTGTCAGCCCCAGAAGGGAAGGAAGGGGGTGACGGGTCCTGAGGAAGGTCGTTGCGCTGGCGAGGCTCACGAGGCCGCCCAACGGAGCGATGATGTTCCTCGGCGTTCTGTCAGGCCACTACGTCTCCTCCGGCCGGGAACCCGATGCCCCCCAGGCCCTCCTCGCGTTCCTGACCGCCTACTGCCTCAACGGATCCTCGATGGTCGTCAACGACCTGATAGACCTGGAGGTGGACAGGGTGAACGCTCCTGAGAGGCCCCTGCCCTCGGGCGCTGTCGGCGTGAGGGAGGCCGTCGCGTTCGCGGCGTTCCTCGGCGCCCTAGGACTCGCCTCGTCCGTCCTGTTGGGGCCGGTGCCCTTCGCCATCGCGCTGGCCTTCTACTCCATCGCCCTCGCTTACAACGTCCGCCTCAAGCCTTTGGGACTCCTAGGGAACGCTGCTGTGAGCTCCACGGTCGCGGCCCCCTTCCTCTTCGGTTCGGCGATGGCCGCAGGCGTGCCGGAGGCCGGTGCGGTGACGCTCGCTCTCCTCGCAGGCATCTCGAACCTCGGGAGGGAGGTCGTGAAGGGAATAGCCGACGTCGAGGGCGACAGGTTCAGGGGCCTCAGGACCGTCGCGCTGGTGAGGGGCGAGAGGGCCGCGGCGGCTCTGGGAGCTTCCTTCGTGATCGCTGCGGTGGCGCTGAGCCCCCTTCCCTATCTGCTGGGCGTCCTCGGATGGGCCTACCTGCCGGTCGTTCTGGCGGCCGATGCGGGCTTCGTCTACTCCTCGATCTCGATAGTCAGGGACCCTTCGCCGCGCAATGCCAGACGCGTGAAGAACCAGTACCTACTCTGGATGCTCGTCGCCCTGCTCGCCTTCCTCCTCGGGTCCCTCACCTCCGGCCGTCCCCGTTAGGGCCTCCTCCTCTCCGTGGGCCCTCAGCGCTGTGTAGAGCGCTATCAGGGCAGCCGGTGCGGCCAGCTCCGTCGGGAGCGTGACGTCGGGGCAGAGGTCCATCACCGAATCGGCGAGCCTGAAGACCCCCTTCGGTATCCCCTCCCTCGAACCGAAGAGCAGGTTGACCCTCTTGCTCCTCCTCAGGACCTCCGCCACCCTCGGCGCCTCGCCGTAGACCTCCCTCCCCTCCGGCTCGAAGACGATGATCGGCTCCTCCCTCCTCGAGAGGACGAGCTGGTAGAGGTCCTGGACGACGGTCCTCACGGGCTCGACCCTCCGGTGGTAGGTCCTCCTCTGCACCTCCAGCCTCGAGGCTATCCCNTCCCTCACCCCNTCTATGAAGGCCGCCAGCTCGAGGGCGTCCACCTCACCTGCGGGNGCGATCACGAGCTCGCCGACCTCGAAGGCCTGCGCGAACCTCCCGACCCTCCTCCCGACCTCCCTCGCACCCTCGACGGACCCGAGGTAAGGCATCTGGACGATCGAGACCCTCCTGAAGAACCTCCAAGAGCTCAACTTCCCCGGCACCATCTTCCGGTACTCGCTCGATCCCTCGACGACCGCGATGGCCGTCCTCTCACCTATCACCTCGACCAGCACCACCTTCTCAGGGTTGTCGAGGTCCACCCTCGCACCTGTGACCTCCTGGACGACCGCTCCCACCTTGGCGTTGACCTCGAGGCTCGTGAAGCCCGGCCTGGCCCTCCTGACCGTCCTGACCGCGAAGCTCTCACCGGAAGATATCCTGCCCCTCACGACGTCCCTCGCGGCCTCTACGATCTCGGAGGGCTCGGACCTCACGACCGCGAGCGGCCTGATCACCCTCTCCGCCTCCGGCACCTCCGAGGAGACCTTCGACATGAGAGCCTCGGGATCGGTGCAGCGCTCAACGACCACCAGCCCTCTGAGGCCGAGCGGTGAAGCGACGACCTCCGCCTCCCTGTCCAACAGTAGGACCTTCGACCTGACGAGGCGCTCGAGCCCCAGCGGGGTCTTGATGATCAGCTCCAAACTTCAGGCCAGCACCAGCCTCTCCACTCCGAAGTGCCTCCTCGCCAGCTCCTTCACCGCCTTCAGGTTCCTTCCGCCCTTCCCGATCGCCTTGCCCTTCTCCTCCTCAGAGACGTGGACGATGGCCGTGACCTTTCCGTCGCGCTCGACGATCTCGACGTCCTTCACGTTGGCGGGGAGCATGGCGGAGATCAGGAACTCCCTCAGGTCCTCCGAGTGCTCGACCACCTTGATCCTCTTGCCTCCAAAGAGGTGGCTGAGGTCGCTGAGCTTCCTTCCTCCCTTCCCCACAGCCTTCCCGACCTCACCCTTCCTGACCACGAAGACCACGAGGTCGTCCAGCTCGACGTAATCGATGACGTCGGTGTTGGTCAGCTGCTCGAAGATCGCTATGTACCTCCACTCCTTCTCCGTTATCTTCAGTCCTCCCCTGCTGGAGGACATGACCTCATCCTCCCTTGCCGAGCGAAGACGTCCCCGGATCCAAGACCGCTATGGTCGAGGCGTGGAACGGCTTCCCCAGCAGCCTCCCCAGCTCGAGGGAGCTCAGGCCCGTCTCGATCACCTCAACGCCGGTCATCCTGGACGCCGTGCTCAGCTCCCTTCTGAACTTCTCCGGACAGTCCTTCGCCACCAGCACCACCTTCGACTCCCTCCTCAGCATCGCGAGGTAGGATTGCCTGAAGCCCAGCACGAACTTCCCCGTCCTCCTTAGGACCGTCAGCTCCGTCTTGATGTCCATGCTTCGTCCATCTTCTATCATCCGGTGTTTAATAAGATGTTCGTTGCGAAGGGCTCCGCGCGACCCTTGGTCCTCCATGACCGTCGGACCCGCCCTCCCGAAAGGCCACGCTATATCCCGTTCACCGGTCAACCGGCAAATGCTCATATCCGGGACGGGAATCCTCTCAACCGGTTTGAAGCTGATCAGCGTCAAGCTCCCGGAGGCGCTGATTGAGGGGATGGACGAGCTCGTCAGACGCGGCCTTTATCCGAGCAGGTCGGCAATCCTCAGGGCGGCCGTGAGGGACCTCCTGAAGAGGGAGCTCTGGGGNGANGAGGGGAAGCTGGAGGAGGAGTGACCGCGCCACGGGTTGACGTGTGACGGTTAATACGCGCTGGGTAGGNGGTCGTGGAGGCATGAGGCTGGAGGTCGTCGACCTTTGGGCAGGAACGGAGGGAAAGACGATACTGAAGGGGTTGAACCTCAGGGTGGGACGGGGAGAGATACACGCGCTGATGGGCCCCAACGGCTCCGGCAAGAGCACGGCCGCTTACGTGATCATGGGCCATCCGAAGTACACGGTGGAGCGGGGCGACATCCTGCTCGACGGCGAGAGCATCCTCGACCTGACACCTGACCAGAGGGCGAAGAAGGGNCTCTTCCTCGCCTTCCAGTACCCGATCGAGATATCNGGTNTCACGATGGCGAACTTCCTGAGGAAGGCCTTCCTCCACATTTACGGAGAGGAGGGTAAGAAGGTCTCGCCCTCCGAGTTCCACCGTCGCCTCGTGGAGAACTTCAGGCTCCTCCAGCTCGACGACTCCTTCACAAGGCGCTACCTGAACGAGGGTTTCTCGGGCGGGGAGAAGAAGAGGTCGGAGATAGTGCAGATGGTCACGCTATCGCCAAAGATCGCGATCCTCGACGAGACCGATTCGGGGCTCGACATCGACAGCGTCAAGGTCGTGGCCGCGGCGGTGAAGAAGGCCGTAACGGAGAGGGACATAGGCGTCCTCGTGATAACCCACTACGCCAGGATCCTNAACTACCTCAGGCCGGACCACGTCCACGTGATGTACGACGGAAGGATCGTCATCAGCGGAGGTCCCGAACTCGCCGAGGAGCTGGAGAGGGTCGGGTACAAGGGAATAGAAGAGAGGTATCTGTCGGGCTGAGAGGTCCGCTGTCNGGCTCTTATGCTATCTTCGGCTCACCATAACAACAGTAGACCAGCGCGTTTTCCGCTGAGGCCAGCTCGCTGCTGCCGTGCTGTTCACGACGCGGCCGGCCAGCGCGCCCACCGAGGTGCGGATGTGGTCGAGGTATTCCGGGGAGACGACCTTATCGTCTCCGGCCCCGCGGAACTTTATAAGAAAGCCGAGGACTCCCCTACCGTGCTGCCCTTGACCTTCTCGGAAGAGGAAGAGGAATGGGAAGAGGAGGAGTGGGAGGAGGAAGAGGACTTCGAGGAGGAATGGGAGGAAGAGGAGGAAGAGTGGGAGGAAGAGGAGGAGTTCTGACCGGCCCGACCGGAGACCCCTGATTTTTTGGGTTAGGGATTTGCCCGTACCGCTCTGACCACCGTTCAACCGCACCTGGCTCCAGTGGAAACAGGGCTCCAAACCGCGCCGTTACAGCAAATTCTATATTTCCTATAGAATACTGCATCATGGATGCCGAGGGTGGAGGAGAGGAAGGTCCAGCAGCTGAGGGGAAGCTCGTACGTCTTGACTCTCCCCAAGGAATGGGTNGAGGCTTCGGGGCTGAAGAAGGGGATGGGCGTNACGGTGGTCTACGAGCCCGGGCTGCTCAGGGTCTATCCGACTGGCAGGAGGAAGCTCGAGCTCTCGATGACGGTCGAGACCTTGACGGCCGAGCAGGTCGGGGAGCTCGTTACGGCGTGCTACGAGCTGGGCTGCTCCTCGGTCACGATATCCTGCAGGTCGGGGATGGGCGAAGACCTCAGGAACGTCCTGAGGAGGTTGAGGGAGGAGCTGCAGGGCGTCTTCGTCAGCCAGCAGTCGGAGGGCGTCGTCTCGGTTGAGATCTCAGAGGTACCCTTCAAGTCCTTCGAGCAGGCGGTCTCGATCCTCCTGCAGGCNCTGGTGAGGACGCTCAGGTTCGCCGGGTCAGGGGGACCCAAAGCGAAGCGAGAGGAGCTCGATGAGATGCTCCGGGATTCCAGGGGCTACGGGTCGGCTCTGGTCCGGTACGTCTCTTCTCTCCTCTCTTCACCGGAGGGCACCATGCCACACTACGCGATGCCGCTGATGGTGGAGGTAGCCGTCAGGATGAGGGATCTGGTCTCGACGGTGGGCGAGCTGCTGGCCTCGGGCAATTGGTCGCAGGACTCTCTGG
>AWOE01000003.1 GCA_000494145.1 Candidatus Calditenuaceae archaeon JGI OTU-1 | reverse complement strand
TACGCGATGCCGCTGATGGTGGAGGTAGCCGTCAGGATGAGGGATCTGGTCTCGACGGTGGGCGAGCTGCTGGCCTCGGGCAATTGGTCGCAGGACTCTCTGGNCTCCTTGGANCGCCTCATCGAGAACCTGAGCCTTCACGTGGCAGACCTCCTCTCGACCAGCGCCCAGGAAGGNCTGATGGGCTTGAGGAGAGAGGTCAGGGAGCTCCGGAAGAGCGGCACGCACCGCGAGGTCGACGGCATGCTGGCCGTGTTGGACAGGCTCCTCTCTTCGCTGATAAGGCTCAACGCCTTGATCATCGCCGGGACCTGACCGCNANGACGTCGACGACCACNTGGACCTCATCGGGNGAGTAGGTCTTCACGGTCCTGANCNNGACGGGNACGGCCCTGTAGCCNAGCTCCTCCGCCCTCCTCACGACCTGCCCGGCGAAAGCCTCCACCTCCTCCGACCTCACTACCTCGTGGACGTGTATCACGCCTCCTCCTCGCCTCAGCACCGAGAGNGCNTGGNGNAGGAAATCCAGCGTCCCTCCGAAGTACCCCATGATCACCCTGTCGGCCACCTGACCGAGCTCGNNGGTCACCTCCCTGCAGTCTCCGAGGTAGGGCACCACGANNNCCTCGACGCGGTTCCGCCTCACGTTCCTCACCAGGAACTCGTAGGCTTCGGGGTTGAGCTCGACGCTGTGGACCTTGACGGGTCTTGCGTGGACCGCTATCGGGACGGTGAACTGGCCCACGCCGGCGAACATGTCGACCACGGTCTCCCAGCTCCTGACGGTCGCGGCCATCCTGAACCGCTCGAACTTGTTGCCCAGCGAGAGCATCAGGCTCGCAGCGTCGAGCTCGTACTCGACCCCTCCCTCCCGGTAGACGGTCACCACCGGCTCCTCGCCCTTCAGAAGCCTGACCCTCGGCTTCCTGAGAGGACCCCAGACGCCCTCGTAGGCCAGGACCCACCTCGCTCTCGGGTGACGGGACTCGACGAAGCCGAGGGCCTCCTGCGCGTCGTCTCCGGGCCCGAGCTTGAGGAGGACAGCCTCTCCCAGCACCTTGTACCTGAACCTCTTCAAGCACCACCACGCCGGCCGATCGACTCGACCAGCTCCAGGACCCTGCCGAGCCCTCCGAGGCTCCGCGTCAGCTCAGCGTAGAAACCGAAGGGAGCCCCGTCGAGTTCCAGCGCCTTCAGGACCGCAGACCTCAGGGANTCNGGGGTGAGCTCCCTCTGGTCGACCACAACCGCGAGGCCCTTCGAGGCAGCNGAGNNGGCGTTGCCCACCTGCTCCGCGTGGTCCGGCACCGGCATCAGGACCATCCTGCAACCGAAGGCTATGGACTTCAGGACCGTCGTCTGCCCTGCCCTNGAGATNACGACGTCGGCGGCCGAGAGGGCCAGGTGTTCGTCCTCGAGCCAGGGAACGATCAGGTGCCTTCCTCTCACCCGTTTCNCGCCCGAACCCGGCTCACCCAAGGAGAAGAGGACCTGCAGGTCGCCGATGCCCCCCAAGGCCTCCATCACCTTCTCCCTGAAGGCCCATCTCTCGGAAGAGGGGCCTGTGGTCAGGACGCAGACCAGGGGCTCATCGGGCCTGAAGCCGAGCGCCCTCTTCGCCTCCTCCCGCTCCGGGTATTCTTCCCTCTCCACGCCTAAGACCGGGCCGACGAACTCGACCTTCCGAGCCTCCGACTTCCTGAGCGAGAGGTTCCTCGACGAGATGGTGTGGGGAGGAGGGTAGTCGGCCACCAGCACCCTCTCGGAGAGGTTCCAGACCCTCGGGACCAGGTCGATCAGCGCGTTGGCGACCTCTACCGCCCTCGGATGTTTCCGGTGACCTATCGCTGTCCTGTACTGGTTCAGCATCGTCAGGACCGGGACCCCGAGGAGCCTCGCGGCGATGACGGCCGACGCCCTCGTGTCGGAGAGCACCACCTCGGGCCTCCAGCGCTCGATCAGCGCCATCTCTTGCAGGACCTGCCGCGAGACCCTGAGGGGCAGGAGGACGTTCCTTAGGACCGTCCACTTGACGCTCACACCGCCCTCCGGAGACCTGCCGTAATCGACTCCGGCCACCGCGTTCACCTCGACCCCCGATGCGGTGAGGTAGGAGAGGCCGTCGCCGTAGGAGGAGACGGTTATGTCGTGGCCCCTCGCAAGGAGCCGCCTGACGATGGGGAGGGACCGGGAGGCGTGACCGAAGCCTATCCCGCAGACGGCGACGTGGACCCTCACCGCCCTACCCTCTCCTCAGACCCTGCAGGCTCCCAGCTCGACCCTCCTCACAGGGCCCCTCGGCCTCTCCTCGGCGAAGACCTCGGCCTCAAACCTGAATATCCTCGCCCTCGGGTTGAGCCACTCGGTCGGCCCGAGGCCGGCCTTGAAGCAGAGGTTCACCAGGAACTCCTCGGCGTCCCACCCGTACTCGACGGGTACCTGGGGGAGCAGGAGGCCTGCCCTGTTGCCGAGCTC
>AWOE01000002.1 GCA_000494145.1 Candidatus Calditenuaceae archaeon JGI OTU-1 | reverse complement strand
GGCCGACGAACTCGACCTTCCGAGCCTCCGACTTCCTGAGCGAGAGGTTCCTCGACGAGATGGTGTGGGGAGGAGGGTAGTCGGCCACCAGCACCCTCTCGGAGAGGTTCCAGACCCTCGGGACCAGGTCGATCAGCGCGTTGGCGACCTCTACCGCCCTCGGATGTTTCCGGTGACCTATCGCTGTCCTGTACTGGTTCAGCATCGTCAGGACCGGGACCCCGAGGAGCCTCGCGGCGATGACGGCCGACGCCCTCGTGTCGGAGAGCACCACCTCGGGCCTCCAGCGCTCGATCAGCGCCATCTCTTGCAGGACCTGCCGCGAGACCCTGAGGGGCAGGAGGACGTTCCTTAGGACCGTCCACTTGACGCTCACACCGCCCTCCGGAGACCTGCCGTAATCGACTCCGGCCACCGCGTTCACCTCGACCCCCGATGCGGTGAGGTAGGAGAGGCCGTCGCCGTAGGAGGAGACGGTTATGTCGTGGCCCCTCGCAAGGAGCCGCCTGACGATGGGGAGGGACCGGGAGGCGTGACCGAAGCCTATCCCGCAGACGGCGACGTGGACCCTCACCGCCCTACCCTCTCCTCAGACCCTGCAGGCTCCCAGCTCGACCCTCCTCACAGGGCCCCTCGGCCTCTCCTCGGCGAAGACCTCGGCCTCAAACCTGAATATCCTCGCCCTCGGGTTGAGCCACTCGGTCGGCCCGAGGCCNGCCTTGAAGCAGAGGTTCACCAGGAACTCCTCGGCGTCCCACCCGTACTCGACGGGTACCTGGGGGAGCAGGAGGCCTGCCCTGTTGCCGAGCTCGATGATCAGACCGTGCCTCCCGACCTCGACCTCCTCGGGGAGCTTTCGCCTGTCCTCGACCTCGATCGGCTCCGGCTCCGTCAGGACGCTCACCTCCACCACCAGCCGGTCCATCTCCTCCAGGTCCCTGACCGGCTCGAACCTCGGGTCCTCGAAGGCCGCCGCTAAGGCAGCCCTGACCGTGAGGACCTCCAGGTCGTCGACCGGCCTCGGGAAGCCGATGCAGCCCCTGAGCTCCATGGAGGGGAACTCGTTGAGCGTCACGAAGACCCCTCTCCTCAACCCCGTCCTCCTGACGTCCTTAAGGAGGGACTCCGGTTCCNCGCCCTGAAGGGCCAGCTCGATGCTCCTCCTCGCGAGCCCCACCANCATCGAACCCGTCTCGTCGTCTACGACCCGGCCCATCCGATGAGCGTGCTCAGGACGAGGTAATAGGTGATTTAGTGGAGAGCGGGAGGCTGCCGAGCCCGCATCGAGGCCGCCGGNNAGGAAGGGTTGCCGGACGGCGTCGAGCCCAGTGACCCGGGAAAGGGGCCGTAGGCGGGTCACGAGAGGGCGTTCCGTATGGGCTTCACCGCCCGGATCGCCGCCTCAAGGGACGCCTCGAGTTTCGGTCCCAGCTCGATGTAGGCGTAGAAGTGGGGCAGCTCGGGCCTCATCGCCAAGAGCAGCACCGAGGTACCGGAGAGGACGTCGACGACGTCCNNGTCCAGCTCGGGCGGGGAACCGTCGCAGGCCATCAGGAACTCGCCGACCTCGGTCACCGACNNTCCCCACGCCCTCGCCCCCCTGACCGCNGAGGTCCCCTTCCTCAGCAGCGCAACGCTCCTCTTNGGNGGNCTCTTCAACGAACCCCTCAGCATCACGAGGTCCCTCCTACCTGCGAGGCGCGCTNCGATGTAGCCGAGGACGTTCGCCCTCGGAACGAGACCTACGAGGGCCGAGAACTCCTCCAGATCGCCCAGATCCCTCCCCGATACCAGCGCCATCGAAGACGTCCTCCGGACGGCCCTGACCTCCGCACCGAGACCTCTGAGGGCCCCGACCAGCCGCGCCGTGACCGAATCGACCTTCCTCCTCCCCAAGACGTTACCCGCTACGATCGACGCCGTTATCGCGACGATCAGCGCCAGAAGGACCGTCGACTCGTCGACCTGCATCGGGTGAGAGGTGGGTGGAGGGGNCAAAAAGGCTCTCTTCGTTCCATCAGTGACACTCGGAATCGAGAAGGGCCTCGAGGACCTCCTCCGGCAACTTGGACGGCGACGCGATCTGGATGGAGATCCTGCGGTTCGTNACGTCGCANTACGTCCTTATCTCGTGCTCGGTCACCGGCTCCTTCCTCAAGAGCCCTCTGGCGAAGGAGCGGACCGTGACGATGGCCCTGTGTCCTGCGAGGTAGGCCAGCCTGTCCTGTTCCCCGAGCCGCCTCTCCGTCCTGCCCCTCCCCTTCTTCACCTCGACGAGGAGGTCGTAGCTCTCACCGGTCACCTGGTTCGCNAGGTAGTAGTGCGCGTAGCCCTCCAGGATCCAACGCCTCCCTCCCACCTCCCCCATGTAGTACACGTCCGGCGGGTTCCTGCTGCTCTGGATGAGCCAGCCCTCCGGGAGCGTGAGGGTGACGAAGGTGTAGGTCCCCATCAGGAGGTTGCCGGTGAAGAGCTCGAACTTCCTCCTCAAGGCCCNCCTTTCACGCGGGGATCGGTGGAGTGTAGCTCCTCAGATCCCTGATCACGTCCCTCAGGGCCTCGAGCCCCCTCACCTCGGAGGGGAACGAGCGGACGTAACCGATCACGAGCCTGCCGAGCTTCTCCTCGATCAACTTGAGGTAACCCCGCTGCTCCTCCATCTTCGCGGTCAGGTAACCGCTGGGATCGGTCGAGGCGTCGGAGGCGTCGATAACGTTGTTC
>AWOE01000001.1:2750-4133 GCA_000494145.1 Candidatus Calditenuaceae archaeon JGI OTU-1 | reverse complement strand
CAGATCAGCTATCACCGGATCCCTCTTTATCTCCTCCATCACCTTCTCCTTCCTGAACGAGAGCTTCAGCCTGTACTCCATCGCCTCCCTCCTCGACTGGATCATCCTNGCGAGCCAGAGGCCGTAGAGTTTGCTGAGGCCGATCAGCCTCACAGCGTTAGCCACNGCNGCCGTGTCGAAGACCACGAGGTCGTACTTCCCTCCCATCTCCAGCACTATGTCCATCACCTTGTCGAACATNGCCGACTCGTGGAAGGCGGGGTTCGTGGTGGCGACCTCGATGAAAGGCTCCGGGTTTATCGGGACCTCTGCCCACTTGAAGAACTCCCTCAGCCTNGCGGTGATCCTGCTCTTGTACTGGTTCACGATGTCCTCGATCTCGACCTCGATCGCGTCGAGCCCCTGCGCTCCCCTGACCGGTTTGATCGTACCGCCCGAGAAGTCCTGGTCGAAGAGGCTGGAGAGGGAGTGAACGGGGTTGAGGCTCGCGAGCAGGACCCTCTTTCCGTGCTGCGAGGCTTCCAGGGCGAGGGCCGCGGCTATCACGGTCTTCCCCACGCCTCCCTTTCCGCCTACGAAGACGAACCTCCTGCCTCCTACTATCGGGCCTCCGGAGCTCACCATATCCTCGTCACCCCGTCGANTAAGTGCTTGGCNACCTCCCTTATCCCCTCCAGNCCCTTCGGCTCCCTCGGGAACATGGGTATCGCCGCCACGACGAGGTCGCCGAACTTCTCGAGGATCAGTTTGAGGACCTCCTGCTGCTGCCTGTACCTGTTCCTGATGTACGGCGACGGGTTGTCGGCCATCTCCTTCGGAAGGACCTTGTTCAGCACCACCCCGGCCGGCTTGATGCCGATGGACCTGAAGGACTCCAGCGCCTTCTCCGTGTCGTAGACCGACATCGCCTCCGGCGTCATCACCATGAAGAAGGCCGACTTGCTCCTGTCCCTCATCACGTCGGTGAAGGTCGTCAGCTTCTTCCGGATCTCGTAGAGCTCGTTCAGTATCTCGTCCTCCTTGACGAGCCGCTCGCCCTTCAGCTTCTTCACTATCTCGTCGTACTCCTTCGCCTTCTCCCTCACCTCCGTCAACTTCTCGACCCAGCTCGTCAGCACGTCGGCCATCGTCAGCATCCTGATTCCGTGCCCGAAGGGAGGCATGTCGAAGACGTAGAGGTCGTACTCGCCCCTCGCGACGTAATCGGCCATCGCGTCGTAAGTCGCCGACTCGTACATGGCTGGCTCCGCGACCGAGCTGTCTATGTACGCTTCTATCTCCGGCGGTATCTGCTCCATCATGTACTTCTCCTTGATCCTCCGCTTCACCTCNTGGATGTAGGCGTTGATCTTTGCGTCAGCGTCGATCTCGACCACGTANNGG
>AWOE01000001.1:2627-2745 GCA_000494145.1 Candidatus Calditenuaceae archaeon JGI OTU-1 | reverse complement strand
GTACGCTTCTATCTCCGGCGGTATCTGCTCCATCATGTACTTCTCCTTGATCCTCCGCTTCACCTCNTGGATGTAGGCGTTGATCTTTGCGTCAGCGTCGATCTCGACCACGTANNGG
>AWOE01000001.1:0-2622 GCA_000494145.1 Candidatus Calditenuaceae archaeon JGI OTU-1 | reverse complement strand
GTACGCTTCTATCTCCGGCGGTATCTGCTCCATCATGTACTTCTCCTTGATCCTCCGCTTCACCTCTTGGATGTAGGCGTTGATCTTTGCGTCAGCGTCGATCTCGACCACGNAGAGGTTCGGTGCCACCTCGACCTCGCCCTTACCGAAGATGTCCCTCTCGAAGATGTCGCTGAGGCTTGCCTGGGGGTCCGTGCTGAAGCAGAGAACCCTCTTCCCCTCCATAGCTGCGGCGTATGCGAGGGCCGCGCTGCTGGTCGTCTTCCCCAAGCCTCCTTTGCCCGCGAATATCACCATCCTGACGCCGTCATCGAGGACGATCTCCCTGAGACCCCAGACCACCATCTATCACCCGTAGATGACGTCGGTGAAGTCCCTCTCCCGGTAGAACCTGTGCTTCCAGGTCTGAACGTTGGGGACCGCGTAGGGCAGGAGCCTGAGCGAGTAGTAGGGCGGGAGTATCGGGAACCCCAGCATGTCACCCAGTATCATCAGGATGAACATGTGCTCGATGTACATCCTGGTCTTCAGGACGGCGGAGACCTGGCCGTGCAGTGCCGCGCCGTACATCGTCTCGCCTATCGCTCTTCTCAGCTTACCGAGAAGTCCCCCTGCCTTCTCCTCGCCCACAAGAGCAGAAATTGGAGAGCAACTAAAAAATTTTGAGGTAAGAGTGTGTTACTGCATGAAGTCACGCTTGGGAAGGCTGCGGCTGCCTGGCGTACCTGGCGAAGGCCCTCAGGAAGTAGATCGCCATCATGACGCCGATGACGAACATTATCGCGCCCATCACCGTCGAGAAGGCGTTGACGCCTGCGACGGCCGCTGGTCCTCCGAGCTGCAATAGGGGCCCCTGCTGCAGGAAGAATGGCNCGGTCCTTCCGTCCCTGATCNCGACCGGGGTCGCGGTGGCTGTCGCGAAGACGTACGTCTGCCAAGCGATCGCCGCGAGGGTCGTTATCATCATGAAGATCCCCGGGATGGTGCTGTACCAGTGGAACTTCCTGAGGGAGAACAAGTAGAGGCCCACGATCAGCAGCGCGAAGCCCGCGAGGAGCTGGTTCGTCCCTCCGAAGTAGAGCCATATGTTGATCCAGCTGCCGGTTAAGACGAAGGCCACCGGCAGGACGAAGCCCAACACCGTGGCGACGTACCTGTTCCCNAGGAAGCTGAGGGAGGTCCCCGAGAAGACCTCAGCCATCGTGACCCTCCAGAACCTTCCGAGGATCGTGAGGATCGTNACGGCCATTCCTGCCATGTAGCTGGCGTAGAATATGGAAAGCGTCGGCGCCACTGCCTCTCCGCCGAANAACGGGCTCACGAGCGTAACGGCACCNCTGACGAAGTTGGCNGGCNNGANANNGGTACCCGGCGCGAGGACGATCCAGGCGGCGAGNGCGGTCAACCCGACCAGGTTCTCGCTCAGCATCGCGCCAGCACCGACCGGCCTGACGTCCGTCTCAGCGTCGATCTGCTTGCTGGTCAGCCCTGTGCTGACGAGACTGTGCCAGCCGGAGATCGCNCCGCACGCGATGCTGACGAAGAGCGCCGGCCAGAGCGGACCGGTCNNGAAGGNNNCGNAGAAGCTCNTGAAGNCAGGTGCCTGAANCTNAANGCCGGTGAAGATCGAGGCGAGGGCTCCGGCCGCCAGCATCAGGACAGCAGGGAACAGAGTGTAATATGCGATGTAGTTCATCGGCGTCACGAGCCTCGGCATCGGAAGCAGGGCCCCTGCGACCAGCAGCGCTATCAGCGGAACGTACCACAGGGTGTACGGTGCGGTTCCGAGGGTTCCGNGCGGAGGCCAGTTGAAGATCACACCTATTGCAACTCCGATTGCCAACAGGACAACCGCTATCAGCGTCACCTGCACGACGGGCATCCTGACCCTGAAGAGCAGGTGGCCTGTGATCAAGGCGGCTATCACCAGCACCACAAGAGTCCAGAATGCTCCGGCGAACGCGTCGATCACCGTGGCGACGACGAAGAGGAAGGCCGCGTTGATCAGCAGCAGGTAGAAGAGCAGGAACCCCAACAGCAACCTCCTCGGCGTCGGTCCTAACATCTCGTAGGCGAGAGGACCGAAGGACCTGCCCTCCTTCCTTACCGAGAGGAACATGGCGCTGTAGTCCTGGACCCAACCGATCAGCAACGCAGCGAAGATNATCCACAGGAAGGCCGGCAGCCACCCGAAGGTCAGGGCGATGCCTGGACCGAGGATCGGCCCGAGGGCAGCGATGCTGTTCCACTGGAAGCCGTATAGCACGTACCTAGACACCGGAAAGAACTCGACCCCGTCCATGTACATGTGCGCAGGCGTCGGCCTCTTCGGGTCCGGTGCCCAGACCCTCCTGTCTACCCAGCGGCTGTACCCCCAATAGGTCAGCAGGAAGACGACGATTCCGATGGCCGTTATGCCGAACGGCGTATCGAATACCATAGCATTTTCGACATGGCGATACTTGTATTTAATAAATTTCGTGGAATGGGCTTTATCTGCTGTATCCCGCATCTCCGTTCCTTCATCGGGATTAGAATCCGTGGATTCCACCAAATGCTGATACTGTGCGTCCGATATCCGTGATAATTCTCGAGATTTTCGAGAAGAACGGTTCGTTCTCG